>JAJCZO010000376.1 GCA_029262355.1 Deltaproteobacteria bacterium
GTTCGTAGCGCTCGATCAACTCGCGGACCTGCGCGTCCGCGTAGGCCGGATAGTCGCCACGAGGAATGCCGGCCATCGCATCGAGGATCGTCCGCTGAGGATGGGGTTCGAACCGCCAGTCGAGACCACCCGAGTAATACACGCCGAAGCGAACTCCCCGGCTGCGCACCGCAGCCGCGAGCTCCCCGACGATGTCGCGGCGCGAGTTCCACCCGGGTCGATGTGGGTTCGCAACGCGAGTCGGCCATAGGCAGTAGCCGTCGTGGTGCTTCGCGACCAGAACGAAGTACTGCGCGCCGGACCCAGCGATTGCGTCGGCGAAGACATTCGGATCCCACGTCTCGATCGCCTTTTCGTAGTCCGCCCGAAAATCTTCGTACGGCTTGTCGCCGTAAGTTTCGCGGTGATGCTTCGCGACGGGACTCTCCGGAAAATGGAGCGAGTTCTCGTACCACTCCGAGTACGGGGAGAAGACCTGCATCTCGTCGTAGCGCTCTCGTAGCAGCTCGTTGATGTCGAGGTCGCGCGGCGCGAAGGCCGGCACCGACGAGAGGCTCCAGTGCATGAAGATCCCGAGCTTGGCGTCGTGGTACCAATCGGGAACCTGGTGCTGCCGGAGACTCTCGAGCGTGGGCTGATACGGTGGCGGCACGGCTCGCCTTTCCTGCTAGGCCTGGCGCTGCAGCTCGGGGGCCGCACGACCGGAGACCAGTGGGAGATCCAGATAGCTCTTGATCCCAGACTCGGCGCGGCAGACGGCCGGAATCGCGCTGATCCCATGGATCGCCGTCGCGACGATGCCCGGATTGCGCTCGAGCCCCGCCGCCGCAGTCTCCGGATGCCAGCCGTGGAACGTCACCGTGCCGGACGGATCACCGGTCACCTCGACTTCGAAGCGCTCGCCTTCGGGGCCGAACGTCCATCGGGTGTCGAAGCCCTCTTCGCCCATGAACCAATTCGTCCGCACCGTAATGACGGGCTGCCCTCGAACCAGCGCTTGCCAGGTGAACCGTTGGGCCGCGACGAGGCCGGGCTCGATGACGCCGATGGGCGAATCAATCGGCTTCGTGGCAAGCCCGATCTCATGCTTCGTCGTCTTCGCGGAGTCGAGATCGAAGCCAAGCGCGTCGGCTACCATGTCGATGGATTGAAGGAATCCGTCGGCGAGCATCGCAGGCATCGAGCTCTCCCGCGCCTCCTCGGGAGTCTTGCCGAACAACATGATCTCGCCAACGACGAACGGCGCTCCGTAGGAACGGATGTCCGACCATTCTTCGGCACGCACGTGGGTCACGGCGCGCGAGAGCGCCGACACGACGAGCGGAAACCGCTCGGTGATCCCTCCAGGATGAATCCCCGTCCCGTGCAGCGTCACATCACCCTTCGTGCACGCCGCGTCGATATCAGCCCAGTCGCGGGCTCCGCGATAGAACCAGTTGAGCGGCGTCACGATGTTCTTTCCCGACTCTAGAATTCGCAGGACGATCTTCTTGTCTGCCATGATCGGGGAATAGAAGACGCAGTCGGCATTCGACGCCAGGAGCGCATCCACGTCGTTCGTGGCAAGAACACCTACCGGATCTCCACCAACGAGCCGGCCCGCGTCGACGCCCACCTTCTCGTCACTGTGCACCCAGACTCCCGCCAGCTCGAGATCGGGGTGGGAGAGGATTCCCTGAATCCCGGCGCGGCCTACACCGCCGGTCGCCCACTGGATCACCTTGTAGGTCACGCGGTGTCGTGTACCGCAGCCGGGCCGCCTCGTCGACGACCCGGCGCGTCACGATCAGTGCCGCGAGGGATACGTCCCCGAGATGCACAGGATGTAGTTGATGCCCAGGAAGGGCTGCATGTTGTTGTGCGCGATGTCGCCCCCCTCAACGCCAATGCTGCCGGGGGCCATCTGCGCATCGGCAGCGAGATCCGTGTAGATCTTCTGGCCGCCAAAAGTGAGGACGTTGCCTTCGGGGGTCTTCGATCGTTGGCTGTTCGGCGTCAGCGTACCTCGCGCGTTCATCGCATGATCGTGTACCGGCATTTCGTCGATCGTCAGCACGTGCGTCTCCTCGCCACCTTCGTCGCCGAGCCTGCGCTGACTGAGCCCAGGGCCCGTACCCGCGCCGACAGGAACGCGAGACCGCAGGTCGGGCAGAGCGAACCTCGTCCGGCCGTTCCCGCCATACGTCGTTCCCAGGATCGAGAAGAGCGCTGGGTGCTGGCCGATGGCCAGAACCTGCCCTTGAGCGAGGACCCAGTTCCGCGGAGCGAAGTTCCCCGCAAACATTCGAACTTCGCCGAGAAAGCACTCCTGATCGGCTCGCGCCGTCTGTGGCACGCCGAGGCTCAGCGCAAGCATGGCCGCGAGGCCGCCGGTCAGTGGCAGTTTTCGAATGAGTCGCATGGCGCCCTCCGTCTCTGGGGTGGGGAGCACCCCCACACCGCGGAGAGCAGCGGCCGTGCCAACGAGAAAGGCCGGAAATCTGGGGGGATTCGGGCACGCCTGCGCTCAGGCTGGTTAGCGGGTGTTGCGTCTCGTTGGCAGCACAAGCCGCGCCGGCTCGACGGCGCGGCTCTCCGGTCTACTCGACGAAGTACGCGCCGATCAGCAGGAACATCTCGTCCTCGGTGCTCACGCCACCGCCGAGCACGCACGCGTCGCACTCGCCATCGCCAGCACCGGGCGAGCTGTCGCACTCCGCGTGATCGTTCGGACCGGAGCACGCCCCGCCCACGTTGCCCGCCGTACAGGCCACCGGCGAACAGGTGCCCGCTGCGTTGTCCGGCGTATTCGAACGACGCTTCACGCTGGCCGGGTCCATCGACCCGTCGGCCAAAAGCCCGTTCTCATAGTACGCGCAGTATGTGATCGTTCGTTCTGCTGGGTCGGCAGCGTCGAACGCCAGCGGCGGATCGTAGTACTGGTTCGTCGGATCGTTGTAGACGAGAGTCTCATAGATCTCCGTGCCATCCGGCATCTCCACCCAGAAGCGCTTCCCGCGCTTGTGCGTATGCGAGATCAGGTTGAACAGCCGCGTGCCGCGCGGGAACGTGAGCGGCTGGCAGATCGTCTCCGACCCGTAGGGCGGCGTCGACTGTCCGAAGATGTTCGACGGATCGAACACGCGCGTCACCGGCAAGCTCTGGTCGGTGGCATACGTGTAATTGAGGCGCGCATGCATCATCGTGCTTTGCGTCGTCAGGTTGAACGCGTGCGAGTTCCACAGCCAGTAGCCCTTCAACGGGATCTCGGCGAAGACCCCTGGCGGCAACTCCTGTACCTCGTTGGATTGCTGCGCGACCATCAGCTGGTCGCGACCCGCGCCACCCCGCTCACCTACGCCAATGCAGGCGACCGCGTCTATCGGACGACTCGCGCACGCGCCGTCCCCGCACGCGTCGAGGTCGGTCGCTTCGCACGGCTCACCGTGTTTCTCGCCGCCGGCACAGAGAAAGGCCTCAAACGCTGCTGGGGACTCTGCCTGCAGGCCGTAGAGGATCAGGTGATGCGACTGCGGATCTTGACGCAGGTCGCTGCCCACGATTCGGAAGTGCGTTCCCGCCGGGTTCTGGAACTCCGCGGGCACCGTGTCGGTCAGGTCGTAGTACTGCGCGAAGCAGATCTCGCGCTCCGACCCGGCCTCCAAGGGATACTCCGGCATGACGAGTTGAAGCCCCTCGCCTGGGGCGGGCGGATCGAGGGGCCGGATGATGACCGGTTCGATCGGCGGAAGGCAGCCGTCGATCAGTTCTTCGGTATCGAGGACGGTCCCTTCAGCGGGCGCGCCTGCTTTGATCCACGTGCGCAGAAGCATGAGCTCGTCGGGGCTGAGCGTAGTCTCCCCGACCGGCATCGGCGAGCCGGCGACCGACACCGCGTCGGGCGTCGTTTTCGCGGCAAGCTTCAACCAGAGGTAGCTGCGGTCGTTGTCCCCCGGCTTGATGCGCGGGAACGAGCTTCCTGTCGAGTCCACTTCCAGGAGATTCGCGTGCGCGGCATCCCTGCTGAGATCCAACCCGCCCGAAGCGGCGCTTCCATGACAGGCTTGCGCCGTGCAGCCGTGACGCTCGAAGATCGTCTGCTGAATCGCATCGAAAGTGCCAGAGAACTCCACGTCGCACCCGTCGACCGGCGGATCGACCGGGTCCGGACCTGGATCGACCGGATCGGGGGGCAGCTCGACCGGCGGGGACGTCGTGGTTCCACCGCCGGAGCTGCCGCTGCTGCCACAGCCCGCTCCGATGAGCGCCAAGACGGCGATCGAGACGAGGGAGAGATTCCAGCCGCAGGTACGAATCCGCATCCCGCCGGGATACTACACACGTTCGGCCGGGCACCACCCTAGATCGACGCAACGGGCGCCTCGACCCCGTGTTCGGTTCGAAAACGAAAGCGGTCAGCGGCACCGCAGCTGTTGCGCTGCACCAGGGAACGCGCAAGCGGGTTCGGAAAACGAGTGAGCCGCGCAGAGCGCGGTCGTCGGGGCCAGCGGCTCGAAGACGATCTCGACCGAGAGCGGCTCATCGGAGGGCTCGATCGCATACGTGCCCTGCTTCGCCGCGATGCGCATCCGGAGCTCGCCCGACGGTCGACGCGTGAGGCGGGCTGCCCCCGCGGCTCCCCGGTAACGGAAGCTCTCGGCCGCTGGCCCCACGAGCCAACCCGCTCGGGCCGGTACGCTCCACGCCCCAGGTGGAAGCGCGACGCTCAACACGACCTCGCCCGCGGCATTGCGGACGTACGCGTGTAGTCCATTCGCGATCGGGTCGATGTCCCAGCCTTCGGGTGGCTCGACGTGGCCCTGGATCCGCACCTCGCCGCGCCCGGCCCTACCGAGTGCCTTGACACGAACGCGCGGCTTCGCGATCGGCACGTCCGCCGTGCAGGGCGACACACCGGCCTGCCGGAGGCAATTCACCTGGCACTCGGAGACGGCCGTCCCGTTCGCAGCGCCGTCGTCACACTCTTCCGCGTACGTCGCGGTCGCGGCCACGACCCCGTCGCCGCACGACGTCGTCGGCTCGACGAGATCGAGGAGGTGGTTCGCCACCACGTGTTCGAGATCAGTGAATCCGCCGAGCGGCCACACCACCCGCACGTGCGACGCTTCGTTCGCCCCACCGAGCCCGAAGTGCGCCTCGGCGGGATCCTGCGACTCGAAGTTGCTCCCCGCGCGGATCTCGCGCATCTGCGTGCCGCCAACCGTCGAGACGTGAACCCGCGCACCAACCGCCTGCGTGTTCGGTGCCTGCCCCTGTAAGCGCACCGTGAGCGACGATGACCCGCCCAGCGAGTTGCGGAAGAATCGCGCCGGGCCGTTCATGTTCGTCACCAGAAGATCGAGATCGCCGTCACGCTCCTGATCGAACGCGACGACGCCGCGCCCCTGGCCCGTATCGACGACTCCGAGCGCAGCCGACCGCTCGGAAAACGTCCCGTCCCCGTTCGACACGAAGAGACGGGCCGGATCCGCGAAGAAATCCTGCGTCGGCGGCCCCGGCTGCGAGCCCCAACCGTTCGTGTGGAAAAGATCGAGGTGCCCATCATTGTCAAAGTCCGCGAACGTCGCGCCCCAACCCCAGTAGCCCTCCCGTACGCCGGCGGCCTCCGTCACGTCCGTAAAGGTTCCGTCCCCGTTGCCTCGATACAGTCGATTCCCGGTCACGCCCCAACTCTCGATGGTCTCCCCCGCGGGGTCCCAGATGCTGGAGACGAACCAGTCGAGCACGCCGTCGTTGTCGTAGTCGCCAATCGCCGCGCCCATGCCGTTCTGGTCCGTGAGCACGCCGAGGTCGGTGTAGTCGGCAAACGTGCCGTCGCCTTCGTTGTGAAACACCTTGCTCTGATTGAAATCGTTGGCGAGCAGCAGGTCGAGCCATCCGTCCGAGTCGATGTCGACGAAGTTTGGCGTGAACGTGAGGTCGAGGCCCAGAAAGGCGCCGCCGGACAAGACGGCGGGAATCCCCCATGCCAGGCTCACGTCGACGAAGGAGAAACCTCCGTCGTTTCGCCAGAGCGTCTCCGTCGACACACCCGCCAACAGCGGCGTGCGCCAGTGCGTGAGAGCCACATCGAGATCTCCGTCGCGATCGACATCGCCGAACGCCGCGCTGAAGACATCGATGGCGGTGACGAGTCCCGTCGACGCACTCACGTCCTCGAAGGTCCCGCCCCCTTCGTTACGGAACACGGACACGGGGGTCCCGCCGACGCCACCAACGAACAGGTCGAGCCGTCCGTCTCCGTCGATGTCGACGAAAACCGGCCCTGAGCTCGAGACGCCAGTGAGGTCTACGCCGGCCACGGCACCGACTTCTTCGAACGTGCCGCCGCCGAGGTTGTGGAAGAGCAGGTTCGGCCCGACGTCGCCGCGGACGGCATAAAGATCGATCTGCCCATCACCGTCGAAGTCACCGGCCGCTATCCCGCCGGCAATCGCACGAGGCTCGTCATACCCAAGCGGGCTCAGCAGCGGGCCAACGTAGCCATGGCTATACGCGACCCCGGACGAGACCGTGGCATCGCTGAAACCGAGCGGCTGCGACCGGGCCGGGGCGGCAGAGCAGATGACCGCGGACAGTGCGAGGCAGAGAATTCGGAAGTGCATGAGGAGTCAGGGCGTGCGGAGGTGAGCCTCCATGATAGCCGAGCGGTCGCGGCTCCCTCAAGCGAGAATCTTCGCTTGCGTCGAAGCTTCGGAGGGCCATAAGCTCAGCATTCACCCGGTTTTTCGATGCCTGCGACCACTCCCTCAGTACGTTTCGTAGCCACCGCTGCGGCCGTCTTCTCGCTACTCTCCGGGGCCGACTCGGGCCGCGCCGTGACGTTCCACGACGTCACCGTGGCCAAGGGGGTGAGCTACCTCCAGGCCGCCGTTCCGAACACGACCGTTCAACCTCCCGGCGCGGCGTTCCAGACGAGCGGCGGCGCCGCGGCGTGCGACGTCGACCGCGACGGCTGGGTAGACCTGGTCGTGTCGCGACTCGATGCGCCGCCGATCCTCTTTCGAAACGTGGGCGGAACGTTCCTCGACGCGACTGCCGGCGCCGGAGACCTCGGGACCGCACTTCCGACTGCCAGCAACGGCGTCGGTTGCGCCGACCTCGACAACGACGGCGATCTCGATGTCTACATCACAGGGCTCGGCACGAGATTCCATCTCTTCGTCAATGACGGCACGGGCGTCTTCACCGAGGACGCCATCGCGCGTGGCGCTGCCCTCGACGACGGCAACCCACACTATGGGATGGGCGTCGCCTTCGGCGACTACGACCGCGACGGGTTCCTAGACGTCCTTCCGGCCGAGTGGTGGGCGCACCCCCTTCCCCCGCTGCCCCCCCTCCCCGGCACGTCCCACAACCGCCTCCTGCACAACCGCGGCGATGCGTCACCCGCGCACTTCGACGACGTCACGCCCTTGGCGGAGATCGAGTTCGAAACACTGCCAGGGGTTGCCACGAGTGCGCTTGGAACGCCGGGATACTCGCCCGGCTTCGTCGACTTCGACGACGACGGATGGCCCGACCTGACGTGGGTTGCCGACTGGGGGAACAGCCGCCTGTTCTGGAACGACCGTGACGGCACGTTCACCGACGGCACGCTGGCCGCCGGGGTCGGCCTCGAGCGGGCCGGAATGGGCTCGACCCAGGACGACTTCGACGGGGACGGAAGGATCGACTGGCTCGCGACGTCCATCTTCGGCCGCGAGGACGAGATCCCGTTCGGGGTCAGCAACCAGCTGTACCTGAATCGCGGCGATCGCACGTTCGAAAACGCGACACCGGGGTCGGGGATCGCGAACGGCGGATTTTCCTGGTCCGCGAGCGGCTTCGACTTCGACAACGACGGGGACATCGACGTGGCGCAGACCAACGGCCTGATCGTCCCGGGCCACCCCGAGGAGATCCCCTGGCAAACAGACCAGACCCGGCTCTTCGAGAACGTCGGCTCCGGTCTGTTCTACGAGGTGGCAACTGCGTTCGGAATCACCGACGCCGGCAACGGCAAGGGGCTTCTCACGTTCGACTTCGATCGAGACGGCGACCTCGATGTCTTCCTGACCCAGCACGCGGGTGCGCCCATTCTGTACGAGAACGACGGAGGCAACGCGCTCGCGTGGGTTCAGGTCACGCTCGGGGGCTCCGCGTCGAACCGCGACGGCATCGGCGCCGTCGTGACGATCACGCCCGACGAGACCAACCCGTCGAGCACCCAAACCCAGCACATGCTCGCCAACGCGAGCTTCGTCACCCAGGACGAGCTGATGTTGCACTTCGGCCTGGGCACGCACACCGGTGTGGTCGACCGAGCGCGGATCGAATGGCCGAGCGGCATCGTCCAGTGGGTCGATGACCTCCCCTCCCAAACCCGCGTCGCCCTGAACGAGCCCGACCCCGTCGTCCGCGTGGAGTTCTCCGAAACCTCGGCAACACTTCTCGAGGGCACCGCGACCTCCGTCCGCGTTCTCGTCGGCGGCGGCGACACCTCCCTCCTGGGACCCGTCGACATCGAGATCATCGCGACCGGCGGAGACGCCGCGCCGGGCTCGGACTTCGCGATCCCGGCCACGCTGACGATCCCGCCGGCCGACTACGCGGTCCCAGTGGAGCTGAGCGTAACGCTAAACGCACTCGAAGACGTGGTGGCCGAGTCTCCGGAACTCGCTCGGCTGGAACTCCGCGCCGGCGGCGTCGTGGCGGCGGTTGGCGATGTGGACCAGGCCGATCGCGCCCGCGATACGTTCGAGGCAACCATCGAAGACGTGACGTGCTGGCCGGCGGAGCGGTCCAAGCTCACCCTCATCCGCCGGCTCGGCGTGAAGGACGCACTCAAGTGGACCTGGCGCGGACCGGGCGGCGGGTACGAAGGCGCCTTCGGAGCACCCGACGCCTCGACCGCCTACGAGATTTCGATCGTAGACGCTTCCGGGGACCTCGCTCGACTCGCGGTCCCCGCCGACCCCGCCCGGTGGCACCCGACGCACAGAGGCTACGTGTTCCGAGACCCCACGCTCGCGGCAGAGGGCGTCCGCAAGCTTGCCATGCGGACGAAGCACGCAGACGACAGCATCGTCATGAAGGGTCGGGGCGCCGCCTTGGGTCTCGCCACACGCGAGCCCGTTGCGCCCGTTCGTGCACGAGCCACGAACTCCGCCGGTTCCTGCTGGGACGTGACTTTCCCCGACGTCACCTCGAAGAAGGGGCGCATCACCGCTCGCACGCCGTAGACCGGCCTGTCATAACGACCCATGCTCGACGCCGACGAGCCGGGAGCGCGTCTCCCGAAGATTCAGGGCTTCGCGATCGTACTCGCCCTGCTCATCGCCACCGAGAGCTGGTGTCGCGCCCTGGCCCTGTGGTCCCAACTGACTCCGCTGGCGTTCATCACGCTCGGCGGCGCCACCGTCTTCGCCGCCGTTTCGATGGTGCCCGGCGCGAGACGAATCGGGTTCACCGGCCTCTTCGCAAACCAGCTCGTCGTCGTGTGGCACGAGTTCCCCGTCGCCGGAAACCACGCATACCTCGAGGTCGTCCTGTGCGCGCTCGTGGCGTTCCTGGACGAAAACGATGACGAACAGCAGGTCCTCCTGCTCGGGTCCGTGCGTTGGATCGCCTGCGTCGTGCTCATCGCGTCCGGCATCCAGAAGATCGTGCACGGCCATTGGTTCGACGGACAACAGCTCGCGTACGCACTCTGGATTCCGTCGTTTCGACCCGTCCTGGAACCGCTTCTGCCCGCCGCCGAGTTCGCGCGCCTAGTCGCATTGTCCGGCAACGTCGGAGACGGCCCCTACACGGTCGGGAGCCCGCTCTTCGTAGCACTCTCCAACAGCGTCTATCTCGCCGAGATCGCACTGGTGCCCCTCCTGCTCTGGTCCGTCACCCGAACTTTCGCCGTGATCGCCGCACTGTTGCTGCTGCTGGCAATCGAAGCCGGCGCCCGAGAAGTCTTCTTTGGCCTGAACTTCGCGAACGCCCTCGTCCTCTTCCTCCCCGGCGACGTGCACCGGCCGGTGATCGCGACGGCGGCGGCGGTCGCCACGGTCCTCCTGCTCGTCCGACTCCAGATCTTGCCCGAGGCGGTGTTCTACTGATGAACCTCGCCGCCTGGCTCGATGGAAGCCCCCCCGACGGACGAGAGCAGGCCCGTTCGTTCGAGCAAGCGCTCGTACTGATCGTCGCGGTCGAATACTGGTGTCGCGCTCTGCCGCGCGCCGCCGAGCTCCCCCCGTCGCTCTGGGCCGGGACCGGGCTCGTCTCGGTCGCCGCGGCAGTGGTGCTCTGGGCTCCGTGGCGCCGAACGGGCCTGCTCGCCCTCGCCGTCGCACACGCGTCCGTCATGGCGATCGAGTTCCCGGCGAGCGGCAACCACGCCTACCTGGAGCTTATCTTTTTGCTGCTTCTCGCATTCGTCGACACGGCTCGCTCCAAGGAACGTCGACTCTTCCTGCGTGCGGGACGTTGGATCGTCTGCGTCGTGCTCGCCGCGTCCGGCATCCAGAAGATCGCGCATGGCTATTACACTCATGGGCAGTTCCTATCCTACACGCTCTCGATCGAGACCTACCGCGCGGTGCTCGCGCCGCTGCTTCCGACGGCCGAGGCGGCTCGGCTTGCCGCACTCGATGGCACGGTTGGCGCGGGGCCCTACCGGGTGAGCAGCGCATTGTTCGTCGGCGTTTCTCGCGGCGTCTGTGCTGCCGAGATCGCGCTCGCACCACTGCTCGTCCTCCCCGCTACGAGAATGCTCGCGCTGGTCGCGACCGTGCTCCTGCTCCTCGCAATCGAGGCAGGAGCCCGCGAAGTCTTCTTCGGCCTCGTCATGATCAATGCCGTACTTCTCTTTGGCCCGGCGTCCGCACAACGACTGTTCGTTCTGGTCGTAGCCGCGACCCTCGCCGGGCTTCTCCTCATCCGAACGGGCGTACTTCCCGAGGTGGTGTTCAATTGACTACGCGAACGAAGACACGAATCGTCGTAGCCGGCCTCGCGGTCTTCACCGTGTGGCCGCTCGTCCACCTCTACCTCGTGGCCGAGTA
>JAJCZO010000377.1 GCA_029262355.1 Deltaproteobacteria bacterium
GGCTCGACTCGACTCGAAACTCGGCCCACTCTAAGACATGGCGCGCCGGATCGGACTGACCACCCTCGCCTTCGTGCTGGCTACGGCTCCCGCCTTCGCCCAGTACCAACAGCTCTGCCGGCTCGACGGGGAAGCGTACCGCGAAGGGGCTCGGGTCTGCTCGAACGGCCTCGAGGTTCTGTGTTCGAGCGGCAACTGGCAGAACATCAACGGCAAACGCTGTCGGGAGCGCGGGGAGTACCTGAACCCCGGCGAGCACTACATCGTGCAGGATCCAATTGTGGTGGTGCCAGCACCTCTGCCGCCGCCCGGATACCCGCGTTAGGTCACTGCCCAGACCGTGGCAAGCCGTCTCGGGTGAGCCGCCTCCAGCTTGTCTCGATCTCATCTCGTGGAGGGGAGCCGACCTCATCGTTCACTGATGGTGCCACTCTTCGCCGAGGCGGCGATCGACGACCTGACGACCTTTCTCGACCTTCGTCTCGACGGCGGTGGACCCTAGAGCATCCGCCATAGCCTCGCAGAGGCTCAAGACCGCAGCCCGAGTCGCCGATGCCCCTCACAGGCTGAGTTTCCGCCTGTGACCAGAGGAGCGTCATGATCAAGGTTCTACTCGTCGAGGACAGCCCCGCGGACGCAGCTCACCTCATGGAGCTCCTGTGTGGCGTCGATCGCGAGGACTTCGCGGTCACCTACGAGCTGTCCGTGACGGACGCCGTGGCGCGCCTCTCGAACGAGACCTTCGACGCCGCGCTGGTCGAACTCAGTACGACCGGTGGCCCCGACGTCCCGGGCCTCACGGATCTGAAGACCCAAGCACCCCTGCTCCCCGTCGTGCTTCTGTGCAAGCCGGGCGAACGCAACATCGCGACCGAAGCCATGAAACGCGGCGCGCAAGACTACGTCGAAGAAGATGACCGCACCGGCGAACTCCTCGGTCGATCGATTCTATACGCGATCGAGCGTGTCCACGCGGCCGAACAGCTCGCGTTCCTCGCCCAACACGACCCGCTCACCGGTCTCGCGAATCGAGCCGCGTTTCGGGATCGAGTGGTGCAGGCGTTGGCGCGAAGTGATCGGAACCAGGCCCCAGGCGCGCTGCTCCTGGTCGACCTCGACTCCTTCAAGGCAGTGAACGACACCCGAGGCCACGACGTCGGAGATCTTCTTCTGAAGCACGTCGCCGACCAGCTTCGGAGCCTGATGCGGCCCTACGACGTCATCGCACGACTCGGCGGCGACGAGTTCGGAATCCTCCTCGAGGATGTGAGCGAAGCCCGTGACGCGGGCCGGATGGCCGAGCGCCTCCTCGAATCGATGGCGGAGCCCTTCGTCGTCGGAGACATCGAGGTCTTCAGAACCGCGAGCCTTGGAGCCGTGGTGTTCCCGTTCGACGGGGCGGACGCCGCCTCCCTGATGCGCAACGCGGACTTCGCAATGTACCGCGCAAAACGGCAAGGAGGCGGAACGGCCGCCTTCTATACGCCGAGCATGGGTGTACGAATCCACGAACAGCTCGCGCTCGAACACGATCTCCACGGCGCGCTCGCGCACGACGAGTTCATACTGCACTACCAGCCACAAGTGAGCCTCAGTACGGACAAGGTGACGGGGGTCGAAGCCCTTGTTCGATGGCAGCACCCCGAAAGGGGACTGATCTCGCCGAACGCATTCATTCCGGCTGCGGAGAAGTCTGGCCTGATTGGAGCCATCGGCGAGTGGGCACTCCGCACGGCGTGCCGCCAACGCCAGGACTGGGTCGAGGCGGGCCTCGACGTAGGTCGGATTGCCGTGAACCTCTCGCCAAGGCAGCTCTCGGGCAACGCGTTCGTAGAGCTCACCGAGCGGACGCTGAGCGACGTTGGTCTCGACCCGAATCTATTGGAGCTCGAGATCACCGAAGCCCTGTTCCTCGAGCATGACCAGGCCACCATCGAGAAGCTGGGGCGGCTCCGGCGGCTCGGCATTCGGATCGCGGTCGACGACTTCGGCACTGGATACTCATGCCTGAGCCGGCTGACGAACTTGCCCGTCGATACGCTCAAGATCGATCGGTCGCTGATCAGCAATGCCAACGAGGGCCAGAACGCCGCGGTAACGCGGGCCATCATCGCGCTCGCTCGCGAGCTGGAGCTGGGCGTTACCTGCGAGGGCGTCGAGAGCGAGGCGCATGTCAGCTTTCTGCGCCAGCACGGGTGCGACATCATCCAGGGCCATCTGGTGAGCAGCCCGATCCCGCCCGAAGAGATCCCGACGTGGGCGGCTCGCCGCCGCCGGGCGGCCGCGAGCGCGAACCCGAACACCACGACAGACCGCCCCGAGCTGCTGCACTGACTAGAAAGCTCTTGAGAAGCTTCGGACCGAGCCAGGTGCGTCCATTCGCACCCGAGGCCAAGGGGCGAAAACGACGCGATCGTCGGGCACTCTCGGTAGTTTTCGCAACGCGGGGATCGAGTCGAAGGGACGTGCCAGGCGACGGGGGGAGCTCTTCAACAGCCTGCTCGTGCCTTCCTGCGAGCTGGGTCCCCGGCTCGCGACATCCACGACGACTCTGCTAGCGTTTCACGCACCATGAGCCGTCCCGCCAAGCTCTCCGACGAAGAGGTTCAAGCCCGCATCACCGACCTTTCCGGGTGGTCTCTCGCCGACGGCAAGCTCCGCCGCGAGCTGCGCTTCAGCGACTTCGTCGAAGCGTTCGGCTTCATGAGTCGCCTCGCGTTGGTGGCCGAGAAGATGGACCACCACCCCGAGTGGAGTAACGTCTACAACCGAGTCGTAATCGACCTGCAAACGCACGATGCGGGCGGGCTCACGGATCTCGACTTCCAGCTTGCGACGGCGGCCAATCGCCTCGCGGAGAATGCCAGATGAGTGATCTCGTCACGATCGACGTTCAGGAGGGCGTGGCCGACGTCCGCCTAAACCGCCCCGACAAGTACAACGCGCTGTCCACCGACATGTTCAAGTCGATCGCGAACGCTGGCACACGGCTCGCCGAAGACAGATCCCTTCGTGCTGTCGTGTTGTCGGGCAACGGAAAGGGCTTTTGTGCCGGCCTCGACTTCCAGTCGTTCCAAGGCATGGCCGGGGGCGGAAACGGAGCCGCCGCGTCCGACGTTCCGACGCCGGCTCTGGGCAAACCGGCCAATCTGTTTCAAAGCGTGGCCTACCTATGGAAAACCCTGCCGGTCCCCGTGATCGCCGCGGTCCACGGTGTCGCCTTCGGCGGCGGATTCCAGATCGCAATGGGCGCCGACATCCGAATCGCGCGACCCGACGCGCGCATGAGCGTAATGGAGATCAAGTGGGGCCTGATACCCGACATGGGGATCACGCAGACCGCGCGCGGAGTCGTGCGACTCGACATCCTGAAGGAGCTCACGTTCACCGGCCGCATCATCAGCGGTGACGAAGCCCAGACGCTTGGGGTCATCACCCGAGTGAGCGAGGACCCTCTAAAGGACGCGCTGGCGCTGGCGCGCGAGATCGCGACGAAGTCGCCGCACGCGATTCGTGCGAGCAAGAAGCTCCTCGGAGAGGCGTGGGATACCTCTGCGCAAGAGTCGCTCGGGCTCGAGGCCGAGCTTCAGGGCCACCTGATCGGCACGCCGAACCAGGTCGAGTCGGTGATGGCGAACATGGAGAAGCGGGCCGCGACCTACGTGGACCCCGAGTAGCACTCAAACGAGTCCGGAATACGAGCCTCCATCGAGCTGTAGATTCTGACCGGAGATGTACCCGGCTTGCGCGCTACACAGGAACGCGCACGCATCGCCGAACTCGTCGGGTCGGCCCAGCCGCCTCGCTGCGATCGACCCTTTCATCTCCTCGTAGGCCTGCTCCATCGAGACGCCGCCCAGTTTGGAGCGAAGTTCAGCCATGCCGCGCTGACGATCCGTGTCCATCCGCTCTGGAAGCAGGTTGTTCAAGGTCACGTTCGCGTGCGCGACATCGCGGGACAACGCCTTGCTCATCGCCGTGAGGCCAGTGCGCGCCGCGGTCGAGAGCCCCATCGGGCCGAGTGGCGTCTTCACCATCGCCGACGTGATGTTGACGATGCGCCCGAACTTGCGCTCGACCATTCCGTCGAGAACGGCGCGAATCATGAGTACCGGCGCGAGCATGTTCGCGTCGAGCGCGCTGATCCAGGCGTCGCGATCCCAATCTTGGAAACGCCCCGGCGGCGGGCCCCCGTTGTTGTTCACGAGGATGTCGGGTTCCGGGCACGCGGCGAGCAGCGCGCTGCGCGTCGCGTCCTGCCCGATGTCACCAACGACGAATGAAACCTCGGTCTCGTACGCCGATTGGATGACTTCCGCCGTCGCCCGCAGCGCGTCTTCATCGCGCCCATTCAGGATGACCTGCACTCCCTCGCGCGCAAGCGCCGTCGCGCACGCCTTCCCCAAGCCTCGACTCGAGGCGCACACGATCGCGCGCCGCCCTTTGATTCCAAGATCCACTGGACTTCTCCTCTACGACGGACGCAACCGTACGCCTCGTTCCAGCATTGGCGCTCCCGAAATTTCGACTTCGAACCCTACGGCAAACTCCGTTCACGAGAACTGATCGAGAACGTAGATCGACAGGTTGCGTCGCTGCTCCTCGTCGAACGGATACAGCGGCATCGGCGGCTGTGGCGCCGCGAGGAAGCGCATCAGTGCATCGATCGTGTAGCGACTCTGGAGACCGGATAGCGGCCGATGGCCTTCGGAGCGGTTCGGGCCATGGCACGACGCGCAGTCGGCCTCCTTCCAAAGAGCAGACCCGGAGGCGCTTGCCCTTCGCAGCTCCTCGGCATCGAGGCCCGCCAACGCCTTCGACTCTACAGCAGCTGGAGCCGACGGCTGGACGGCCGGCCGAGCGACCTCGCCGTAAGCGATGCGGTAGACCTGGTCCGCGTAGTCGTCCGAGACATAGAGCGCTCCGTCGGGGCCGACGGCCACATCCACCGGGCGGCCGCCCACGTCGCCGTCGCGCAGGAAGCCCGCGAGGAATGGCTCCTCGCGCAGGGGCGCATCGTCCGAGAAGTGTACGGCGACGACCTCGTAGCCGATCTTACGCGAGCGATTCCACGAACCGTGCAGAGCAACGAAGGCGGCGCCGTGGTACCGCTCGGGAAAAGAGCTACCGTCGTAAAATGTGATGCCGAGCGGCGCCGTGTGCGCGTCGAAGCTGTACGCCGGAGGGATCGACGCGGCGATCTCTCGTGCGTAGCCCTCGTCGAAGTCGGGATCTGGCACACGGTCTCCGTTGGCGAAGGGCCAACCATAGAACCCGCCCGAGGTGAGCTCGTCGAACTCGCCCGGGGGGAAATCGTCGCCGAGGAGATCGCGATTGTTGTCGGTCGCCCAGAGTGCACCGGTCGTAGGCTGCCAATCGAAGCCAACCGCGTTGCGCAGCCCCGTGGCGTGGATCTCCTCGTTCTTCCCGTCGAGGTCGTAGCGGGTGATCGCAGCACGGCGCGGGTCGTCCTCGATGCACGCGTTGCAGCTCGATCCGACCGAGACATAGAGCTTCTCGTCCGGCCCGACATCAATCGTGCGCGTCCAGTGACGCCCACCAGACGGAATGTCGCCAACGACGACCTCCGGGCTTCCGGTGACGACCCGCTCGACGTCATCGAACCGCACCCTGCGCACTGCACCGGTCTCCGCGACATAGAGCCACCCCCCGTGAATCGCCAGACCATGTGGCCGGTCGAGCTCATCGAGCAGGACGCGC
>JAJCZO010000378.1 GCA_029262355.1 Deltaproteobacteria bacterium
CTCGCGTTGCGCCATGCCAATCGAGCGGGCAACGACCTGCTCGACATCGACAAGGCCGCGTTCCCTCTCGACGGTCTATCGGCTCGGCTGAAGGACGTCGAGCGCGAGCTCATCGACGGGCGCGGTTTCGCGCTTCTGCGCGGCATTCCGCGCGCACGCTACTCGCAGGCCGAGATGGAGACCCTGTATTGGGGAATCGGCATGCACCTCGGGCGGCCGTGGCCACAGAACAAGAAGGGCCATTTGCTCGGCGACGTTCTGGATCAGGGGAAAACCGGAGCCGAGGGCGACTCGCGGGGCAACGAGATCGGTGGCGCCACGCCGTTTCCGTATCACTCCGACGGCTCCGATCTCGTTGGGCTGATGTGCCTGCAGAAGGCCAAGAGTGGTGGCCTGTCGACCGTCGCCAATGCGGTCTCGATCCATAACGATCTCGTGCGCGAGGCGCCGGATTTGGCGGCGGAGCTCTACGGTGCGCTGCCGTACGACTTCCGCGGAGAACAGCCGGCGGGTGGTCGCAAGTGGTACACGATGCCGGCCTTCACCGAGTTCGCCGGTCGACTCTTCGTACGATACATCCGCCCGTACATCCTGTTCTCGCAGCGTCATGAGGATGCGCCCCGAATTACCGAGAAGCAGGAAGAGGCGATGCGTCGCGTTGACGCGATGACACAGGACCCGCGTTACAACGTCTTCATGGACTTGGAGCCGGGCGACATTCAGTTCGTGAACAACTACCACGTGCTGCACGCCCGAACGACGTATGTCGATGATCGCGAGACCGGCCAGATTCGGCATCTGAAGCGCCTCTGGTTGGAGACGGAGATGCTGACGGAGCGTCCTGCGCCTTTCCAGAATAACGTTGGTTCCGACTGGGGTGCGCGCCGCACGATGAGTCGAATCGGCGTCTCCTGAGACCTTGGCGCCGGCTGGGCTGCGTTCGTGTCGCTGGTTCGCTAAGGGGCCACCGTGAAGATCAGTATCTGTGTTCCGTACGCCAAGCCCGAGTACAACCGTGCCACGACGCTAGACTGGTGTCGGATGGCCGACGAGGGCCCTTTCGAGAGTCTTGGTTGTGGCGAGCGCATTATCTCGCACACCCAGGACATGCGGGTGATCCTGTCGGCCGCGGCCGCGCTCACGGAGCGCGTGAAGATCGTGCCGTCGCTCTACGTCCTGCCGATGCACTCCGCGGTTCGCGTCGCCAAGGAGCTCGCGACGATGGACGTTCTGTCGAACGGTCGGGTCGTCGCAACGGTTGGCGTCGGGGGCCGTGACCACGACTACCGGGCTGTGGGTGCATCGTTCGAGAAGCGCCTGCAGAGACTCGACGCAGGTGTTGAGACGATGAAGCGTACGTGGGCAGGCGAGCCCCCCTTTGAAGGGACCGATCCGGTCGGGCCCGTACCGGTTCAGCCCGGCGGTCCACCCATCTGGTCTGGCGCGATGATGCCCAAAGCGATCGGGCGTTCGGCGAAGTGGGCGGACGGCCTCTATGGCTTCACGATGAACGGCGATGCTGGACCCGTGCGTCAGCAGTTCCAGCTGGCGCTCGATGCCTGGAAGGCTGAAGGGCGCGAACGCCCGTATCTGGCAACGGGGTTCTGGTGTTGCCTCGCCGACGACGCCGACGCGCGCCTGAAGAAGTACGTGTTCGACTATCTCAAGATCGCGGGCGACGAGATTGGAAAGGCGATCGCCGAGACCATGTATACGTCCAATGAAGATGCCGTGCGACGTGTTCTGGACGGAATCGAAGCGGAGGGTTGTGACGAATGTTTCCTCGTCCCTGCGACCGCCGATTTGATCGAAGTGGAGCGTCTCGCCGAGATTGCCGTGAAGCGTTAGGGGGCTGTCTGGATCAATCGATTGGTTGGTCGCGTTGGTCAAACGATTGAATGGTACCAATCGACCGATTCAATCGAACGCACGTTGGTTTTTCTTCGCTTGCACACTGACCCTAAGTGGTTCGCTAATGATTGCGCCAACTAGGGGAGAGAATCATGGGCTCGAACGCGATCAATACTGGGTGGAAGTGCGAATATGCCAAGGCTCTCAGCAAGCTCGCAGAGAAAGGTGTGCCGCGAGGACGAAGTGACGAGGCGCTGCTGGAGATCGTTCGGCTCTCACTTCACATCGCGCGAGACGCCTTCAAGCGACTCGAAGGGCGGCGGTCAGACCTCCGTGAGTAGAGCCAGTTGGGGAGCGGGGCTCCCGAACCGCGCGGCAACGCGCTAGGCTCATCTCTCACAAAGGAGAAAGAGCCGTGAGCAACGACGCCCATTCACGCCCCTCAGGCGAAGCTGAGGAACTGCTGTACGACACCAACGTCCCTACGCCCACCCACGGAGAGAGGGCACGCACCTTGGTGGCGGCGATCAAGACAGGCACCTTGGCCACGATCGCCAAGGAGCCTGCAGGCTACCCGTACGGCTCCTTCGTGACGTTCGCGATGGATGGGGGGACGCCGATCTTCTTCATCAGCGAGCTCGCGGAGCATACGAAGAACCTCCGCCGCGACGGGCGTGCATCGCTCCTGGTCGCCGAAGGGGGGGAGGGGGATCCCTTGGCCAACGGGAGGGTGACCCTGCTGGGCACATGCCGTCGCCTCGTCGAGGGCATGGAGCGCGATTCCGCGAAGGCCGCCTATCTCGAGGCGCACCCGAATGCCTCGTATTACATCGACTATTCCGATTTTTCCTTCTGGCGCCTCGACGTGGAAGGTGTGCGTTACATCGGCGGGTACGGGCGGATGTCGTGGGTGGACATCCCCGACTGGAGCGAGTCCGATGCCGATCCGATCGCGCCGCGCGCGCGCGGCATCATCGATCACATGAACGCGGACCACGGCGACGCGATGGTCCTCTATTGTCGCGTGTTCTCGAAGGCGACCGATGCGACCGCGGTCACGATGACGAGTGTCGATCGCTACGGCTTCGAGATGTCTGCGGATACGGCGAAGGGGCCGAGGCCCGTGCGCCTGGCCTTCTCCGCGCCGATCTCGACCGGTGACGAGGCGCGCAAGGAGATGGTGGACCTCGTGCGTCGAGCGCGAGCAGGGGAGGCTTGAGCGCGGGCAATGCTCGAGAGGCTTGAACGTTCGTTTAGGTCAATCACTTGACCGAATCCCTCTCGATTGCGATCGTTTTGAGCGAGGAGGCTCGAGATGGAGACGAATGACCCTTATGTGCTGATTTCCGCCGACTGCCACGCGGGTGCGCGGATCAGCGGCTATCGCGACTATCTCGAGGAAAAGTATCTCGAGCGCTTCGACGCCTGGCGCGAGAAGTACCGGAACCCTTCTCGCAGTCACCTGAACAAGAAGAAGGACAAGACGTGGGGCGGCCAGGACCGAGTCGATGATCTGGAGTCTCAAGGTGTCGTCGCCGAGGTCCTGTTCCCGAACAACGTTCCGCCGTTCTTTCCTCCCGACGGCATCGTCGTTTCACGTCCGCCGACGAGTGAGGAGTACGAGCTTCGTCTGCAGGGCGTTCGTGCCCACAATCGCTGGCTCGCGGATTGGTGCGCAGACTTCCCGACGCGCCGGGCCGGCGTCGGCGTAGTCCTGCTCAACGATGTCGACGTCGCGTTGGAGGACATCGAGTGGATCGCAAAGCACGACCTCAAGGGGGGAGTGTTGATCTCGCAGGTGGCGGACGACACGGCGCTCGAGCCCCTGTACTCGCCCACGTATGAGCGGATCTGGGCGGCGTGCCAGGACAATGACCTCATCATTCACCAGCATTCCGGCGGCGGTTGCCCCGACTACGGAAACTACCCGGCCTCGAGCATGGTGTGGGTCTACGAGATGTCGTGGTTTGCGACCCGCGGCCTTTCTCATCTGATTCTGGCCGGCGTGTTCGAGCGTTACCCGAAGCTCCGGTATCTCATCAGTGAGTCCGGCTGCGCATGGGTCAAGCAGACCATGGAGCACATGGACCATCTGTGGAAGCAGATCGCGAAGGCCGGCAGCACGGGTGAGGTCGACTTCACCGGGAGAGGAGTGACCAAGGAGCCGCCGAGTCACTACGCGAAGACGAACTGCTGGTACGGAGCGAGCTTCCCACGCCCGGCAGATCTCGCGGGACGGCATCTCGTCGGCCTCGATCACGTGATGTGGGGCGCCGACTATCCGCACTACGAGGGGACGTACCCCTACACGCTCGAATCCCTTCGACTGGCCTTCGCCGAGATCGATCCGAACGAAGTCCGGATGATGGTGGGCGAGAACGCGGCGAAGTTCTTTGGCTTCGACATGGACGAGCTGCGGAAGTACGCGGCGACGTGCGGGCCGACGATTGAACAGGTGCAGCAGCCACTGCTCGAGAAGCCCAAGGACGCGACGAGCCCCTGCTTCTGGTGAGAGACGGGCTTCTCTCAGCTCGGTTGGAGATGCGTGTTCAGGAATCGTGCGATCTTCTCCACCGAGTCTTTGGATTCGGGGACCATGTCGCCGAAGACCTGCCACACGTGAACCATGTCGGGCCAGACTTCGACCTGGACGTCGACCCCGGCTTGCCTCGCCTTCTCGGCGAATCGGGTGGAATCGTCTCGGAGAATCTCGGCTTCTCCCACCTGCAATAGGAGCGGGGGCAGTCCCGTCGGGTCGCTGTACAGTGGCGATGCCGTGGGCTCGTCCTCGGCCTTGCGCCCGCTCAGGTACCACGTCGCCATTCGCGTGAGTCCGGGCATGTTCACGATTGGGTCGTCCTGGGCCTTCGAGGTGTTCGACTCGCCCGTGCCGACGAGGTCGAACCAGGGCGACAGCCCGGCGCCTGCGGCGGGGAGCTCGTCGCCGGCGTCTCGCAAGGCCAGGAGGGTTGCGACGGTAAGGCCGCCGCCGGCCGAGTCTCCGGCGATTGCAATGCTCGAGGCTCCGTAGCCTTCCGCGCGCAAGAATCGGTACGCGGTGACCGCGTCCTCGACCGCGGCGGGGTGCGGATGTTCGGGGGCGAGTCGGTAGTCGATGATGAGCACGCGGGCACTCACGTCGCGTGACAAGCGGGCGGCGAGGGCCCGGTGGGTGTTGATCGAGCCGATGGCGTAGCCGCCGCCGTGTAGGTAGAGCACCGCGCGGTCGTCGCGCGCCTCGGGCATCGACACCCATTCGGCGGAAACACTCCCGGCATCGACCGGGCTCGCCAGCATGCCCTCGGGTGTGGGCATCGCAGCCACCATGGCCTCCATGCCGGCTCGGAGTGTTGAAACCTCGGCGTTGGGGTCGAGAGCTGGCATTGCGCCGAGCATCTCGAGGATCATGTTGAATTCGTTGCTGGCCATGGGGCGGTGATACTGGAAGGTGGTCCGCGGGTACAGCCGCGCGGTCGGTTCCGGACTCCCCATGAGATACGCGGTTCCGTCGGGGGGTCTCTCTGGCCCTCCAGGGACAGACGGACGTGTGGGACCCGTTTGGGCCCGAGCGTCTCGCGTCGTCGTGAGCGGATCTGCGCGGCGGCCGATGGTGGGTCGCTCTGGCGGATCAGGCCGCTGTCGCCGTGCGGTCCTCCACGGGAGCTTCGAAGGCGGCGCATTCGTAGTCGCGTTCCTCGAAGTTGCAAGCGCTGGCGACGTACTCGAACGCTGGGCCCGGGTAGAGCGAGTGGTTGCTGCCGTCCGGATTCAGGTACCAGCTGTTGCAGTTGCCCCAGACCATGTATGGCATGCGCGCCTGGATTCGGTCGTTGTAGCCATCTTGCACGTCCTTGCGGACGTTCACGTAGCGTAGTCCTTCGTTCTTGATCTTCTTGATTGCCCCGACTGCGTGGCGGATCTGGGCTTCGGTGAATACGAGGACGGAGGTGTGGCCCGGTCCGGTGTTCGGACCCATCAGAATGAACCAGTTCGGGAATCCGGAGACAGTCATTCCTTTGTAGGCGGCCGCCCCGTCCTTCCACGCATCGGTGAGACTGAGGCCGTCGCGGCCGTGGATCGGGAACGGTGCATTCGATAGGCCGAGCTCGAAGCCCGTGGCGAAGACGATCGCATCGAACTCGTGCAGCTCGCCGTCCTCGGTGCGGATGCCCGCTTCTTCGATCGTGCGGATTCCCGTGCACTCGAGATGTACGTTGTCGCGCTCGAATGTCGCCCAGTAATCGTCGGAGATGAGCATTCGCTTGCAGCCGAACTGGAAGCTCGGCGTGAGCTTCTCGCGGAGCACCGGATCTTTCACTTGAGCGTGAAGATGCCGGGTCGAGATCCGCTCGCCTCGCTTCGAGAGGCGTGGGGCGTTGAGATAGACGATCGGGCCGAAGATCTCGCTCATCCAATACTTGAACGAGCGGCTGAGCTGGAGGAGGAGCGGAAAGCGAGCGAACCGGCCCTTGGTGCGCTCGGTGTACTCGCCGTCGAACTTCGGGACGACCCAAGCGGGCGTGCGCTGGAACACGGTGAGATCTTTGACCCTGGGTGCGATGGCCGGCACGACCTGCACCGCGCTGGCACCGGTACCGATGACGGCAACCCGTTTTCCTTCGAGCGCGTAGTCGTGGTCCCAGCGTGCCGTATGGAATCTCTTGCCCTGGAAGGCGTCGATCCCCCTGATCTCCGGTAGCTTCGGGTCCACGAGCCCGCCTACGGCCGAGATCACGACGCGGGCGGTCACCGTCTGGCCATCGCGGCGGCGTAGGGTCCAGATTCCGTCGTGGTCGTCGAATCGCGCCTCGTCGATCTCGACCCCGAACTCCATGTGCTCGCGGAGCTTCCACTTGTCGACGATTCCGAGGAGGTAGGCCTGGATCTCGCCGGATGTGGAGAATCTTCGGCTCCAGTTCGGGTTCTGCTCGAAGGAGAGAGAGTAGGCGTGCGACGGCACGTCGCACGCGGCACCCGGATAGGTGTTGTCCCGCCACGTCCCGCCGATCTCGCCCGCGCGTTCGAAGATCGTGAACGAGTGAATCCCCGCCTTCTTGAGCTGAATGCCCATGCCGATCCCGCTGAACCCTGCGCCGATGATCACGATCGGAAAATTGGTTTCGGTGTGGGGCTCCGCCGGGGCGCCGGCTACGTACTCGCCGTCTCGTTCGAGGTGTTCGATCATTTGACCTTCTCCTGTCGCGTTCCCCGTCGCCGGCTCTGTTCGAGTCCGCCGCGGAACAACTTCATGTATGCGGTGACGACGATATCGTCGCCGGGGTACGCCTCTCCGCCGATGCCCTCGATCATCTGATCCAGGAAGTAGTGGGCGCCGATGATCAGGTAGGCGGTCGCCGAGATCTCTTCGGCGGTCATCGGTCGAAGAGTTCCCTCGTCGATGCCTTCCTGGATTGCGGCTCGTTGCAGGGCGACCCACGTGGCGAGGCTCTCGTTGTAGATGGCGGGTTCGTGATGGCGGACCTGCTCGCTCATTCGCGCGTACGCCGGGTGGCGATGGATGAACGAGAGGTAGGCGCGAATCCCGGCCTCGCCGCGTTCGAAGAGGTCGTGCCCGCTGACTCCGGCGAGGACGACGTCCTGCTGGAGCTGAGCCGAGATGCTCTGCATGACTTCACGCAGCAACTCTTCACGCGAGCCGAAGTGGTAGCTCACGTTGCCCACGGCGACCCCGGCGCGCGTGGCGACCTCGGAGAGGGAGACCCCGTGGAAGCCCAGGTCCTCGGCTGTGTCCCTGGCCGCAGCGAGGATTCTCCCCCGTGTTTCAACGGTTTTCGCGTAGTTCCCCCGTTTTCGGGGCTCGGAGAAAGTCAGGCGGGTCGCGGTCCTCGGCATGGGCTCAATCTTGAATTTAGATCCAGTTTTCAAAATTGGCAATGCCGAGGGCGCGAACGGTCGCTAGGGCTGCACGAAGTAGCTGATCGAGGGGCCGAACATTTCGTTCTCGGTCGTTACGCCGCCCATGATCGGGCAGGCATCACAGACGCCGTCGCCCGCGCCGGGCGAGCTGTCGCACGCGGCATCATCGCGTCGATCTTGGGCGACGCGGTGCACGGACTAGGCCCCCAGGCCCGCGAGGCCGCCGGTGCCGTGGCCGGCGTAGCCGTACGAGTCGATCGGGACGTCCATCGATCGCGCGATCGACACGAGCAGCTTCGTGTGAGCCTCGTCGGCGAACTCCAGGAGTCGCCCGGTTTGGAAGTCGCGTGAACCTCCGGCGAGTACGAATGGGCACCGCCGATGATCATGAAGGTTGCTGTCGCCCAGCTCCGAGAAGAGAAGGATGCGTGTGTGCTCCAGCAGGTTGCCATCGCCGCTGGGATCGGGTCGGGCTGCGAGCGCCTGGATCAGCTCGGCGAATCGTGCGGTGAACCATTGCTGGCTCACGACGAAGTCCTGCGCGCTGGTCGACGTGGGGTTCCCGTAGTGGCTGGCGTCGTGGTGTCGTTGGCCAGCGCCCGCCCAGCTGAGGTGTGTCGGACTCACCGGGTGTGACCATTGAAGCGACGCGACGCGCGTCAGGTCGCACGCGAGCGCCTCGACGATGAGATCGGATTGGAGCCTTCCCACGAGCACGAAGTTCTCTTCGCGATCGTACACTGGCGGGTAGCCGTGCCAGCCCGGCGGAACGGTGAAGCCCGCCGCGTTCCAGCCCGACGGGTCACACGCGACACCAGCGGCCGCCTCCAGGCGTTGCTCGACCTCGCGAAGAGAATCCAGATGCCGTTCGAGTTTCTGCTGTTCGGTCGAGCCGAGCTTGCTCTGCAGCGCTTGGAGGTCGGCGAGTGCGGAGCCGAGGATCGGGAGTCGCGGGTCGCCCGGACCTGGCGCTGGCGTGCTCTTGTCCCCGAACAGCCGCTCGAACGCGTTGATCGGGTTGTCTTCCGGAGACACGGGTGAGCCCGAGCTCAGGAACGAGAACCCGCCCGAGCCGTTCTCGTAGTTCGCGCCGACGCCGAGATAGATCGAGGGGAATGCCGTCGCGCCACCCACCTGTTGGGCGAGGAAGTCGTCGAGCGATTGCACCGCGTTGCCGGTCAGCACCTTCCGAATCCCACCCTCGTGAGTGGCCCCCCCTTCGTACATCCGAAGCCCAGAGAGGAAGATGCAGTGCTCTTGCACGGTGGCCAAAGGCTGGGTCATCGACGGCAAAGCGAAGGTGAGCTCGCTGCCCGTCGGGTGCCAGAGGTCCGGGATGCAGCCGTCGGGGATGTAGACGAAGATCGTTCGCTTGGCGGCGGTCGCGGCACGGGCGGCGCGCACCAGGCTCGTCAACGAGAGAGACGTCGTCGCGCCGGCGAGGGCGAGCCCCTTCAGAACGCGGCGACGGCTCATTGGACGATCGAAGAGCGTACGGCGGCTCATCTCAGTTTCCTCCTCGCGCCGTGAATGACGGCAATTCGATCAGGGTGAGTAGGAGCTCGCGCAGGTCGTAGTCGTGGTCGGCGAACCGACTGGCGAGGGCGTCGATCTCGCAGGCGTCTTGCGGGGTCTCCTCCGCGCCGGCCGCGTAGCGATAGAGTTGAATCGTCAAGCAGCGAGGTGCGGCGTCGCTGCTGGCGATCCAGGCGCTGAGCTCGTTGGTGCCGTCGAAGGCAATGACAGACGCCGTCTGCTCGAGCCCTTCGAGGCCGACGATGTTGCCGCTCGCATCGACCGGTACTCCGTTCTCCAGCTCCCGTCTCCCCCCGGCGCCGTCGAAGTGTTCGAAGCCGAAGCCCACGCCATCGATGTACTGGTGACATCCCTGACAGGTCGGGCTGGAGCTGTGCAGTGTGAAGCGCTCTCGGGTGGTCAGGTTCGGGTCGAGGCCGGGCGGGGTGTTGTCCACATCGGGGGGCGGCGGCGGGAGGTCCTGGCAGAGAACCCGTCTTCGCACGAATACACCGCGCCGCACCGGTGAGCTGTCGTCGGCGTGGGCGTGTGCCGACAGGACGCTCCCCAGCGTCAGGAGGCCGCCTCGACGGCCGTCGGCCACTGCGATCGGCGAGAACGTGGCGTCGCCGGGAAGAGGCAGCCCGTAGTAGGCGGCCAGAATCGGA
The DNA here is from genome assembly GCA_029262355.1 of Deltaproteobacteria bacterium. Classification (GTDB taxonomy): domain Bacteria; phylum Desulfobacterota; class Binatia; order UBA12015; family UBA12015; genus VGTG01. The sequence continues at coordinate 9,912 of JAJCZO010000378.1, forward strand.
TCGGCCATGACGTAGCCCGGCTCGAACAGCTCCCCGAAGCCACCGGTCGAGTCGAAGGTCACGTGGCTCACGAACTCCTCGAGCTCTGCGAACTGCGCCTCTTGGACCTGCGTGTTGAAGTTGGGGAAGGCAGCCGAGTCCTTTTCTCCGGCGAGCAGCGGGTCTGCGTCGAGCCATTGGCTGGCGAAACGACCGAGTTGGGTGCGAGCCCGCGGGTCGGCGAGCAAACGCTCTGCCTCCGAACGCCTGCCCTCGGCAGTGAGGAGGGCGCCGCTCTGCGCCGCCGCGAGAAGGCCCGCGTCTGGCATGGTGCCCCACAGGAGGTAGGAGAGCTCGGAGGCAATCTCCCATGAATCGAGGTCGTAGTTGCCGTCGCTCCCCGGCGTGCCGACCTCGGAGCGGTAGAGGAAATTCGGAGAGACCAGCATGGCCCACAGCACGTCGTGCAGTCCGACGTCGAAGAGCGTGGAGCTGCTCGAGAAGAACGCCGCGAGGCGGTCGACTTCCGCGGGAACGAGCGGGCGTCGATACGCCCGCAGGCCGAAGGTCTCGATGAACGTCCGACCGCACGCGAGGGGATCGGAGCCTGGATCGCAAGGCAGAAGCTCGCTTCTCTTCTCGGCGACGGCACGCACTGCGAGGTCCTCGGCTTCGGCGAGATACTCGTCGATGTGGCGAGAAGTGACATCGGCGACCTGCGCGTTGTTGTCGTAGCCCCGCACCCGAATTTCGACCGGGAAGTTCACGAGGGCGTTGATCGGGTCGAGGCCAAGCAAGTCACCGATGGTTTCCGCGTATTCCCGACGGGTGAGCGGCCGCAGTTGGCGGTCGCGCAGCGTGGATTCGTCGCAGTTGATCGGGGGTAGGGGTAGGTCGACCAACGTATCGAGGATGTACTGGGCGATGTCCACGGCGCACGCGCCGGTGCATGCGCCAGTGTTCCCGAGCGGCATGTCCGCGTCGATCTTGAGCGCGAGGGCTGCTTGGTCGCTCCAGTTCAGCAGGCTCGGTGCCGTTGGAGTCCCGCCGCCGTCGGTTCCGTGACAGAAGTGGCAGCCGTTTAGGGCGAAGAGTTCTTCGCCGGTTGGCCCGGCGGCGGTCGGTGCCGGGGTTGGGATCGGCGTTGGCGTCGACGTCGGCGTTGGCGTGGCGGTCGGTGCTGGTGTGGCGGCTTGCGTCGGTACCGGCGTTGGCGCCGAGGTCGGGGTCGGCGTCGCGGTGGGCTCGGGCGTGGGGGCGGCGGTCTGCCCTGGGCTCGGCGTTGGCGTCGTGGCCGGGTTGGGATTGAGTCCGTGGTAGATGGACTCGAGCAGCGAGTCGGGGCCGGAGGCGACGTCGCCCGATAGCTCCCAGAACATTGCGCCTCCCAGTCCGTTGGTGGTGACGTACTCGGTCTTGTGGCCGATCGACTCCGGGTCGTCGTACGTGATCAGGACACCGGCCGAAGGTGAGTAGAGCCAGGGGACCAGGGCCTCGTGGTGCCAGTGTCGCGTGTAGCCATCGCCCTGTAGGCGCGTGACCACGTCCTTGTAGTCGTAGTTGCCGGGCTCCCATGTGCCCGGGGCGGGCCCGCTCGCGCTCTGAAAGAGGCCGTCGTTGGCCGCGGACACGCCAGCCCAGCCCCGTCCGTAGAAGCCCATGCCGAGGACCAGCTGGTCGGCGGGAACGCCCGCGCCGAGGTAGCCCTGCACGGCCGCATCGACGTTGAACTGCGTTCTCGCCACGGGGGAGGGTGAAGGGTCGTCGCTTGCCGCGTACAGGGCCGCGTGGAATCCGGTCGTCGACTCCCACGAGCCGTGGAAGTCGTAGGCCATCAGGTTCACCCAGTCGACGATCTCGGCGATCGCCTCGAGTTCGTAGTGTGCGTACGTCGCGGGGCCGGCGGGTGCTGCGATGGTGAGAAGATAGGTCTCGCCATCGATCGCTTGCCGCACGTCGAGCTGATCGCGGATCTCTTGGAGAAGGAGGGTGTAGTTCTCCCTGTCCTCGGGGCGGGTCGTGTTCGACTCGAGTCCGCCTCCCACCGGGTATTCCCAGTCGATGTCGATGCCATCGAACCCATGGTCGAGCATGAACTGCACGCAGGACTGCGCGAACGTGGTACGCGATTGGGGCGTCAGAGCGACGTCGGAGAAGCGACTGGACCATGTCCAGCCGCCGACGGAGATCAACGTTTTGACGTGGGCGTAGTCGTCCTTCAGCTTCTGAAGCTGGTTGAAGTTGCCTCGCAGCGCGCCGGCCTCCCACGAGTCGCCCTCGTAGAACTTGTCGATGTCGGCGTACGGGTCGCCGAGGGTGCAGCGACCATCGGCCGAGACGTTGGCGAACGCGTAGTTGATGTGGGTGAGCTTGTCGGCCGGGATATCGGCGACGTGGTAGTCGCGGTCGTACACACTCCAGGATGCGAAGTATCCGACGATTCGCTCCGCGGACGGAGTCGACGGCGGTGTGACGCTTGGCGCCGGCGTGATCGGGGGCGCGGGGGACGCGGTCGGTGAGGGCGTCGACGGCGCGTGCGTCGAGGTCGGTGTTGGCGTGTTGGTCGACTCGGGAGTCGAGGTGGGCGCCGGGGTTGGGCTCGCTCCGGTCCCGGCGATGCGGCACGCCTTTCCATTCAGCTTGAAGGCGCGCGGGACGGTCGGCGCGCCGTCGACCGAGGCTCGGAACCCGAGTCCGATCGTGGCCCCAGCGGCAATCTGGGAGTTGTATGTGGCGTTGCGCAGCACCACGTCGGAGTCCTCGCGGTGCAGGAGTGCGTTCCAGATATCCTCGATGCTCTGCCCCGCCGGGTTCGCGAACCGAAGCGTCCATCCATCGAACGAGGCGGTCTTCTGGAGGTTCTTGACGAGGACCTCGGCGACGAACCCGCCGTTCCAACTCGAGGTGACCGTGAAGTCGATCTCGCAGGTCTTCGCTTTCGGACAGCCGGTGGCGAGCACGGCCAATGCCCCGGAGGAGCAGAACGCCACGGCTCGACGGCCGCGTGAGCCGTGTGCCAGCTTCCTCAGTAATCCCCGTATGCGCTGCATCGACTCCCCCAAAAGATGCACGAGTGCAGCGTCGAAGCGGGCCGGGAGAGGCGTGCGGGGGTGGCGTCGCTCGCGACGTGTCGCGCTGTCGATTTCGTCGCACGGTAGGCGCGAGCCCGGGCTGTTTGAACCGCCTAGGTGCGGACGGGATCAGTAGGTGAAACGTTCGTTCGATTTTCTGGCAGGCCTTGTGTGTTTGATGAGCACTTCGCACGGCAGGTGCTCAGTTTGGTTACTCAGAGCGCGTCTTGCTTGATGTGGTCGGCGAGGCGCAGTGCGAATGCGACGAGGTTCATCGTGGGGTTCGCGATACCGCCTGTCGGGAAAATCGAGCTTCCGGCGACGTAGAGGTTGTCGACGTCGTGCACGCGGCAGTTGCGATTGACGACTCCCGTCGCAGAGGTGGCGCTCATTCGCGTCGTGCCGATGTGATGGTTGCCCACGCCGGGCAGGAGAGGGCGTTCGAAAAGTGAAACCCACGGCCGAAGTTGCGTGCGCGCGAGGCCGAGGCGAGCCAACTCCTCGCCTATGAGAATCGTGCTGCGATAGACGGAATCGCGGTCGATCTCGCCCAGCTGCCAATCGAGCTCGGCCTTGCGGTTGCCCAGGGCGTCGCGTTGCTCGGAGAGACGGATCCGGCTGTCGGGGTTGGGCGCTTGCTCGAAGATCGAGGTGGCGGCGACTTCTCGCGTGGGCGAGGGGTCGTCGCGCCAGAGGCCCGCTCGCACCGAGGCCTCCGTCTCGGCGACATCGGCGTCCTCGTCCCCGAGGGCATCGTCTCGGCCGTAGAAGATCAGCATCGAGCGAAGGAGCTCATGGCGGCGTACGGCGGCGTCTGACGGACCGATGGCCCGGATTACGACCGCCGGGGGGTCGGGCTCCGCTGACGGGGTCCAGTCGAGTCCGCGGGAGGGAAACAGGGGCGTTGCGAGCATCCGCTGTGCGCGATAGGCGGGATGCTCCATGAAGTACCGTCCGACGTTGTCGAAATCGTTTCCGATTCCCGCGGGGCGGACGGCATTCGATGCGAGCAGGAGCCGCGCGTTCTCGATCGCACCACACGCGAGAACGTAGGCCAGCGCCCGAGGCTCGGCGGTGTGGTCGCTGTCGAACCAGCGCACTCGAACGCCGGTGATCTGTTGGCCTCTCTGGTCGGAGAGCAGTTCCGACGCGTTCGCTCCGAGAGCGACCAGCACGTTGTCGGCTCCGGCGAGTTCGTCGCCGTACGCTGCTGCGAAGCGAACGATGGGCGTGCTGAGTTGAAAGATTCGGCTCTCGAGCGTCGGGCTTCCCGTGAGGAAGTCGGGCCCGAGCGTCGTGCTCCAGCGGTGCGGATCATACTCGGGCGGGCCGAGGCCACAGACCGTGTGGGCGTCGTCCAGCCATGGCTCGAGATCGCCGTGGCCGATCGGCCAGCCGCTGTGCGGAATCCAGGTGCGCTCCTCGAAGTCGATTGGGTCCAGAGGGCGGGACTGGCCGGCCCAGTGGTTCGTCGTGCCGCCGAAGTAGCGCAGCCGCGAAGCCTCGATGGGGTAGTCCGTGCCGATGACCGGTGTGTCGTACAGGGCATGTGTGCGTGCGTCGAAGCTGGGGCCGCCGGATTCGAGGAGGAGCACGCGCCACCGGGTTCCGACGAAGGATCGCGCGAGTGTGATGCCTGCCGCGCCGCCGCCGACGATGCAGACGTCGACCGGCCCAACCTCGACGAGATCCTGTGCCCCGATCAGCACGAAGCGGGGTCGGTGGCGAGGGCCGAAGCGGTGAGCTGCGCTTCGGTCAGAGAGACGATCCAGCCGTCCACGAGGACGGACGCCCCCGATCTCCAATCTGCGTCGATCGCGTCGTGAAGCGCCGCGGCGACCTCCTCGGTGGAGGTCGCGTGCCGGTCGAGCGCGCTCCGGTCGAGCGCGTCGATCAACTCCTTGCGGGCCCCGTCGGCGGACGAGCCGCTCTGTGCGAGGAAACGCTCTGCGACGGCGCGAACTTCCCCGGGCTCGCGCTCGAGAGCCCTCAGCGCGCAGGCCACCGACGCGCCGGCGGGCGCGGGTTGTGCCGCGGGCCCGTCGCGGCCGCCACTGCCTCCACCGCAGCCGGCAACCGCGATGAGGGCGGCGGACGACGAGAGTCGCACAAAGGCACGCCGGGTCAACGGCGGCGTGTGCACTAGCTTCCTTCGTCGAGCCTGGTCGTCGGCCGCTGTTGGTCGAGAGCGCTCATTGCGACGCCGATCATCGACGCGACGTCCGCGACGTTGGCGGGAAGGATCATCGTGTTGTTTTCCTGCGCGAGTTCGCCGAAGCGATCGATGTATTGCTCGGCGACACGAAGGCGTACGGCCTCGGCGCCGCCGGGAATGTTGATCGACTCGGCAACCGCGCGGATGCCGTCCGATGTCGCCTGCGCGATCGCGAGGATCGCCTGGGCCTGGCCCTCGGCTTCGTTGATCTGCCGTTGTCGCTGGGCCTCGGACTCCTTGACGATCTTCTGCTTGTCGCCCTCGGCGACGTTGATGGCCGCTTCGCGTTCCCCTTCCGACGTGAGGATGACCGCGCGCTTCTCGCGCTCGGCGCGCATCTGCTTTTCCATCGCCGCTACGACATCGTTGGGCGGGTTGATGTTCTTGATCTCATACCGAAGCACCTTGATGCCCCAAGGATCGGACGCCTTGTCGAGCTCGTTCACGACCTGGATGTTGATGGCGGTGCGCTCTTCGAATGTGCGGTCGAGCTCGATCTTGCCCACCTCGCTGCGGAGCGTCGTCTGCGCCAACTGGCTGATTGCGAACGCGTAGTTGGCGGCACCGTAGGAGGCGCGTTCGGCATCGAGAACCTGCATGTACAGGACTCCGTCGACACCGACTTGAACGTTGTCGCGCGTGATGCAGATTTGCTCGGGGATATCGACGGCAAGCTCGCGCAGGTCGTGTCGATATCGGATGCGGTCGACGAATGGGACGAGGACGTGGAAACCGGCGCGGAGTGTCTTGTGGTACTTGCCCAGCCGCTCGACGACATAGGCGTTCTGTTGCGGTACCACGACGGCCGTCTTGGCGATCACGACGATCGCGAGTACGGCCAGGATGATCGCTACTACGAGAAGCCCCGTCATCGATACTCCTTGAATCTAGTCCGCGCCGGGGCGCGGCTCCGGAGAGACCCACAACAGCAGTCCCTCCACCCGGTCCACCCGGCAGCGATCCCCTGTCTTGAGCGCCCCGGAGTGCGTGGTGCGTACAGACCAGGTCGTTCCGCGGAGCTCGGCCTTGCCGACGCCACCCCCTTCGAGATCCTCCGTCAGGACCACCGAGTTGCCGCGTAACTCACCCACGTGCGTAGCCTCGGTCGAGGTCATGCGCCGTGACAGCGGGCCGCGGAGAAACGCGACGGCCGCGACGGCGAAGGCAGCGAACGACGCGCTTTGAATCCACAGCGACTCGAGCAGGCCGGCCGTGGCCCCGACGCCGACTGCGATTGCGGCGACGCCGAAGAAAAACATGAAGAAGTCGGTTGGAATGAAGACCTCGACTACGAACAGCGAGAGTCCAATCAGAATCCAGATCCACCAATCCATCTGATGGAGAAGATAAGCACGATTCGCGCTACGTCAAATGAATCGACGATGGGGCCTACTGGGCCTTCTTCTCCTCGTGCTGCTTCTCGTGCTTCTCGAGGCACTCTTGAACGCACGCCGTGTCCTCGGCCTGGTCGGCGCATTTGGTGTCACATTCCTCTTGGGTGTCCTGCTCTCCTCCGACCCCACAGCTTCCGCAGTGAGCGCCGGCCGGGGTCGAAAAGGTCAGGATGGCCAGTACGAGGGCGAATGTAGAGACGGCTTGCTTCATTGGTGGGCTCCTGTAGGACGTCCTGGATTGGACCTCCCCGATAGTACGTGGAATCTTGGGGATTCAAAGCGGGTTTCTCGACCTTGCGGATCCCGTGGTCGTGGCCATCTTCGAGGCAGGACGGACGAACCGCCTCGCGAGGCAAGGAGGACGAATATGCCCACCGTCGAAGAGATCGTACAGGACCTAAAAACGAAGCGGGACGAGATCGAGGTGAAGATTCACCTGGCGTCACAGGAGCTTCAGCAGGATTTCCACGACCTCGAGGACAAGTGGGAGCAGATTCGTTCGAAGGCTGGTCTGGATCGCACCGTCGAGGGTGTGGGCTCCGCGCTCGAGCTGCTTGGTGACGAGCTCAAGCGCGGGTACGATCGAATCCGCAAGTCTCTATGAACTGAACCAGGGACCTCTCCTTGGTTGCGGGCTGCGGGCGGGATATGTGGTCGGCGGTCTGAGGAGGAGGTTCCATGGCCCGTCGATTCGTCCAGGTCTGCGCGATCCTGATCGTGCTGCGCTCGTTTACCAACTTCGCCAAGCTCTTTCGGGGCGAGGACGCGGTGATGGTCTTCTTCGGGCAGATCCTCAGCGGGGGCGACGCCGGGCTCCCTGCGCTTGCCGTCGGCCTGTTCATGCTGGTCACCGGGGTCAGCCTGTTGCTGGGCGCGCGCTGGGCGCTGCCGATGATCTCGGCCTACGCGGCCTTCGTCGCGATCAACCTTCTCGCCTGGATGGTGAGTAATCCCGAGGAGTTCCTTCGAGTCGGGAGGCAGATCGGGGCTGCGACGGGTGAGTCCGGCCAGCGGTGGACCGGTGCGGTGGGCTTCCTCGGTTACTCCATCATTGCACTCGGGACGACGGCGGTGCCCGCCTGGGTGTTGTGGAAGAACCCCTCGGCCTCCGGCGCCTGATCGCCGCGCGTTCCAGTCCTCACGCGCCCGGCTCGTCGGGGCGCGACGCTGTGGGGCGTGCGTGATGGCGCGTTCTCTCCCGCGCCCGCGCGCGCGGGTGCGTAGAGTGGGGCTGCTGCGGCGCAGGCCCGCACGGCACGCGCCGCTGCGGGCGCGATCTCGGGCAAATTTCAGGTGAAAACTTCCCCCGCCTCCCTCAAGCCATGCGGCCCCGACTGCCGAACTACGCGATAGGGGCCGGGAGTTTCACTTGAGACCTGCCGCGAGGCGAAAGGTGCAGAGGATGCGTTGGAGGAAAGGAGCGGAGGCCGGGGTCGCCGCCCTCGTCGCGTTCGCGCTGTCGGGATCATCGAACGCGGCGGCGGCGAGCCACTGGCTCTTTTCGCCGGACTTCGCGCAGCAGGCCCGCGACGTCGCGACGGGCGAGCGGTTGCGCGTCGAGGACGTGCCACTCGAGGATCCGCGGGCGGCGGCTGCCAAGAACGGGCTCTCGGCGCTGGCAGCGGAGGCCTCGCCCACGGGTACGCTGACGTTGCGGCGCATCGAGGTGTTTCGCCCCGGAACTCCGGTCGTACTCAACACGGGGACGCGAAAGGTCTTGGTCGCGGCTCCGGACACCGCCTACTTCGCCGGTACCGTCGACGGCCGCGACGGATCTTTCGCATTCGTGTCGATCGACGAGGATCGGTCGGTCCGTGGGCTGATCTCGGATGGCGCTGGGCTGTGGCAGATTGGTTCGGCCGAGGGCACCCAAGACGTGCAACTGGTCGACTCCAACGAGCCCCTCGGCGAGGGCGCGGCCCAGTGGGGGTGCGGAAACGAGGAGTCGATGGCGGCCCCCGCATCCTCGTCGATCGCGGCGGCGGCCGCGGCGTCGGGGATCTTGAACGCGGCCGCAGCTCAGGCGGGCTCGGTATATGTGGCCGAGATCGCCATCGAGACGGATGCCGAGTTTCACGACCGCTTCGCGTCGACGGCGCAGGCGATCGCCTACGTCGGGGACCTCTTCGCAGCGATGTCCGCAATCTATGAGCGTGATGTCGGTACCGTTCTGCAGGTGGCTCACCTCTCATTGTGGTCCGGCGGTCCGGATTCGGATCCGTGGACGGCGACGGACACGATGGGCGGGCTGAACGCGTTCATGGACGATTGGCGGGCCAATCACGGCTCGGTCTCGCGAACGGTCGCGCACTTCTTGTCCGGGAAGCGGACCGGAGGCGGCGTCGCCTACGTTGGCGTCCTGTGCTCGAACTCCTTCGGCTACGGCTTTACGGGCAGCATCAACGGCCAGTTCAGCACGACGAGCCCATGGCTGTTCTGGGACATCATGGGGGTGAGCCACGAGATCGGGCACAACTTCGGCAGCGGACACACCCACTGCTACTCGCCTCCCGTCGATCAGTGCTACGGGGGGCAGGGCGGCTGTTACAGCGGCTCCACCAGCGTACCCACGAACGGCGGCGGTACGATCATGAGCTACTGCCACCTTCGCGCCGGCGGGTACTCGAACGTAAATCTCTGGTTCGGTCGCGACGCACAGTACGGCGACGACAGCCTCCGGGTGCCGGATCTCATGCGTTCTCGTGTCGAGTCTGCGTCGTGCATGCCGACGCTGCAGGATCCACCGACGGTCACGCTCACCGCGTCGCCCACCACGATTGATGCCGGGCAATCGAGCATGCTCTCGTGGGCCTCGACGGGCGCGGATACGTGTACCTTCGTGGATGGGGAGAGCGGTCCCGTCGAGACTGGCGGCTCCCTCGAGGTGCAGCCGGCCGCCACGAACAACTACGAGATCGAGTGCACGGGCGCGGGCGGGACGGCGTCAGCGAGCGTAGAGGTCCTCGTGGTGCGTCCGCAGACCACGATGACGATCGTAGGCGGGGTCCTCCGCCTCGACGGCCCGAGCGAGGATCCCGTCCGGATGAACATCCGGTATCGTGCCTCTGCCTCTGGCGACTACATCGAGATCTCCGATCGCAGCACGGAGCTGGTGCTGCCCCCCGGCGGAGTCTGCGTGCCCATGTCGCACAGGGTCCGTTGTAGTGGGACGTTCTCGTTGGTCGAGGTTCATCTCGGCGGCGCGCGCGACCGCGTTGCCGTTCGGGGCGCGATCGCCGCGTACATCGACGGGGGTGGCGACAACGACGTGCTGCGCGGCGGCGATGGCGCCGACACGCTGATCGGTGGTGATGGGCGTGACCGGCTGCTAGGGCGCGGCGGGGATGACCATCTCCAGGGTGAGGACGGCGAGGATCGACTCGACGGGGGCGCTGGGGACGACTCCCTCGATGGCGGTCTTGGCGCCGACATGCTCATCGGGCGCGGCGGCATCGATACCGCGGTGTACACCGGTCGGACCGGCGCGGTGAGCGCGACCTTCGACAATGTGGCCGACGACGGAGAAGCGGGCGAAGGTGACAATCTCCGAAGCAGCGTCGAGCTGGTCCTGTAGCTCCATGGGAGCTCGAACCATCCTCCTGAACCCAGCCTCTCTGCCTTTCGTCGCACTGGTTTCGCGCCGGCGGCCGGTGCCATCGCGGGTTCTATAGGCGGGCGCGGCGGCGGAGAGAACCAGTTGCCATTCTGCACGAATGTTCGACTCCATCGCCGCATTCTCTTGAAGCGCGCGGCGCGAACCGCCGAGAAACTGCTTAGGCGAACCGGGCGGTCTGCCAGCGCAGAGAATGTCGATACGATCCACCCAATCCATTGCCGAACCACGTTCGGGTGACGGGCGACGAGGCGCGGTCCGCGAGGGCGAGCGCACGACGCGCGGACGGTCCGTGCGCCACCTGGGACGGGTCGACACGCGGGTCGCGGGTCTGCGGGTGGCAACACCCCCGAGCCCCTCGAAGGCCCCGCTGCCCAAGGATCGTGGACCTGCTCCGTTCACCGCGGCGCTGCGTTCGGCGGCTGAGTTCGACACCTACTCCCAGACCATAGCCACCGAGCGCTACTCGAAGTTCCTAATCGAGATCCACACCGACCGAATCTACTACTTCGACGCGAATGCCTTTGCGGTTCATGCGGATTTCGTATTGGCGGAACTCACGAAGACCTGGCGCACGACGTCGCGGCTGCTCAGCCCGTTGGCGAAGCTGTACAACCGCTGGCAGGTTCGGGCGCGTCTGAAGACGTATGACCAGAACTACGACGTGGAGAAGCCCGAGTTTCTCCTCGGCACAGTCGTCCATCACATGGCCCAGGACGTCTACACGCTCGCGCTCTGGGAGGGAGACCTCGCCTCGGCCGCGGATGTCCGGCGCGTGTACGACAAGATGAAGGCTACGTTCTACCTCGCGGGCGGCGTCAAGTTCCGTCCGACCAGCACGAGGCAGGAGGACCTTCTGCAGTCGGCCGAGCTTGCGGGTGTTCCGACCATCAGCAACGACCGGCTCTACAGGGACGCTCCGTATCATGCGTTCAGCGAGGGACGCGCGGTGGGCCGATTGAGGATCGTGCGGGCCGGGAATGCCGCAGAGCTCCACTTCGGCACCGACGAGATCGCTGTTCTGACCGAGATCGTGCCCGACATCACGCCGGTTCGCGGGCTCATTACGGAGCACTTCTGCACCCCGCTGGCACACGTCGCCCTGCGGGCTCGCGCCTGGGGTATCCCGCATGTGGGCTTGAAGGCGTGCTCGGCGACCTACGGGGAGCTCGACGGGAAGACGGTGTTGTTCGACGCCAGGCGCAGGGGCGCGATCCTGCGCCTGGCGACCCCGGAGGATATCGAGGCCGACGAGAAGCGTCGTGCTGGAAAATCAGTTATCGAGCTTCCGGCCGTCGATCTGGGAGCGCGAGCGTTGAAGTGGCTCCCGGACATCCGTGTGGGGGATGCCTGTGGCTACGGAGCGAAGTCGGCGAACCTCGGCGAGATTGCGCACGCTGACGTCGAGGCGTTCGAGGTCCCCTCGGGCTTCGGGATTCCGGTCGTCTACTACGCCGAGCACCTGGACCGTC
>JAJCZO010000379.1 GCA_029262355.1 Deltaproteobacteria bacterium
ATGCATCAGTATGCCCGCGGAAGGACCGCTTCTCTCCCCGAACGAAACCCGGATCCTCGTTGCCCTGGCCGACGGTGAAGAGCGCACCGTGCACGCGACGGCAGATGCGGCCGGTCTCGACGCTGCGCAGGTTCGATCGGCGATCGAGAGCTTGAAGGCACGTGAGTTCGCCGAACTCACCCAGGAGGACGTCGACCGTCGCGCGGTGGCCACGGATCTCGGACGGCGGTTCGCCGAGGTGGGTACACCCGAGGTCTGCATCCTCGAGCGGGTTCAAGACGGTGCGACCACGGTCCCCGGCTGTCAGGAGGTGTCGGCACACGACCGCCGGGCGATCGGTACCGCCTTCGGCTTCCTCAAGAAGGGCGGATATATCGACGTCGCTGCGGGCGCGGTTTCCGTTCCGGACGGCAAACGGGCGGACCTCGACGACCAGCTCGCGACGCTTCGCCGCCTGGTCGGGGCGGGGGACGGGGGGCTCGACTGGGAAGAGCTGCCCGAAGCATTCCGCACCCGCTACCAGCCGCGCAAGCGCGGGGGATCCGATTCGGTTCTCGATGTTCAGGAGACGGTGACGCGGCGGTACCGGCTCACGGATGCCGGTAAGGAGGCTGCGGGCCCGGCCGCCCGGACGCTCGACGCGCCGGCGGCTCTCACGCGCGACATGCTTCGCACCGGGGAGTGGCGCGAGATCCTGAAGACGACGGGGTTTCGCCCCTACAAGATCGGCGATCCGCCAGTGCCCGTCGTCGGACGACGCGATGCCTACCGCGAATTCCTCGACACCGTGAAGCAGAAGCTCCTGTCGCTCGGCTTCGAGGAGATGTCCGGTTCGCTCGTCGAGACCGAGTTCTGGGACATGGACGCGCTGTTCTTGCCGCAGTTTCACCCCGCGCGAGAAATTCACGACGTCTACTTCGTCCAAGGGCCGGGCGACGACTATGCGTCCGAGACCGGGAAGGCGGACGCCGATGCGATTGCCGCCGTGGCGCGTGAGCACGAGGGGGGTGGCCCATCGGGGTCGCGGGGGTGGGGGTACGATTTCGACCACGTCCGCACGAGGCGGCTCGTGCTGCGCTCTCAAGGGACGGTGCTGTCCGCGCGATGGCTCTCACGGCCGGATCTGAAGATTCCCGGGAAGTACTTCGGGATGGCGCGGTGTTTTCGGTACGACACCGTCGACTCGACGCATGCACCCGACTTCTTCCAAGTCGAGGGCATCGTGGCGTCGGATCGGACCAGCTTCCGCCATCTCCTGGGCCTTCTCGAACTCTTCGCTCTGGAGATCGCGGGTGCCAAGGAGATTCGATTCGTCCCCGCGTATTTCCCGTTCACGGAGCCTTCGGTCGAGATTCACGTGGAGCACCCGGATCTGGGTTGGATGGAGCTGGGTGGTGCCGGCATCTTCCGACCCGAGGTGACGAGCCCACACGGCGTCGACGTACCGGTGATCGCGTGGGGACTCGGACTCGACCGGATGGCGATGATCGCGCTGGGGATCAAGGACATCCGAGAGCTGTTCACGAACAACGTTCCGAGCGGGCTTCAGGCTCTGCGTGACCGGGGAGCCTGCTGATGCCGACCATCGATGTGAGTCTGTCGGAGCTCTGTTCGCTGATCGGAACCGACATGACGGTTTCCGAGCTCGATCATCGGCTCGAGCTGGTCAAGGCGGAGCTCAAGCGCGGCGCGAGTGACGAGGAGCTCCGGGTCGAGCTGCAGGATACGAATCGCCCGGACCTTTGGTGCATCGAAGGCATCGCACGACAGATCCGGTTCCGCATCGAGCAGACCCGAGATTGGCGAGACGACTACGGCTTCTTCGAGCGCCACGCAGCTCTGGCTGGGCGGATCGAGGTAGATGCGTCCGTCGAGAAGGTACGCCCCTACGTTGCGGGCTTCGTTGCGCGCGGCTGGGCGGTGGACGATGCCGGGCTGCGTGCGTTCATCCAGGCGCAGGAGACGCTTTGCCGGAACTATGGGCGCAAGCGCGCCTCGCTCGCGATCGGGATCTACGACGGCGCGAGCATCGAGTTTCCCGTGACCTATCGCGGCGTCCCGATGGATTCGCCCGAGAGCGCCTTCGTGCCGCTGCCCCCCGCGGGCGAGCTTCCCGAGGATGTTCCCGCGGCTCGTTGGAAGGAAGCCTGGACACCGGCCGAGATTCTCCGCGACCACCCCACGGGCCGAGAGTACCGCGCGGCGGTGCCGGGCGATGTGGCGCCGATGCTCACCGACGCGCGCGGTGAAGTCCTGTCGTTCCCGCCGATCATCAACTCCGCCTCGCTCGGTCGCGTCGTGGTCGGGATGGAGGAGTTGTTCGTCGAGGTGACGGGGACAACGCTCGACCAGGTGCTCTTGGCCGCCAACATTCTCGCCGCCAACATGAAGGACCGCGGCGCGGAGATCCTGCCGGTCTCGACCCGCTACGCGTACGACACGCCACGGGGCCGCGACGTGATCGCACCGCATCCGTTGAATGAGAAGCGGGTGTTGGCATTGCCGCTCGAACGCTTTCGCACGCTGCTCGGCGATCCGGCGATTTCCCCGGAAGAGGTAGCGTCGGCCCTCCGCGCGTATGGCCTCGACGTTCGCTCGGAGAGCGACCACCTTCGCGTCGAGGCGCCGCCGTACCGTGCTGACTACCTGCACGAAGTCGATGCCGTCGAGGACTACGCGATCAGCCGCGGCTACGAAACCTTCACGGCGAGGATGCCTGAAGAGTTCACGGTAGGCCGGCTCCAGCCGATGACCGAGCTCGTGGATCGGGCCCGCGATCGAATGATCGGCTACGGCTTCGAAGAGGCCATCAGCAACATCCTGACGGCGCCGCGGATGCTTCGGGCCGCACTCAACATCACCGACGAGTTCTCAGGCGTCCCGGGCATCCACGGAGGGCGACTGGTCCGTATCGCGAACGTGATGAACGAGAACTACGCGTCGGTACGGGATTGGGTTCTTCCCTCGTTGCTCGAGGTCGAGAGCCACAGCGCGGGGGCCGTCTATCCGCACTACATCTTCGAAGCCGGAGAAGTTGCCGTGGTCGACGATGCCGCGGCTCTCGGATCACGCACCGAGCATCGGATCGGTGCCTTGCTCGCACACGAGAAGGCGACCTTCACGGAGGCGCAGGCGTTCCTCCACCTGCTGCTCGCCCACCTCGGGGTAGACGGCGCAGGGCTCGAGGCGGTCGAGCACCCGAGCTTTCTGCCAGGCCGGGTCGCCGTGGTGCGCGTACCCGGGCAGGTGAACCCGGTTGGCCTTCTCGGGGAGCTTCATCCCGAGGTCTTGGCCGGCGATGAAGGCTTCGGCATTCGCGTCCCGTGCGCTGCGTTCGAGCTCGCCCTCGCGCCGTTCGCCGACTGAGGCTCGGGCCGCCTCCATCCCGCCGTTCGCCGACTGAGCTTCAGGCCGCCTCGATCGCGACGCGGGTTGCGACAAGATCCTTCTGGGACAGGTGGCGCTCTTCGCCCTGGATCTGGAAGCTCGCCTGCGCACGAATGTCCTCGCACGAGGCGCCGAGCCGTACATTGATCTGACCCGGTTCGACCATGAACTGCATCGATCGGTCGAAGAAGGCGAGCTGGCTCATGTCGAGTGTGAAGCGGACGCGGCAGTGCCGGCCGGGCTCGAGGGAGACCCGGGCAAAGCCGGCGAGCTGCTGGATGGGTCGCGTGACGCTCGCCACGGGGTCGGCGACGTAGAGCTGTACCACTTCGTCACCGGCTCGTTTGCCCGTGTTGCGAATGAGTGCCGAGATCTCGATGGCGTCGTCTGGCGACACCGTGCTCGCGCCCAGTGTGAGGTCCTCATACTCGAAGTGTGTGTACGAGAGTCCGTGCCCGAACGGGAATAGCGGGCCGGCTGGCAGGTCCGAGTAATCGGCGCTGAAGCCGATCACCTGCTCCGCGCTCCATTTGCGGTTGTAGTACAGGGGGACCTGGCCGACATCGCGTGGCAGGGTGACGGGCAGTCGGCCCGACGGCGAGACCGCGCCGAACAGGACATCGGCAATCCCGTTGCCCCCCTCTTCGCCGGGGAGCCAGCACTCGAGGACGGCGGGAACGGTCGCGGCAATCGCGGGGAGTGCGAATGCGCGACCGTTCACCAGCGAGACCACCGTCTTCGTGCCGGTGGCGAGAACCTCGTCGACGAGTCGTTGCTGAATGCCCGTGAGGCCGAGTGTCGCCGCGTCACGAAACTCGCCGCTCGTGCAGCCGGGCATGAGTCCGGATCGGCCCCCGACGAAAACGACGGCGGCGTCCGCGCCCCGAGCGGCTTCCACCGCCTCGGCGAGGCCGGAGTCGTCCTCCGAAAGGATGCCGCACCCGCGCGCGTAGACGACCTCCGTGTCGCCCGACACGGAGGCTCGGATGCCGTCCAGCGGCGTGACGGTGGGCGGGAAGAAGGGGCCGGCCCCGAAAGAGACCTCTTCTGGTCTCGGTAGGATCGCGCCCGCGTCCTGGTCTGAGGAGCGGTAGATGATCTCGAGGTGGGTCGGGTAGTGGTAGTCGCCCTGCAGGACGCGCTCGTCGTCCGCGCAGGGCCCGAGAATGGCCAATCGGCCAACGTTACGTGCGAGTGGCAGCAGGTCCCCCTCGTTCTTCAAGAGCACGATCGACTTCTGTGCGAGCTCTCGGGCGACGCTGCGGGTCTCGGCGGTCTGGTAGACGTCTGGCGCGCGCCCGGCGTCGACGTACGGATTCTCGAAGAGACCGAGCGCGA
Organism: Deltaproteobacteria bacterium; assembly: GCA_029262355.1. GTDB lineage: Bacteria > Desulfobacterota > Binatia > UBA12015 > UBA12015 > VGTG01. Next base: position 4,726 of record JAJCZO010000379.1, read on the forward strand.
ACTTGAGGTTGAGAACCCGGCCCGCTGCACGGTCCACGTCTTCGACCGCTAGCTCGCCCTTCTCGATGAGGCCGGCGAGCTCGGCGTAGCAGTCGAGCATCGGTAGCTCGACGTCCAGGCCGGCGCGCAGCGCCATCTGGGCCGCCTCGGCCTTGTCGGCGGCCACGCGGTGCGAGCTGATCAGAAGGGCGGTCGTGAAGTAGTCAGCGACGACGCAGCCATCGAAGCCGAGCTCGTCGCGAAGGAGGTCGTTCAGAACTGCGGCGGATCCTCCGCACGGGAGGCCATCGATCTCGTTGTACGCGTTCATCACCGACAGGATGCCGGCGTCTTGGATCAGGGCGAGGAACGGTCGGGCGAAGATCTCCCGGAGTTCGCGCGCGCCAACCTGTGCCGGCTTGTGATTGTGCCCGCCCTCGGACAGGCCGTACCCGAGAAAGTGCTTCGCGGTTGCGGCGACGCCCTCCCGGACATCTTTGCCCTGGATGCCCTGCACGTACGCGACGCCGAGGCGCCCCGTAAGGTAGGGGTCTTCGCCGTAAGTCTCCTCGAGCCGTCCCCAGCGTGGGTCGCGCGCGATGTCGACGACCGGCGCGAGGGTCTGACGGGCGCCGACGGCGACCATCTGCTGGCGGATCTGATCCGCCATGCGGCCGATCAGGTCCGGATCCCACGTGCTCGCGAGCCCGATCGCCTGCGGGTACTGATCTGCGTCGCGCGCGGTGAAGCCGGCGGTGCTCTCTTCGTGGACGATGGCCGGGATTCCGTGCGGCGCGTTCTCGGCCAGAAAACGCTGGATCTCGTTCGCGAAAGCGGCACTCTCCGCTGGCCGGAGCCCGGTCGACGCGCCGATGCGCGTGACGTGTCCGGCTCCGCGCGCGAGCTGCGCCCGGGCGCGCTGTTCGGAGAATGCCCCGTCGGCGACCATCGCGGTGGACCAGGCGCAGCCGAGCTGGGCGATCTTTTCGCTCACGGTCATGCGCGAGAGGAGGTCTTCCGTTCGCCGGGCAAGGGAGAGCGACGGGTCGCGGTAGGCAAGTGTCCTGTCCATTCTGTAGGTCTATCCAGATTCGCGCTCGGATTCGAACCCTTGTCACGGCGGGGCGACAACCGTCGCTCGGGTGTGACGCTTCGGGGCCACGGTGTGCGAAACGGGACGAGCGTTCGCGCGAACGCCCGCTTCTGCGCCTGGCATGGCTGTTGCGATGCCATCCGTCCATGACGGAAGAGATCGGGATTCAGGAACGGCCGGCGGAGAGGATCGAGCGCGCAGCCATCGAGCTGTTCGGCGAGCGTGGGATCGAGAGTGTTTCGGTGCGCGAGTTGGCGCGGCGGGCCTCGGTGACGATCGGGAGCATCAGTTACTACTTTGGGTCCAAAGAGGCGCTCTACCGACACTGTGTGGAGCGGCTCGTGCGTGAGTTCGTCAAAGACGTCTCGGCCGAAGAGCTCACGGGTTCCTGGTTCCCGGGCGAGGTGGAAGATGCCCGAACGATTCGGCTCAGGCGGCTCGTCCGGATGTGGGTCGATCTCCAGATGACGAGCGCCGAGGGCCTTCGCGCGTTCGGAAACCAAGAGCTCCTACGTCCCGTCTGGGAGTCGTTGCGCTTCGCGCACACGCGAGTCGGAGAGAAACGGGTGGCGCCGCTCTTTGGGTACACGGGGAGCATGTTGCTCGCTTCCATCCTCACCGATGACCAGCTCGAGCATCTGGCGGGAGTTCCTGCCCTCGAAGCGAGGGCACGCTGGCGCGTGATGATGGGGAAGTTCCTCGTGGGCGATGTGGAGGAGAGGGCCGTCGAGTTGGCCCTCGAGACCGCAGCATGCCCGAAGGCGTAGGAGGACGAGCGGGGCGCTCAGCGTTCGGTTGCGGAGACGGCCTGTCCGTCGTGCAGCTCGATGGCGCTCGTGACGAGCTCTTCGCCGCCGCCGAGGCCGTCGGTGACCCGTGCGCGGCCGTCGGCTCGGCCGGATACCTCGATGGCCACGCGCGTTGCGTGGCCGTCCACGACGCGCCACACGAAGGTCTTGCCGCTCTCTGATCGGACGGCGCTCGCGGGGATCCATACTGAGGGCGCGGCGTCTTGGTCGACGTCTGGCTCGTTGGCGCGGAACGTGACGCGAGCACTCATGTCGGGGAGCAGGCGCTCGTCGGGGTCCGTGATCTGGACCTCGACGCGGAGTGTGCCCTTCTGTCGGTTGACCTGTGGGTAGAGCTTTACGACGCGCGCTTCGTACTTCGCATCGGGGTAGGCGTCGGGAGCCACGACCGCGCTTCCACCGAGCTTCACCCGGTTGAGGTCCGCTTCGTTCACGTCGACCTCGGCGCGCATGTCGGTCAGGTTCGCGAGTCGCACGAGGTCTCCCGATCCGGCGAAGCCGCCCGGCACGGCGATCTCTCCGACCTCCTTGAGCTTGGCGAGGACGACGCCATCGGTGGGTGCTCGCAGTGTGGTGTATTCCAGATTGACCTGCGTCTGCTCGAGCTGTGCCTCGAGTTGCGCGACCGTCGCGCGGGCGACCGCCACCTTGTTCTCGAGGACGTCGAACTCCTGGCCGGAGAGGACCTTGCCCGCGCGTAGCGCGTCCCCGCGTCGCATCTCGGCTTCGGCGAGCGCGAGGTTCGCTCGCGCGACTGAAACCGCGGCGTCCGCGCTGCGTAGCGCCGCCCGGTAGTCACGATCGTCGAGCTGTACGAGGGGATCATTGCGGACGACACTCTGTCCCTCTTCGATGAAGTACTTCTCGATTCGACCGGGCACCCGCACGCCGACGGATACGTATCGATCGCCCGTCACCACGTACCCCGACCCCGAGAGGCCCCCTGCGGGACTGGCGGCTCCGGGCTGCGAGAGCTTGGCGTATCCCACCTCGACGGACTCGGCGCGCATCGTCGTGCGCATCCACAGACCGCCACCCACGAGGAGGACAGCTGCAGCGACCGCGATCCAGATCCGAGCGGAGCCGCGTTTTGGTTTGCGTGTTCGCTCGCCGGCGTCGATTCGAAGAGCTTGGAGCTCGGACTGCAGCTTCTCGTCCGGGGAAGTCGACATCAGGCCTTCCGTAGCGCTTCGATGGGAGCGAGTCTCGCGGCGCGCCAGGCCGGCCCGAAGCCCGAAGCCATCCCGATCGCGAGTGAGAGAATTAGTGCGCCGAGGAGGTTTCCGGAGTGGATCCTGACGTGGATGACGCTCGTGGTGAAGGTCTCTGCCCCGACGGCGACGCCGCCGAGCGCCGAGGTCAGGACCTCCGCGGCGATTGCCGCGCCGGCGGCCCCGAGCACGAAGCCCAGTAGGGCCAGGAAGACCGCCTCTGCCTGAAACGCCCACAGAATCGATCCCCGCGAGAATCCGAGGGCCCGTAGTGTGCCGATTTCCGCGGTGCGGGCCTGGACTGCGGCGTACATCGTGTTGGCGGCGCCGAACGACGCGCCTACGCCAGCGAGGACGGCAACCGCGATCACGATGATGTACAGGGTCGCCGAAGCGGACGATTGTTCCTCGTAGTAGAGCGTCTCGGCCTTTGCGTCGAGGGCGTACCGCGGGTCGTCGTCGATGCGTCGCTCGAGGGTCTCGAGGTCGGCTTTGGAGGCCGCTCGGATGCGGGCGCCGGAGAAGGGTATCGTTCGTTTCGCGTCGCTCGCGAGCTCGCGGACATCGACCCAGACCTCGCTCTCGAACGAAGTTGCGTCGGCGTCGAAGATGCCCACCACCTTCCAGCGTCCGCGTCCGAACTCGAGTTCTTCGCCGAGTGTTGCTCCTTCGTAGCGCCCCGCCACGCCGCGTCCGACGATTGCTTCGCCGGCGCTTCGTTTGAACATGCGGCCCTCGCTGATGTGGACCTGGTCGTGCACGTCCAGGGCGATCGCCTCCACGCCCCGCACCAGCACGTTCTCGCGACCGCCGTCGAGGGTTCGGAAGAACGGTTGCACTACCAACTCTGGCGAGATCAGGGGCTGGTCGCCCTCGGGCTGGCGGGCGATACCGTCGAAGTACCGGACGGCTTGATACGCTTCGAGGGATATCTGGCTCGAGCCGTCGTTGTCCGAACCCTTGCGCAGGACGATCAGGTTGAGCTCGTGGCCGGTCTCGGTGAAGGTGCTCTGCATGCTGGAGATCAGACCCATCAAGAGGGTGCACGCGAGCACGACGAGCGCGATCACGCTCGTGGTCAGCAGGCTTCGCATCGGTCGCGCGCGGACGTTTCGCCAGCTGTAGGAGAGAGGGAGTGCCATCAGAAAATCTCGCGCAGTGCTACCGCCACTGGTTTGCGCGCCGCTCCGATGGAGGGCACGACGCCGGCCAGCATTCCGATGAAGAGCGAGAGGAAGAGGCCCTGCACGACCACGGGGCCGGTCAGGATGAAGCCGGACATCGGGCCGAGCCCGTCGTTGCCGGCGAAGTTCCGCAGCGAGGTCGTGAGCCCGATGGACAGTAGGAGTCCGAGCAGCCCGGCCAGGCTGGAGATGAGCACTACCTCGCCGAAGAGCGCGCCGAAGATCGAGCGTCGTGCGAAGCCGATCGCCTTCAGTACCGCGATTTCACCGGAGCGCTCGCGCACGTTCATCGACGCAGTGTTGGCCGCGATGAAGATGATGCAGAGGGTAACGAGGCCGGTTACGAGCAGGATGATCCGGATGAATCCCTGCAGTGAGCCAAAGAAGTTCGCAAAGTAGCTCTTCTCGGTTTCCGATGCCGTTTCGGCCTCGCTGTTGCGCGACATGTCGTCGATCGTCTGCATGATCGAGCCGACCATGGAGGGGTCGCTTGCCCGCACCCAGATCGTGCCCATGATCCCGAGGCCTTGGCCGAACTGAGATTCGAGCGCTTGGTCGAGGTACTTCCGATTGAACCAGAAGAGAGGCGCCTGTGGGTCCTCGACCACGCCGACGATTCGAAAGTCGAGATTCGCGGGCCAGATGGTGCTGGTGAGTGAAACTCGCTCCCCGACCTTCCAGTCGTACTTGTCCATCACCTGGCGGCCGACCAGTGCGCCGTCGCGGTACTTCACGAAGTCGGCCAGCTCTTCGGGTTTGATCGGGTAGTCGGGATACACCGCCTCGATGTGCTCCGCTTCGACCGCGAAGTTCGGGAACGTGACTTTGCCGCTCTCTTCGAACGCGCCTCCGTACCAGACCATGCCGGCGGCGGCCTCGACGCCGTCGACCGCTCGGACCTTTCGGGCGAACGACTCCGGCATCGAGTAGACGAGGCCGGCCTTGTGGTGGACGGAGATTCGCACGTCGCTCGCGGCGCTCTCGAGAAGGCGATCGAGCGCGGCCGGCATCGTGAGGAGGAGGCAGACGAGTACGACGGCGAGCGTGATCGCTCCTGCGGTGAAGGCGGTGCGCAGCTTGTTGCGCAGCAGGTTCGCGACCACCAGTCGGGTGTAGCTCATGGCTCCACCTCCGTGGTCCTCGGTCCAGGTCCCATGCTTGCGTGGAGAGCTGCCGATGCACGCTCGGCCGCGTCGTCGTCGAGGAGCAGGCCCTTGTCGAGGTGGTGGGCGTCGTCGACGAAGCGCAACGCCCGGGGGTCGTGTGTCACCATTACCACGGTTTTCCCGAACCCCTTCTTGAGCGTGCGAAGGAGATCGAGAATCGCCTCGGCGTTCTTGGCATCGAGATCACCGGTTGGCTCGTCGGCAACGATCAGGTCGGGATCCGTCACGATGGCGCGGGCGATCGCGACGCGTTGCTGCTCGCCACCGGACATCGTCGCGGGAAAGTGGTCGAGGCGGTCCTCTAGGCCGACGACCCGCAGTGCGGTTTCCGCGCGCTCGCGCCGCTCGGCCTTGCCGAGGTCGGTCAGGAGAAGTGGAAGCGCGACGTTTTCCAGGGCGGACAGCACCGGGATCAGGTTGAAGAACTGGAAGATCAGGCCAACGTGCCGAGCGCGCCACCGGGCCAACTCATCCTCGCTCAGATCGGGCAGCGCTTGGCCGGACACGATGACCTCGCCCGAGGATGGTCGGTCGATGCCGGAGATGAGGTTGAGCAACGTCGACTTGCCCGAGCCGGACGGACCCATGAGCGCAACGAACTTCCCCGCCGGGATCGAGAGAGAGACGTCGTCGAGGGCGTGGACGTCGTCGCCCCCTCGTAGGTAGTGGCGCGAGACGTGTCGGACGTCGATCATCGGTGCGTCCATGGCCGTTACTCCGTCTTCTCGTAGGTGCCAATGAGCTCGGCCTCGGTGAGTACATGACCTTTCATGTGGTTCTCCAACTCGCGCGCGGTGGCGAGCCCGAGATCGGGGAGCTTCTCGGACAGGGCGTAGAGCTTGAAGACGTAACGGTGGCGGCCGGTCGGCGGGCATGGACCGCCCCAGCCGGCTCGGTTCCAGTCATTGGCGCCCTGGCGCGTGCCGTCGGGGAGACCTTCGGTCGGCACGTCCCGCGCGAGGCCCGTCGCCGAGGCCGGGATGTCATACAACACCCAGTGGACCCAGGTTCGCTGGGGAGCGGCTGGATCGGGCACGTCCGGATCTTCCAGGATCAAGACGAACGACTTCGTGCCCTTCGGCGCGCCCGTCCAGGAGAGGGCCGGCGAGACGTCGAGCCCCTGGCAGGTGAACTCGATCGGAATTGCGCTGCCCGCGTGGAAGGCGGGACTCTCGAGTGTGAGAGCATCGGCGGGAGACGCGACAGACACCAGCAGGCTCAAGAGGATTCGCGTTCGCATGCGGGATTCTACGGTGGCAGCTCCCAGCGGTCCAGCGAAGGGCCGGTTGACACGGCGGGCAGAGTTGCGTTCTTGGGCACGATGATCGTGACGCGAGGGGTAGGAATCGTTGCGGCGCTGCTCGTCGCTACGTGTACGACGTCAGTCGCCGCAGCCCAGGAGGGGTGCGAGCTCTACGCGCAGGATACCTTCCCGTACGGGATGGTCTGGTGGCGCGTGAATCCCGAGCGGGCGCGTGACTCTGGGATCAAGGGTTTCCCCGAAGGTCGGACCGCCTATCTGGTGACCGGGGTGCGCCCCGACGGGGTGTTGGTGCAAAACCGAGAGGCGCGCTACCCGCGTCTGCTCAGTTGGAAGATCGTTGGGCGCAGTGAGCTATCGGTCGATGGTCGCAAGACGTGGCGGCGGGGGTGCGCGGTTGGGTGAACTCCCGCCAGGAGAAGGTTAGGCTGATGGCGATGTCAGAAACGCCTCCTCCCGGTTCGGTGCGCGTCGCGCTGGTTCAGATGGCATGCGACGAGGATCCGGACCGCAATCTCGCCGAGGCGCTCGACCGGGTCACGGAAGCGAAGGATCGGGGGGCGCAGATCGTGTGCCTGCCCGAGCTATTCCGCTCGCGCTACTTCTGTCAGACTGAGGATCACGACAGCTTCGATCTGGCGGAGCCGATTCCCGGCCCGACGAGCGACGCGCTCGCCGCCGCCGCGCGCAAGCATGAGGTCGTATTGATTGGGTCGATCTTCGAGCGGCGTGCCGCGGGCGTGTATCACAACTCGGCGTGCGTGCTGGACGCGGACGGTAGTCTGGTTGGTCTCTACCGCAAGATGCATATCCCCGATGACCCGCTCTACTACGAGAAGTTCTACTTCGCGCCGGGCGATCTCGGATTTCGTGCGTTCCCGACCCGGTTCGGCACGATCGGGGTGTTGATCTGTTGGGATCAGTGGTTCCCCGAGGCGGCGCGGCTCACGGCGCTTCAGGGGGCGGAGATTCTCTTCTACCCGACCGCCATTGGTTGGCACGACGACGAGAAGGCGGAGCATGGTCGCGGGCAGCACGATGCCTGGCAAACGGTGCAGCGGGGGCATGCGGTGGCGAACGGTGTCTACGTCGCTACCCCGAACCGTGTTGGGCGTGAGGGGACCGTGGAATTTTGGGGTGGATCGTTCGTGTCGGGCCCGTTTGGCGACGTCCTGGCTACAGCGACTCATGATTCCCCTGATGTGCTGATTTCGGATTGCGATTTGAGTCGCGTCGAGACAGTGCGACGTCACTGGCCGTTCCTGCGCGACCGGCGCGTCGATGCGTACCGCGGTATCACCCGACAGTTCCTCGACGACTGACGGCCGTTCGATGTCCGCGCAGACGCCCCGAGCCTTCGGGTTCCGTTGGCCGGCCGAGTGGGAGCCGCACGAGGCTACCTGGCTCGCCTGGCCCCACAAGGAAGACTCCTGGCCCGGAAAACTCGACCGGATCCCGCCTGTGTTCGCCGAGATGGTCCGAGCACTGGTTCCGGGCGAAGCGGTTCGCATCCTCGTGCGCTCGCCCGCCGACGCGGCGGAAGTGGACGGTCGGCTGCGGGCCTCCGGTGTCGATCCGTCGGGGGTGGAGCTCGTCGAGCTTTCGACGGACGACGCCTGGATCCGTGACCACGGCCCGATCTTCGTCACCGCTGCGGACAGAGCCGCCGCGGTGGTGGACTGGGGTTACAACGCGTGGGGTGGGAAGTACCCGCCCTGGGATCAGGACGCGCTGGTGGCGAGATCTCTGGCGGAGCGCCTCGGCCTGCGTAGGTTCGCCCCGGGGATCATTCTCGAAGGTGGCTCGATCGACGGGGATGGACAGGGCACGGTCCTCACGACCGAGGGGTGTTTGCTGCACCCCAACCGAAACCCGAACAAGAGCCGCGAGGAAATCGAGGTGCTGCTCGGCGCGTACCTCGGTGTGGAGAAGGTTCTGTGGCTCGGGGACGGGATCGTCGGCGACGACACCGACGGCCACGTCGACGATCTCACTCGCTTCGTCGCTCCGGGAGTCGTCGTGACTGTCGTCGAAGACGACCCGTCCGACGCGAACTTCGCCGTACTCGCCGAAAACCGCCGCAGGTTGGAATCGATGACCGACGCCCGGGGCCGCGCCCTCGACGTGCGCACCCTGCCGATGCCGAGGCCCGTCCTCGAGGGGGCCGACCGGCTCCCCGCGAGCTACGCCAACTTCTACATCGGGAACGCAGCGGTCCTCGTTCCGACGTTCGACGATCCGGCGGACGATGTCGCACTGGGTGCTCTCGAGAATCTCTTCCCGGGGCGGCGCGTCGTGGGCATCGGGGCGCGCGATCTGGTCTGGGGGCTGGGCGCCTTCCATTGCCTGACGCAGCAACAGCCGCTGGCGTGATTCGTCGGCAGGGCGCGCGCGTGCTTCGCTAGGGGCGCTCCTGTTTTGCGAATCGACCCTGATAAATCGCGGAACCTTCGCACCGCTGCAGGACGATCTGGCAGAGTCGCGTTCCCGGGTGGATGGCGAGGGGGCGACCCGCGAGGTTCGAGATCTCGAGGACTTGCCGGTTGCGGATTCCCGGGCTCACGAAGCCGGCGGTGACGTGGATCATGAGTCCGAGTCGCGCGAAGCGAGAGCGCCCTTCGAGCCAGCCGGCGATGTTGCCGGGCAGCGTAATGCGCTCGCGTGTGATTCCGTGGATGGTCTCTCCGGGGGCGAGCTCGTATGGGCCGGTCATCTTCGCGGTCCGGCTGACCTTGAGATAATCGGCGTCGTCGTTCACGTCGATCACCGCTGGGCCGCCCTCGAGGAGGCGGATCTCGTCGTCCAGGTGGAGGTCGATCGATGCCGGGCCGACCATGGCTGGATCGAAAGGGTCGATGATCACGCGACCCGCGTCGATCTCGGCGAGAATCCGGGCGCGCGTGAGGATCATCGTGGACTCAGCCCTTGGCTCGAGAGATGAAACGAGCGTCGCGCGTATCGACCTGAACCAGTTCGCCGCTTTCGAGGTACGCCGGCACTTGGATCTCGAGGCCCGTCTCTAGGGTGGCGGGTTTCGTCTGAGCCTGCGCCGTCGCCCCCTTGATCGCCGGGGCCGTGTCGGTGACCTGCAGCACGACTGTCATCGGAAGATCTACGGAGATCACCTGCTCGTTGAACACGATCGAGCGGAGGCCTTCCAGGCCTTCCTTCAGGAAGCCGCCCGAGTCCCCTAGATCTTCACGCGTAAGCGCGAACTGGTCGTACGATTCGACGTCCATGAAGTGAAAGTCGTTTCCGTCGCTGTACAGGAACTGCACCGAGCGGAGCTCGAGATTCGGCTCTTCGATCTTGTCACCGCCGCGAAACGTCTTGTCGGCGACGGTGCCGGTACGAAGGTTGCGGAGCTTGACCTTGGAAAGAGAGCTTGCACCTCGCGCGGACGGCGACTGCACATGGACGTCGAGTACGGAGTACGGATCTCCGTCAATTTGGATGCGTAGGCCGCGTTTCAAGTCACTGGTCGAGATCATGTTCGGGCTCCCTGGTGAGGTCTGGCCTTCTAGCAACCGCCAAAGGGGGAGCAAGGCGCCTTGCCCGTGACCGGGTCCTATGGCCTAGTGCGTGCCCGTGGCCGCCCGCGACACTCTCGTCGTCTTCGCTCGGTATCCGGTGCCGGGGAGGGTGAAGACGCGGCTCGCGGCTCGGATCGGCCCCGAGGCGGCGGCGCGCTTGTACGAGGCCTTCGTGCGTGATCTCGCCGCTCGATTTTCTGCGAGCCCGTTTGCCGTTCGGTGGGCGGTCGCACCGCCCGATCCCGGTTTCGCGGCCCACTTTGGTCTGGCTCCCGAGGCGTGTCGCGAGCAGCTCGGAGAGGATCTGGGCGCCCGCATGCTGCAGGCGTTTCGCAGCGAGTTGGGCGGCGGGCCAGCGCCCGTCGTCCTGGTCGGCTCGGATCTGCCGCAGCTCTCCGCGACGCGAGTCGTCGAGGCGTTCTCCCACTTGGGGTCGGCGGATGTGGTTCTCGGCCCGGCTTGCGATGGGGGCTACTACCTGATCGCGATGCGCGAGCCCCATGACCTGTTCTCCGGCATCGCCTGGAGCACCGCGTCGGTCTGTGGGGCGACGGAAGCGCGCGCCGCTTCGCTCGGACTGTCCGTGGTGCGGCTCGAAGCGGACTTCGACGTCGACGAGTCCGACGACCTCGATCGGCTGCGTGACCTCCTCGACGGCGACGACGAGCGGTGTCCCGCGACGTGTCGGGTCTTGCGCGAGCTTGCGTGGCCCTAGGCGGGCTGCGATCTTCTTGCCGGTGCACTGTACACTCGTTTCGCACACGCACTGGGACCGGGAGTGGTACCGCACGTTCCAGAGTTTTCGTGCTCGGCTGGTCGATGCGATCGATCGAGTGCTCGACCTCGCCGCTGAAGAGGCGGAATTCAGGTTCCTTCTCGACGGCCAGACGATCGTTCTCGAGGACTATCTCGAGATTCGCCCCGAACGTCGAGCCGAGCTCGAGCGCGCGTGTCGCGAGCGGCGCATCACGATCGGCCCCTGGTACGTTCAACCCGACTCCCTTCTGCCCGCCGGTGAGACGCACATTCGAAACCTGCTCGAGGGGCGCCGCGTCGGACGCGACTTCGGGGGAGTGTCATCGATCGCCTATACGCCAGACTCGTTCGGACATCCCGCGCAGTTTCCGCAGATCTTCGCTGGCTTCGGACTGCAGTTGTTCGTGTACTGGCGCGGCAACGGCTCGGAGATCGACGAGCTGCCGGCGGAGTACCGATGGGAGGCGCCCGACGGTACGTCGATGCTGGCCCACCACCTCGGTGAGGGCTACTTCGGGGCCTGCGGTCTACCCGAGGACCCCATCGGCGCCGCTGTCTACCTGCAGACCCTCACCGATCGCTTGGCGAAGCGGACGAAGAACGACCGCGTCCTGCTGATGAATGGGATCGATCACGCGATCCCCGGGCCTGGTGTGGGCGCCGCCCTGGAGGTGCTGCGCCGTTCGACGGGTTGGACGGTGAAGCGGGGCGTGCTCGAGGACTTCGCCGTCGGCTTGCCTCCCGACGGCCCGACCTTCCGGGGTGAGCTCGTGGGTGGGCGAATCGCGAACCTGCTCCCCGGCGTGTGGTCGGCTCGCATGCCGCTCAAGCTGCGCAATCGTGAGGCGGAGACCCACCTGCTCGGGTGGGCCGAGCCGTGGGCGGCCATGGCCGCGCGACACGGTTTGCGGGACGAGCGAGCGTCGTTGCGTGCGGCCTGGCGATCGCTCTTGTGCAACCAGGCGCATGACTCGATCTGTGGTTGTTCCCAGGATCGCGTGCATGAGCAGGGCGCGGCTCGGTACGATATCGCGGTCGAATTGGCCGAGGAGACTGCGGAGCGCTGTCTCGAGCGTCTCGCGGGACTGGATGCCGCACGCCGCCGTCCCTGGGACGCGGATCTCGACATCGCGGTGTTCAATCCGTCCCCCCATCCGCGCACCGATGTCGTCCGGTTCGCTCTGGAGGCGGACGCCTGGGTCGAGTTTCGTGGCGAGATCGAGCGCTCGATGCAGGTCCACCCTCTTCTGGGGTCGACCGTCCTGGAGGGGGGCTACACGGCCGGTGGGGTGCCGGCGCGGCTCGTGCGGGAGGATGCGTCACCTCGGCTCCGGCTCGAGACCAACCAGGCACCACTGTACGTCGAGACGATCGTGCGCGATGTCCCCGCGTTCGGTTGGCGGCGCGTACGACTCGAGCGCACCGACGCGCATCCCGACGACGAAGACGAAGGGCGCGAGATCTCGCACGCGGGACTGTCCGTTACCGCGGGGCCAGACGGTACCCTCGACGTTGCATTCGCCGACCGCATCTATGGTGGGCTCTGCGGTCTCGAAGACGTAGGCGACCGTGGAGATACCTACGATTTCGATCCTGTAGTGGGCCCGCAGGAGCCGCGGCTCGAATCGGTCCGAGTGCGTCGGCGTCGTCACGCCGGCGGGGTGCAGTCCCTTCGGGTCGAGCGTGAGTTCTCGACGCCGCAAGCCTTGGATCCCGACCGACGTCGTCGCAGCGTGTCTCGGGTGAATTCTCGCGTCGTGGTCGAGGCGCGGATTGCGCAAGGGGTGGACCGCGTCGATCTGGACGTCTCGGTCGATAACGAAGCGCACGACCATCGCTTGCGGATGCTCTTCCCGACGGGTGGCAACGGAGGGGATGCGCGGGCGGCGACGACCTGCGACGTCGTGGCGAGGCCACCGGGTGCCGCTGATTCGACGGGTTGGGTGCACCCGGCGCCGTCGACGTTCTGCCAGCAGGGCTTCGTGTACGCGGGCGGACTCACGGTCGCAGCGCCGGGGCTTCCGGAAGCCGAAGTCACCGACGCTGGAGTGATCGCGTTGACGATGGTGCGATCGGTTGGCTGGCTCGCGCTGATGGACCTCGAAAGTCGGCCGATTCCCGCAGGGCCGGTCGTCTCGACACCCGGTGCTCAGTGCAGGACACCGTTCGATTTCCGACTGTCGCTGCTTGGCGCGCTCGATCCTCGGGCGGCGCGAGACTTCGAACTCGGACTGAAAGCGGTGCCGGCCGGCGAGCGTCCTTTGATCGGTGCGGGGGCCTCGGCCTTCGCGCTGGACTCCTCATTGGTGCTGCTCGAATCGATGAAGCCGGCCGAAGAGGGCCCGGGAGTCGTCGTTCGCCTGCTCAATCCGACGGACCGGGAGGAGGCCGTCACGCTTCATACGGCCTTTGGGGTGGACACGGTGACCCAGGTCCGCCTCGATGAGGAGCCGTGTGGCCCGACGGAGTCCGTGGAGGACGACGGAGTGATTCGGACCGCGGTCCCGCCGCACGCCCTTCGATCGTTCTTGCTGGAGTAGGTCGGTCGCTCAGCTTCCAGCGGCTTGTTCTTGCAGCTCGATCTGCCGACGGAGTTCCGCTTGCTTGATGCGGTCGATGGGGAAGTTCCACATGAGCCACGCCACGCAGCAGAAGAGCACGAGCGGGGGCCAGACGAACATCGCAGCGAGCCCCGCGATCGCCTCCGAGCTGTTCTCTTTGCCCGGTGCGTAGCCGATCCAGTCTAGTGCAGGGTAGACGACGCCGATCGACACGGCGTATCCAACCTTGTTCGTCATTGTGAGCAGCGAGTAGTAGAGCCCAGTGCGCTGCGCTCCGGATTCGACCCGGTCCTGATCGGCGACGTCTGCCATGATCGATCGAAAGAGAAACGGCCCGACGCCGAGGTTGATCCCGACCAGCACGCAGAACGCCGCGGCCCACCACAGATTCCCGGGCGGGATCAGCATCATGACCGGGAGCGTGAGCACCGTGAAGATCGACGAGAACGCGAGTGTGCGGTGCTTCCCGAGCGCGTAGCTCAAGCGCACCATGGGGGCGATGAAGCTCACTCCGGAGATGAAGTAGACCAGCAGGAGAAAGCTCGCCCAGTTCGAAAGCTCTAGGAAGTCATCTGCCAGAAACAGAAACAGGGAAGAAATGATCCCGCCGCCGATGCCGGACAGGGCGTCCATCAGAAGCACTCGACGTAGTGCAGCGTTTCCCGCGAGGAGCCGAGCGGCGCGACGCCACCCGAGCGCGGGCGACTCGGGTGCTTCGCGCTCAGGAGCTTTGGTGACCGCCCAGCCCACGGTCAGCGGCAGACAAATGATGATGAACCAGCCCATGGCGGCGAGCCGCCCGGCTCGTGTCGATGTCGGGTCGACTTGCTCGAGGACGGCGGGCAGGGCGAGCACGGCGACCATTCCGAGGAGGAGGGCGATTTCGCGCGCCGCCTGGACCCGCGAACGCTCGTCGTAGTCGGGCGTGAGCTCGGCGCCCCACGACATGTGAGAGATGGTCAGTAGGGTCCAGCCCACGTAGAGGAAAATCATCCAGCCGAGGAGGTAGATCCAGCTGACCGGTGGGTTCGGCATGAAGATCTGCCACACGGCGATGAGCACGAGGGGCACCGAGGCGACGAGCCATGGCCGCCGTCGTCCGAATCGGGTTCGAGAACGGTCGGATACGACACCCAGTAGAGGGTCGGTGATCACGTCCCAGAGACGGGTCATCATGAAAACCGTGCCCACCAAGCTGAGCCCGATGCCCATCTCCTCCGCGTAGAAGGGCGGTAGGTAGACGACCAGCGGAAGCCCGAGGGCGGAGATCGGGGCTGCCGGCGATGCGAAGGCGATGAGGGTTGGGACCGAAAGGGGGGCAGGCTTCATGGTGAGTATCGCGCGGCAGGTTCAGCCCACCACTAGCAGGCAGCCAGCCTCGCATGCCATACGAGCCTCATGGACGGGTTGGCCTCCTACGAGGGTGGTTGTCATTGCGGCGCGGTTCGGTTTCGCGTTCGCGTGGCGCGCCACGAGGCACTCGACTGCAACTGTTCGATCTGCACGCGGAGAGGGTTCTTGCACTTGATCGTTCCTCCGCAAGACTTCGAGTTGCTGTGCGGGCAGGACGCACTGGTCACGTATTCGTTCAATACGCACGTTGCGAAGCATCGCTTTTGCCGCGTATGCGGGATTCATGCGTTCTATGCGCCGCGTTCGCATCCTGACCAGATCGACGTGAATGTCCGTTGTCTGGACGGCGCACCGCTCGAGCGGTTTGCGATCCAGAACTTCGACGGACGTCGTTGGGAAGACGACGTCGAGCGGATCCGGTAGCAGGCCGAGCCGATTGAGGAGTGAGAGCATGGGGATTTATGACCGCTGGATCCTGCCGCCGATGCTGGACTACGCGATGCGGCAACCGCCGATCCCCAAGCAACGAGAGAAGGTCGTTCCGTTGGCGGAGGGTCGGGTGCTCGAGATCGGGATTGGATCCGGCTTGAACCTCGCCTACTACGACGTGGGCAAGATGACGAAGCTATGGGGCCTCGATCCGTCGATGGAGCTTCGCAAGCGCGCCATCGAGCGGTCTCGCGAAGCCGGCCTCGAGGTCGAGTTCATCGGCCTATCGGGGGAGAGCATCCCCCTGGAAGAGGGCGCGGCCGACACCGTGGTGACGACCTTCACGTTGTGCACGATTCCCGACGCGGGCGCCGCGCTGCGCGAGATGCACCGGGTTTTGCGTCCGGGGGGCCGGCTCCTGTTCGCCGAACACGGGCGCGCTCCGGATGAGGACGTGGCCCGCTGGCAGGACCGGCTCAACCCGTTCTGGCGAAAGGTCGCCGGTGGTTGCAATCTGAACCGCAAGATCGGTGAGCTCGTTCGCGGGGCGGGATTCACCATGGAGACGCTCGAGCAGTCGTACCTACCAGGTCCGCGTCCGTGGACTTACAACTACTGGGGCACTGGCGTTCGCGCCGCCTGAGTGAGGGGGAGGGAGAATCATGAGTCAGCGAGAGTGGAAAGACATCCGCGGCACCGGGGCGGAATGCACGGGTGCCCAATCCGTCGACGAGTTCATGGCCGGCCTCGAGTCTCTGCAGGCTGAGGTGGCGACGGCGAAGAACGAGGTCTGGCCGAAGGTCGCAGACGGAACGCTGTCCGAGGAGTTCCTGAAGCGGCTGTGCAAGGAGTACTACTTCCTCGGGAAGTGGTACACGTGTGAGTTCGGCACCTTAGTTTCGAACGCACCGGACGTCGACGACCTTCAGCTTGGTTCGAGTGAGCACTTTCTTCACTGGGCCCAGAACATGGCCGACGAGATGGGCTTCGCGGGAGACCGCAATCACGTCGACATGAAGGTCGACTGGGCGCGCATGCTGAAAATATCCGACCAAGAACTCGTCTCGTATCGCCCGATCCCGGAGACGATCGGCTCGGTCTTCACGAGTCTCTACTACATGCGTCGTACGTATGAGGAGGGGTTGGCCGCCTTCGGGTGGGCGGGCGAGCGCTTCGCCGCGTCCACCAACTACGCGAAGATGATGTACGAGGGGATGCGCGACCACTACGGGATCGAGGTCGAGAACTTCAGGGTTCACGCCTACGCCGAGGAAGACCACGGCCGGCAGGCCGACTTTCTCTTGCGGCAGGTGGCGGGCTCGGCGGGCCAGCAGCGGCGAATTCGTCGAGCGGTCGAGCACGTCCTGATCTGCCGGAACGCGCGGACCGAGGCGCTGAACCGTTGGTTGGATGAGCCGGGGGCGCTCCGAAAGAAGGTGGCCTAGCAGCTTCCTCATTGACCGCAGGCCGCGCGGTTGGCAGAATTACGCGCTGCATGAAGCCGACATCAGCTGCCCTCCTTGCCTTCGTTCTAGCGACCGTGTTCGCACCAGAAGCCAACGCGGTGACCTACGTGGTCGCCGAGTCCGGGGGCGATTTTACTCAGGTGCAGGCGGCGCTCGATGTGGCCGTCGCGGGTGACACGATCGAGGTCCGTGAGAAGGCGACACCGTACTTCGAGAAGATCTCGTTCTCGGCGAGCGGGAGCGCCGTGGGGGGCTACATCTCGCTCCAGGCGGCTCCGGGCGAGGCGCCTGTTCTCGACGGTACAGGTGTCGGCGGTGCCAACATGGTATTGATCGAAAATCGGAGCTACGTGCGGGTCGTCGGCTTCGAGATCCGGAACAACCTGGGCGTGAACGACGGCTCCGGTGTGAGGGTCCTCGGGGCTGGCAGCCACGTCGAGATCCTCGACAACGAGATCCACGAGATCCGGGGGCAACACGCCATGGGGATCACCGTCTATGGGACGGAGGTGCAGCCGATCTCGGATCTGGTGATCGACGGGAACGAGATCCACGATTGCGATCCAGCCCAGAGCGAAGCGCTGACGCTCAACGGCAACATCACCGACTTCGAAGTCACGAACAACATCGTCCGCGACGTGAACAGCATCGGCATCGATTTCATCGGTGGAGAGACGGACATCCAGCCGGATCCGACCAAGGTCGCGCGCAATGGAGTGTGCGCCGGAAACACGGTCATCAGAGCCAATGCGAATTATGGTGGCGGCTTTGGCGGCGGGATTTATGTAGACGGCGGCAAGGACATCGTGATCGAGAACAACGTGGTGACCCAGAGTGACCTCGGGGTCGAGGTCGGCGCGGAGAACTCTGGCCTGGTGACGAGTGGCATCGTCGTGCGCAATAACTTGATCTACGACAACGACAAGGTCGGGCTCGTGTTCGGGGGGTTCAATGGTTCGGTTGGGACCGTTCAGAACTGCGAATTTCGCAACAATACCTTCTACAAGAATGACACGTTCGCCGAGGGGTTCGGTGAGATCTGGATTCAGCACGCGCAGAACAACGTCGTGCGGAACAATATCTTCTACGCAACCGATGAGAACCTGTTGGTCGCGTCGTACGGGAACGGAAATCAGAACAACAACTTCGACTACAATCTCTGGTTCGTCGACGATGGTGCGGCGAGCGCGCGCTTCGTGTGGAACGACACCGAGTACGTTGGTTTCGCCACGTACCAGGCGGCCGAGAGCCAGGACGGGAGCTCGCAGTTTGTCGACCCGCAGTTGGTGCAGCCGGCGAGCGCGGACTTCCACGTCGACGGCCAGTCGCCCGCTGTGAACGCAGGCGATCCGGTCACGGCGGTGGACGGGGGCGAGACTGACCTCGACGGTGCGGCGCGGCGACTTCGCGGCCGTCGCGCGGCCGCCGAGCGCGTGAC
>JAJCZO010000380.1 GCA_029262355.1 Deltaproteobacteria bacterium
TGGGCGATCTTCGCGTTGTGGAGGTCGTAGGCCTTGGCCGCGAGCATCTTGTTGCGCCCACCCGCGAGGCAGACGACGACGGGGTTGAAGATCATCGTTCGCGTGATCGGCGGGATCCGGGTCCACGGCCGTTGGGTGACGTAGCGAAATGCCGCTCGGACCTCGATCCACTCTCCCTCGGGAGTCCGGATCTCGACCACCCGCCGTTCGTTGATGCGCAGCCACGGCGGATCCGCGTCCTCATGGCAGGGGACCAGCCACACGTCTTCTCCGGTCAGGTCCGCTAGAACGGCGGCGTAGCCCGCGGTCTCCATCGAGTTCTTGTCCCAGAGCACCGCGAGCGCGCCATGCGGCATGCCGCGGCGCCTGAGGAGCGGGAGGAAGGCCTCTTCGAGCAGCCTCCGATAGCCGCCTTGCTCCTGCATCTCGTCGAGGCGCGGCAACGATTTTTGCCCGCTCGGGCAGCTGTTCGTCTCGATGACGTACATGCGCCGCACGCCCCGGGGGTCCGCGGCGTGGAAGAGGTCGGCGCCGCCCCATCGGAAATGTGCGGTGCGGAGGTTGAGAGCCTCTCGCACGGCGTCAACAGGCACGAGCGGGTGAAGGTGACAGTAGCGGGCCGCGATCCGCTCGTTGTTGAGCCCGAAGAAGAACCGGACGAGCGGATGGATCTGCGCGTTGAGGACGCGCGGGTAGAAGTGGAGCTCGGACTCAAAGGAGCCTGGTGAGACGAGCACGGACGAGTGGGTCTCTGTCATGTGGCCTCCGGGCGGCGATCATGGGGGTTCCGCTAGCAATCCTGAAATTCCGGGCGGTTTGCTCAGCGACCCTGGAATTCACGAGGGCCGCGACCGGCAGAGCGCGCGCTCTGCGTCGCTGCGACCTCGTCTTCAACCGAATACATCCGCCACATCTCACCCGAATATTGGGGGCCTCGACCAAAGCGCCCGCAATTTCAGAACTGATAGCGGAACCCCGACCACGGATCGTACCCCCGCCGCCCGAGGCCTCCCAGCCGCCCTGCTGTGAGGGGAATGGCTCCACCACGAGCTCGGAGGCTACGGAGACTCCCCCGCCGCCGCGACGCAACCCGAGCTGGGCGGAGCTCATGCAGCGTGGCCTGGAGATCGACGTCCTGGCCTGCCCGAACTGCGGTGGCCGCCTTCGTTACGTGACCACGATCCTGACGCGGGAGGCGATCCGGCGGATCCTCACCCACCTCGATCTCCCCGCAGAGCCCCCCGCGCTCGCGCCCGCGAAACCCGCGCCCGAGCTCGACGAGATCGCCTGGGCCTGAACCCGCCGCCTCCGGACGGGCGACGCACTGCGCCGTCTAGAGGGCGCCCTCTCGGCCTCTTGCAGGCCGTTCATGCGCCGTTTCTCAGCTTCGGGCGCCTCTGGGAGGCCTTCATGCGCCGTTTCTCAGCTCGGAGAGCCCCCAATTTCGCAGAATGGAGTGTTCCGGTAACTTTCGCTCGGCGAGCGGAGGGGGCTCATGTTTCCTACACGGGGGGTCCGTAGCAATCGGACAAAAAACAACGCTAGGCGCTGAGGGCTAGAACCAGAGCTTGTCGACGGCGCGGCTCTTCTCGAGCGGATCGACGACGAAGTAGCGCTCGGTGGTCGCCAGCGAGGCATGGCCGAGCTGCTCTTGGATGACCTTGAGGTCGGCGCCGTTGCGCCGCAGCGCGTTGGCGTGGGTCCGTCGCAGGGAGTGACTCGAGGCGTGCGCGACGCCCGCGCGTTCGAAGAGCGTGGTGAGCACCTGGACGGCGCTGTTGGCGGACATCGGTCGGTCCTTTCGCGAGCGGCTCGGGAAGACGGGCGCGTCCCGCTTTTCCAGGGTCTGCCGGTCCTGTAGGTACGCCTTGAGATGGGTCACCCCTTGGCGTCCGACGTGAACGGCCCGACTGCGCCGGCTCTTCGTCGAATGGCGCTCGAGCACGATCTGGCGAACGACCTTTCCGAACGGCGCGACGTCACGCACCCGCAGCCCGACGAGCTCGCTGATGCGCATGCCGGTCGCGAGGCCGAGGTAGAGGAGCGCGCGGTTGCGCATCTCAAAGGTCGTGCTCGCGAGGCACTTGTCGATGCGCTGGATCTCGTCCGCGGAGAGCTCCTTCGCGCGCCCCCCGGTCCCTTTCGGTCGTCCCGCCACGAGACCTCCTACCAGAATAATAGAGCCACATGAGCGCAGGAAATTCTGGTATCCGTAATGGGGCTCGGAGGCTGTCTCCGAACACCGTCTGATTCCGACGGGTTAGCCCCGATACGAATATTTCTCTAATTTTATTACCTAGCCATGCCGGGTCAGTTTCTCAGCGACGCGGAACGCGCCCGCATGCAGGCGTTCCCGGAGGAGATCAGCCGCGACGATCTCGGCGCCTTCTTCACCCTGAGCGAGGGCGACTGGCCTCTGGTCAACAAGCGTCGCGACGACGCGAACCGCCTCGGGTACGCGCTGATGATCGGGATGGTGCGTCACCTCGGCTTTGTGCCGACGGCACTCGGGGCGGTGCCCGCTCGGGTGAGGGAGTACGTCTCCTCCCAGCTCGGCCTGGACGCGAATGTGGCCGCCGACTACCCACGCCGCGAGCAGACGCGCACGGAGCACCTACGCGAGATCGCAGACCACCTTGGCTTCCGACGGGCGAGCGACGACGACTTCGCTCGGATGGAGTTTTGGCTGACGCGACTCGCCCTCGCGCACGCCCGCCCGAGCGTGCTCCTCGCGAACCTGTGCGAGTACCTACTCCGTCGGCGTGTTCTGCGGCCAGGGATCACGACGCTCGAGCGCGTGGTCGTCCGCGCACGACAGGCAGCCGAAGTGCAGACGTACGACGCGTTGGCGTCACTCATCGAGCCGCGACGCCAAATGCTCGACGAGCTACTCGAAGTCGACAATGAGATTGGCGGGCTCCGACTGACCTGGCTCCGCGATCGGGAGAACAAGAACTCGGCTCCGTCGATTCAGCGAATGCTGGCCAAGCACGCATGGCTGGTCGATATCGGCGTGCCCGAATGGGCCCTCGACCCGCTCGTCCACCGCAACCGGCTTCGCTACCTCGCTCGGCTTGGGCGAGGCTCGACGGGCCAGAGGCTCGAGCGGATGCCGGGGCAGCGCAAGTACCCGATCCTGGTCGCCTTCCTCCAGCAGTCGCTCGTCGACATCGTCGACGAGATCCTCGACATGTTCGATCGCCGCATCGGCGAGGCGCTGGCCAAGGCCCGCCGCGTTCACGAAGGCTTCAGCCGCAAGCGAACCTCCGTCCGCGATGACATCGTGCGCTCGTACCGAGCGATCGTCCGCGTGCTGCGTGACCCGAAGGTCTCGAACCCCCGGGTACGGAAGGTCATCTTCAAGAAGATCGCGGAGGTCGAGCTCGCGCGACTCTACGAGGAGACCGCGAAAGACGCGCGCGTGCTCGACCCACAGGGGCTCGACTTCATCGCGAAGCAGTACGGAACGCTCCGCAAGTTCTCCGTCCCCCTCCTCGAGCAGATGCGGCTGCATCCCGATCCGGATTCCTCGCCCGAGGCGCCCGTGCTCCGCGCGCTGCGGGCGATCCGCGATGCCAGTCGTAAACCGGGAAACCGGCTCCCCAGCGAAGTACCCACGGACTTCCTCTCCCCACGCTGGAAGCGCCTCGCACTGAAAGGAAAGAAGGTCCACCGCGCGAACTACGAGATCGCAGCCCTCACAGAGCTGCGCTCCGCGGTGAAGGCGGGAGACATCTGGGTTGAGCACAGCCGTCGGCACGCATCGCCGGGGAGCTACGTCATGCCGGTGCCTCGCTGGAACGAGGTGCGCGACGAGGCTCTCGACCAGCTCGGGGTGCCCGCGAACGCCGATGCTGCGCTCGACACGAAGACGGCTTCCCTCGAAGCCCTTCGGCTCCAAGTCGGAGGCGCCGCGCTGCGCGTCGACAACGAACGGCACGTCGTGCCTCCCGTCGAGAAAGAGCCTGAGCCTGCCTCCCTCGTGGAGCTCCGCAGGCACGTGACGGAACGCCTCCCTCAGGTCGACCTCTCCACGCTCCTCGTGGAGGTCGATCGCTGGACCAACTTTGGCGACTTGCTCGTCGACATGCACTCGGAGAGGCCCACCTCGGGAGGAGCACGGACCCGACTTCACGCCGCGATCCTCGCCCAAGCGTGCAACCTCGGCTTCACGGAGATGGCCCACAGCTCGAGCATGACGTTCGAGCAACTCGCCTGGGTCAGCCGATGGCACTTGCGGCCGGTCACGCTCAAGAGCGCCTTCAGCACCGTCGTCGACTTCCAGCACAAGCAATCGATGGCGCACCACTGGGGGACCGGCTCGCTGTCCTCTTCCGACGGCCAGCGCTTCCCGGTCAGCGGCTCGGTGCGCGAGGCGCGGGCACAGGCCCGCGAGTTCGGCCTCGGTCGTGGCGTGACGTTCTACACGTCGACGAGCGACCAGTTCTCTCAGTACGGGATCAAGGTCATTCCCACCACGGCTCGCGACGCGACCTACATCCTCGACGAGATCCTCGACAACGAGACTGAGCTCGAGATCCTCGAGCACACCGCCGACACCCACGGTTACACCGACCTCATCTTCGCGCTCTTCGATCTACTGGGGCTGCGCTTCGCTCCTCGGATCGCCGACACGGGAGGGACCCGGATCTACGCGCTGGAAGGCGTGGGGGAGGAGTTCACCGACGAGCTGCCCACGGCTCGCACGATTCGACGCGAGCCCATCGTGGAGCACTGGCCCGAGATGCTCCGGATCGCCGGCTCTCTCAAGCTCGGCTGGGTCACCGCATCCCTTCTCGTGAGCAAGCTCCAGGCGCGGACCCGTCGAGGCGTCGTTCGTGCACTCCTGGAATACGGGCGCATCTGCAAGACAGAGCACGTGCTCCGCTACCTCGCCGAGGAAGACTTCCGGCGGCGTATCGGCCGTCAGCTCAACAAGGGCGAGGCCCTTCACGCGCTCCGGCGACACGTCGCATTCGGGCGCCGCGGCCGGCTCACTCGCAAGGACGCCGAGGGCCTCCTCAATCAGGCGGCGTGCCTCAACCTCGTGTCCAACGCCATCGTCGCCTGGAACACCGTCTACCTCGATCGCGTCATTCATGCGCTCCGGACCGAAGGCGTCCGCGTCCAAGACGAGGACATCGCACGGCTCTCACCCGTACGACATGGGCACGTCCACGTGCTCGGCAAGTACCGCTTCGACGACGTGCCTGCGGTGGGCTGCTACCGGGAGCTCGGCGCCCCCTCTTAGCGTTGCTTCTGGTCCCATTGCTACGGAAACCCCGTCCCACGCACGAGGTGACTTGGCATCGCGAGGAAGCCGTCGCGGACCAGTCGCTTCACACGCTTTCGCACCGCATCACCGACGCGGCCATTCGGATTGACTGGCTCGACCCAGCCGTTCTCGACGAGCTCGGGCTGGAGCGCCCGACTCGCTTCCATCAGGGATCAGCGCCTTGGCCCCAAGACCGAGCCGCGCAACAAGTTGAGCGGGGCGGAACGCAAGCACGTGCTAGACGTGGCGAACAGCGCTGAGTTCCGCAACCTCCCTCCCAAGCAAATCGTCTCACTCTTCGATGCCATCCGAACACTCCTTGCGCACTATCGCGCGCTATTGGGTGTCCACCAA
>JAJCZO010000381.1 GCA_029262355.1 Deltaproteobacteria bacterium
GGGCCTACCACAGGCACCGAGCCGCTACTCGCCACGGCGCAACATGGAGCAGGCCAAAGCTCGCCAGCGCTACGTGCTCCGACAGATGGTGAAGGCTGGGTTCGTCACGCACGACGAGGCGCGAAAGGCCGAGCACGAGGAGATCGTACTCGCCGCGAGCAAGCAGCTGAAGGTGCAGGGGCCGGCACCGTATTTCGTCGAACACGTGCGCCGCTACCTCGTGAAGCGCTACGGCGGCACGGCGGCCTACAAGCTCGGCCTCGACGTCTACACCACACTCGACCCGCGCGCGCAGGCGGCGGCCGAGCGAGCGGTGCAAGAGGGAATCGCGGAGATCGACGAACGACAGGGGTTCCGCGGGCCGCGAAAGACGTTGCCCGCCTCACAGTGGCGACCGATGCTCGAGAGTGCCGCACCAACGCCGCCCTCCGCCCTCCCCGAGCCCGGCGCCACGCTCGACGTGGTCGTCGTCCCCGGACCCGATGGCAGCGTGGGCAGAGCGAGCGGTGGTGTGAACGTCCTGTGGGCAGACGGCACCTCCCATATTGGCCCGACCGGATTCAAGTGGGCAAAGCGCGGAAAGTACGAGCCGAAGGCGGGCGACCTCCTCCAGGCGGTCGTCGCCGAGAAGGACGGCGCGCGCCACCTCGCGGTCGCTCACAACAACGACACGCAGGGCGCACTCGTAGCGATGCGGCCCGAGACCGGCGACATCATCGCAATGGTGGGCGGGCTCGATTATGAACGGAGCGAGTTCAACCGCGCCACGCAGGCGCTGCGGCAGCCAGGCTCCGCTTTCAAGCCGCTCATCTTCACGGCCGCGATGGATCGCGGCTTCACCCCGACGACCGTCATCCAAGACTCGCCGGTGAGCTATCGAATCGGGCCCG
The DNA here is from genome assembly GCA_029262355.1 of Deltaproteobacteria bacterium. GTDB lineage: Bacteria > Desulfobacterota > Binatia > UBA12015 > UBA12015 > VGTG01. Next base: position 891 of record JAJCZO010000381.1, read on the forward strand.
GCCAGCAGTGGTCACCGAAGAACTTCTCCAAACGCTTCTACGGCCCGACGACACTACGCGAAGCGCTGACGAAGTCGCGCAACGTCGTGACCGTCAAGCTCACCAAAGCGATGGGACTGAACTACCTGATCGACTACCTGCCGCACTTCGGCCTAGACCGGAAGATCCCGAAGAATCTGTCGATCGCACTCGGCACCTCAGAGGTCACGCTACTAGAGATGGTCGAGGCCTACGGCGTTTTCGCCAACCTCGGTACGCGGGTCGAGCCTCGATTCATCACGAGCATCACGGATCGGGACGGGCGACTCCTCGAGCAACCACCCGTTCAAGCGACGCAAGAGATCGCGCCCGAAACCGCGTACATCACCGTGAACCTGATGCGGAGCGTGGTCGAGCACGGAACCGGCAAGAGAGCACGTCTCGATCGAGCGGTGGCGGGCAAGACGGGCACGACAAACGACCTGCGCGACGCATGGTTCATGGGATACACACCCGAGCTCCTCGCCGGAGTCTGGGTCGGGTACGACAGCGACCGCACGCTCGGGAAGAAGGAAACCGGCGGTCGCTCGGCTGCGCCCATGTGGAAGTCTTTCATGGAAGAAGCCCTCGAGGGCGAGCCGATCAAGGACTTCCCCGTGCCGCGCGACATCGTGCTCGTAAACGTCGACAAGAAGACGGGTGAGCGCGCACCACCCGGGCAAGCCGGCACGATGATCGAGGCCTATCGGCGCGGCACCGAGCCCCAGCCACTCCCCGGGGAAGACGCAAACTACGCAGCCTACGGTAGCGGCGACTACGATTCGAGCGCGGCGCCAACCGAATACTTTGGAAACACCGGGAACCCCGGGAACGCGGCCGCACTGAGGCGCCGACGCCAAACCCAAGATGCCGACGCCGCGCGACGCTGGGGGGATCGCCCCGGCGCCGCGCCGGGAACCCGGCGATGGGGCGACCGCCCCGAATCCGACCCCTACCGCCGACGCTGGGGTGATGACGGCACCGACGAGAGCCTGCCGAGCTGGGCGAAGGCCTCCGACGATCCGCGCGGCGATCCGCCTCCGAAGAACCCCCAGTGGGGCCGCTCCCTCAACACGGGCCGCTGGGTCACGCCTCCGTCGTACGACGCACCCGCCGCCCCGCCGCCTCCACGAGGTCGAATGTGACCCACCGGACCAGTGTTCTGATCGACAGCCGCTTCCAGGAACACGACCCGGGGCGCGGGCACCCGGAGCGGCCCGACCGAATCGCCGTTCTCGAAGAACTCCTCGCGTCGTGGAATGGGCCCGGGCTCGAGCGCGTGACGCCGCGACTCGCAGAGCCTGCCGAAATTCGAACGGCACACTCCGAAAGCCTCTTCGAACGCGTTCGGGAAACCGAGGGCCAGGACCACGCACGTATCGACGCCGACACGGCGACGTCCGCGCGATCGTACGAAGTCGCACTACTCGCCGCGGGTGGCTTCCTCGAAGTGGTGGATGCCGTCGCCGACGGCGCGACGGACAACGCGTTCGCGTTCGTTCGTCCCCCGGGACACCACGCAACCGAGAGTCAGTCGATGGGCTTCTGCCTCTTCAACAACGTCGCGGTGGCCGCGAAGCACCTTCGAAGCCACGGCTTCGATCGCGTGGCGATCGTGGACTTCGACCTGCATCACGGCAACGGCACCGAATCGATCTTCTACGATGACCCCAGCGTCCTCTACGCGTCGCTCCATCAGTACCCGTACTACCCAGGGACCGGTGCGGCGAGCGACCTGGGACGTGACGCCGGGAAGGGGTTCACCGTCAACGTTCCGTTCTCGGCCGGCGTCGGCGACGCGGCATACCTACTTGCGTTCGACCAGATCCTCTCTCCCGTCATCCGCCAATTCGAGCCGGACTTCCTACTGGTTTCGGCCGGCTTCGATTGCCATCACCGCGATCCGCTGGGGGGCATGCGCGTCACCGAGAGCGGTGTGGCGGGGATGGCCGCCCGCCTCCTCGACGTCTCTCGGGAGGTCTGCGGCGGCCGGTTCGCCGCCGTGCTCGAGGGCGGCTACGACCTCGACGCCATCCGCGACTCGGCAGAGGCCATGCTCGTCGAGATGGCAACAGCGCGCGACCGCCGTGACGCACCCACCGACGACGCCGATACCGACGTGCTCGAGCCCCTCAAGGAAATCCTGCGCCCACACTGGACACTCTGAGGCCTGCGGTGGCCAAATTGAATACGCTCTGAGCATCGGGTAGCCTTGCTTCGATGTTCGGCATCGGGATGCCTGAGGTCGCGGTCATCCTCGTCGTGGCCCTGATCGTGCTCGGCCCTCGCCGTCTCCCAGAGATGGCACGCACGCTGGGCAAGGGGCTCGCAGAGTTTCGCAAGGTCACGGGCGACGTGAACAAAGAGCTCCAAGGCGCGCGCGACTTGATCGAGCGCGAAGCACGGGAGCACGAGCGCCTCGCGCGTGACCAGGAGCGTGAATCGCGGCTCGCGAAACCGCCTGAGGCCGAAACCGGATCCACCACTCCCACGGGATCGACCGACGCGGCCCCGAGCGACAGCGCTCTCAAGCCCCCCAAGGCCGACCCGGCCGGCCTCCCGGCGGCTTCGACGGGGTCCTCCGCCGCCACAGCTTCGGACGCGCCCGCGACCGACGGCTCGCAGTCGGAGTCCTGAGCGCCGGCTCCCCCCGCGCCCTCGACCTCCACCGAAAGAGACGATGTCTGACGCCGAGATGCCGCTGACGGAGCACCTGGAAGAGCTTCGCTGGCGCCTCATGAAGATGATCGCATTCGTGCTGATCGGGTTCGCCGCCTCGTACGCGTTTTCCGACAAGCTCTTTGAGATCCTGACGCGGCCGATCCAGCTCGCCGGGGACGGCAAGCACGTCATGCTGATCGGCACCGGAGTCGCCGAGGCCTTCTTCACCAAGTTGAAGGTCGCGTTCATCGCCGGCATCTTCCTCTCGTCTCCGGCGATCCTCTTTCAGCTCTGGGGATTCGTCGCTCCGGGATTGCACGAAAACGAGAGATTCTACGTCATCCCGTTCGTCATCTTCGGAACCTTCTTCTTCGTCGCCGGAGCCGTGTTCTGCTACTTGCTCGTCTTCCAGGTCGGTTACCGCTTCTTCCTCGAGCAGTATGCGACGATTGGCATCGAGCCTACGCTGCGCATCAGCGAGTATTTGTCGTTCAGCTCGCGGCTGCTCCTCGCGTTCGGCGTGACTTTCGAGCTGCCGGTGCTCGCCTTCTTCTTCGCGCGCATCGGGATGATCGACCACAACACGCTCATCAAACCCTGGCGCTACGCGATCATCGTGATCGTCGTCCTCGCGGCCATCCTCACGCCTGGCCCCGACGTCGCATCTCAACTGCTCCTCGCCGGTCCCCTCATCGTACTTTACGGCGTCAGCATCGGTGTCGCGTTCGTCTTCTCACGCAAGAGCCCGCCGGCCGAGGAAGACGAAGCCAGCGAGGAGTAGGCGGTCCGCCGCCGGGCCCTTTACGCATGGGCCCACTCGGCGAGAAACCAATCCGTACGGCATGCGTCCGGCAGCGACGCCGACGCGACCGGTGGCGTACCGAGCCGCACGACCTCGGCCAGAATCGCCTCGGCGTCCGTTACGAAGTCCGGTGGAGCGATGATCACCAAGATCGCATCATCCCCGTCACGCAGCGCCGTGCGCACGATCGCGACATCCTCGAACGACTCGTAGAGGTGCTTCCAAAACGCGGCCGCGGATCGCGGGGTACGGATGGCACGGGCCCACAGACCGGCAGCCACGAGCTCTTCCCACCCATCCGGCCTGGCGATCACGGCCGAGGCTCGCCGGCCGCCTCGGGTTCGCCCGCGCGATCTCCACCGCCGAACAACCGACGAAGGAAACCCTCCGCCCCACCGGCGGCCCCGGTGCCAACCGACCCGGCGATCGACCCGGTCGTAAAGGCCGGTGAGGGCGCACTCACGAGTTCCGGGTACGTGCCCTCGATCGAGACCGGGATACGGATCTCCTTTCCGTCGGGCGCCAGGACCGCGAGAATTCCCGAAGCCGACACGAGTGCGTCCGTCGCCTCGCCCCCAAGCACGAGATCACCGTCGAGATCGACTCCCCCGTCCAAGGTCACACGACCCGCAGCGTCGATCGAATAGTCCGGTGCATCGAGGCGAAGGTTCGACACGGACACGACACCCTGATCAATCGAGCCATCTGCCGACAGTGACTCGATTCGACTCGTCCGCGCGAGCAATCCGGGGACCTTCTCCTCGGCCCCGCGCTCGATCGCCTGACGCACGCCCGGAATCGCGCTCAGGTTGCTCACGGTCGCCCGCGCCAGATTCAAATCGGGAAGGCTCCCCTCCTCGAGACGCGCATCGAACACGCCGGTGAGCGTTTCGAGAAGAGCTTCTTCCGCACTGTGCCGCGCAGACAATGCGGCTCGCCCGGTGAACAGGCCCTGGACCTCGACATCGACCCCGAACAGACGCAGCAACCCACCGAAATCCAAACCATCCCATTGCGGAGCGAACCGAACCGAGAGGGCGTCGGCCTCGTCGCGCGCTAGCTCGCCCTCGGCATGCAAAGTGCCCCCTAGACCCACGACATCGAGGCGGCGCACTTCCGCACGTTCCCCCGCTACCTCACACTCAAGGGCCAGCCGCTCGAGCTCGGCATCTCCTCGGCCACCCCGAGCACCGTCGATCCGCACCATCGTCGGTTCCCCCGCTCCCCCCTCGAAGGCCACGGCCAGATGACCGGCGAACAGGTCGTTGGAGCGCAGGTCGTCGATCGATACCTCGGCGGTAAAGCGGCCCTTCGGCCTGACGTCGAAGGCGAGTGCGGCCGCGCCGAGCTCAGCAGGATCAGGTCCAATACGGACCCCAAGGTCCGTTCCCGAGAGCCGCACGTGGACCGCGGTCTCGGTATCTCCCGGAGCGATCCTACCCTGCAGCGTCAACTGGCCCGTAGGCGCCACGGCGGCCAGCAGGGGAACCCACTCTGCGAGCATGGCGGCCGTGAGATTCGCGCTCGCGATCTGCAATACGGGCTGGCCCTCGGCTACCGGACCGTTCGCCTCTGCGCTCGAGAGATCGACCTTTGCGTCGCCACTCTCGAACGTCGCGCGACGCACCTGCAGAAGATCCGGGCCGGCGTGCAACTCGAGTCCGACGATGAGGGGTGTCCCGATGGGCTTGCGCAGATACCCGCTCGCCATCGAGGCAGAGGCCTCGCGCGCGTCTACCAGAACTCCGATCACTGCGGGGCCTGGCGGCCACTGACGGGGAAACTGTCCAGAAACCTCCGCCGCCACGACGCCCTCGAGCGTCGCGCCGAACGGGATCCCTCCGCGCGCGAGCCGCGTCACTTCCGGAAGACGGCTCGCCGGCACTCCGGTCGCGTTGACCGCGAGGGTCACGTGGTGCTCGTCCGCCGGCACCTCGAGCGTTCCTCTAAGGTTGCCGGGCGGCCCACCGAGCGCGCTACCCTCGAACTCCAGCGTCATCGCGCCCCCGCGCCGGCGCAGGCGCGCGTCCATCGACGAGATCTCGAACTCCGGAACACCGGGCACCGCACGATCGCGCAAGCTGATCCGTCCACGCCCGAGAACGACATCGACGATATCGAACTCCAGCGCCGTGGACGATCCGGTGGCGGATCGCGCGACCTCGCCGTGCGCGCGATCGCCCCCCCCTGGAGCGCTCTCGAGCGACGGCTCGAGGCTCCCACGACCGGAGAAATTCCATCCACCCTCCACGCCGCGAACCAGCCGAACGACGGGCGATACCACCTCGACACGCTGGACGACGACCGTCCCCGTCAGGAGTGGCCAGCCGCGCACTACCAAGCGCGCCTCGTCGGCATGAACGAGATCACCCGGCCCGAGAGGCGACTCGTCGGGAATCCGCAGCCCGTGAACGACGAGTCCGGGGGGCCACCACGTGACGTGAACGCCGTCGGCCTCCACGGGCAAGTCAATCGCCTCGGAGAGCGCGGCGATCACTTCGCCGGGCCGATCGGAAAGGCTTCGGTGCGCCCGCCACGCAACCAATGCGAATGCCAGGCTCACGAGAAGCACCAAGGAGGCGACGAGCGTCAGCCACGTGCGGGCGAAGCCGCTCAATCCAACTCCTGGAAATTCGCGACGCGCCAACCTCCGTCGGCTTCCTGCACCGTCACCAGCGCTCGGCGAACCACTTGCCCGCCGCCAAAGTGGATCGTGAGTTCGTAAAGAAACCCTCGGTGGTCGGCGTCACTACCGGCGCGCTCGGTCAGGAATCGGTAGTTTACGTCCGGCTTTCCAGACGATTCGGGCCCGTCGATGCCCTCGAGGAGCCCGATCTCCCGATCGAGCTTCACGAGCGCGAAGCCAACGGCGTGATCCTTGGCGGCCGGAAGATCGATCTCGACGTAGTAACGATCGATGAATCGCTCTGCGCCCGCGCGAGCGGGATCCGTGGGCTCGCAGGCCAGCCCGGTCGTAACCACGAGGAAGACCGAGGCGAGAATCCACTGCCGGAACGGAGCCGGAGCGACGCTGCTCGGCGGAGTACGGCCAGAACGCGCCGGCCGCACGGTTGGCCACACCATGAGGGTTCGGGTATCACAGGAGACGGCCCGACGACAGTTGGGGGCCTGGCCCACCGAGGCCCGCCGGGAGGGGACTGCGTGGCACCCGCACGACAGAAGGGGCTGAATTTCGTTGGCGAATTCCTTCGCGAGCTCGAGATCCAGCGTGGCTCCTCCCAGCACACCGTCCGCGCCTACCGCCGCGAACTGGAGCGCCTCCGCGGCGCTCTGGTCGGCGACGACCCCACGGCGAGCGTCAATTGGACGGCAATCACGACCGATGAGCTGCGCGCCTTCCTGGCCGTGCGCAGCGAGCAGGTCGGGCGCAGATCTCTCGGGCGTACCGTCAGTGTCCTGCGAAGCTTCTTCTCGTACCTCCGCCGGGTCGGACTGGCTGAGGGCAACCCCGCGTCGGACATCAGCGCGCCCAAGTTCCCTCGACCGCTGCCGCGATACCTCTCGGAGCGCGACCTCGAAACCGTTCTGGCCGACCGCGAGCTCGCGAGTGAGTCCGACGCACGCGACCTCGCCCTACTCGAACTCCTCTACGGCAGCGGGCTACGTGCCAGCGAGGTGGTCGGGCTCGATTGGAAGGACGTGTCGCTCGAGGAACGACGCGTTCACGTCCGATCCGGCAAGGGCAACAAGGACCGGATCGTGCCCATGAGTCGCGCCGCTCGCCACGCCCTGCAGCAGCTCTCGTCCGTACAAACGACGACGAGCAGAGACCGGGGAACCCGCCAGCCGATCTTCCGAAACCAGGGCGGCACGCGACTCGCCGTGCGCAGCATCGGTCGGATCGTGAACGCCGCGATGCACAAGGCCGGGTTGCCGCCGATGAACCCCCATGCCCTACGCCATAGCTGTGCAACACACCTTCTGGATGACGGAGCCGACCTCCGGTCGATTCAGGACCTGCTGGGGCACGCGAGCCTCACGACCACACAAAAATATACCCACGTGAGCCTGTCCCACCTGCAGAATACCCACCGCCGCTTCCACCCGCGGGGCTGACACCCGCCGAACAGCAGCCCCAAGCCGGCATCGACAAGTCCCAGGACGATGCCTACAGATTGATCGTGAGCACTTCTGAGTTTCCGCCCATTCGCGCGACGACGATCCTCGCCGTGCGCAAAGACGGACGCGCATGCCTTGCCGGCGACGGACAGGTCAGTGTGGGTTCGACGGTGATGAAGCACGGCGCGCGAAAGGTTCGCCGCCTCTACCGCGACCAGGTGGTCGCCGGCTTCGCCGGAACCTCGGCCGACGCCTTCACCCTCTTCGAGCGGTTCGAACAGAAGCTCGAAGAGCACCGGGGGCAGCTGCGCCGGGCTGCAGTAGAACTGGCGAAGGATTGGCGATCCGACCGCGCCCTTCGCCGCCTG
>JAJCZO010000382.1 GCA_029262355.1 Deltaproteobacteria bacterium
AGGCCTGCTGAAGTGCCGCGAGCTGTGCCAGAAGAAGCCCGCGAAGTGCGGCCAGGTGCAGACGGACTGCGAAGCGAAAGTGATGACGAAGTTCGACGGCGGGGCCGTTCCCGAGAAGGGCTGCTTCGCCAAGTTGGAAGCCAAGCAGAAGGCCGCCAAGCCCGATTCCGTCTGCACGACCGAGGGAGACATGGAGGTCATGGAGGCGATGGTCGATGCCATCGCAGCCAATCTTCTGGCGATGCTGGAAGGAACCTGCGAGCAGACGACCTGCGGCACGGGCGCATGTGAGATGACGGTGGACAACTGCATCGGCGGGGCCACGCAGACGTGCACACCGGGCCTCCCCGGCCCGCTCATCTGCGACGTCGGACAGGACAACGACTGCGACGGCTCCCCGGATCTCGCCCAGCCCGCCTGCGTCTGTCAATTGACCGACCTCGATGGCGACGGCAGCAACGCCTGCGATGATTGCGACGACGGCGACGCCCAGAATTTCCCGGGCAATACTGAAGTCTGCGACGGCCTAGACAACGACTGCGATGGGTCGGCAGAGGACCCCGTGGCCCTGGGGTGTGGTTCCTGCTCGGTCGAGCAACAAGACCTGAGGCTCACGGTTCGTGACTTTCAGGTCGCCCATCCGGATTTCGAGCCATCTTTTAATGGTAGCCTGACTCCCGGGCTGGTCGAGCCTGTCATCGGCCCAGATCGGAAGCCTGTACCCTCTCCGCTGGGCCTCTTGCACCTGCCTACCTTCGAGCAGTGGTATAACGACGTGCCGGGGGTCAACATAGCATTCCCGCCGGTTCCCGTCCCCCTGACGCTGACGGGGATGGACACTTGGGAGTACACATCCAACGCCTTCTTCCCCGTCGATTCGCAAGGATGGGGCAACGAAGGCAACATCCACAATTTTCACTTCACCTCAGAGTTTCACTCCGACTTCGAGTACCGAGGCGGAGAGACCCTGACCTTCGAAGGTGACGACGACGCGTGGCTGTTCATCAACGGGCAGTTGGTGATCGACCTCGGAGGCGTACATCCACTCGCAGCCGGTACCGTGGACGTCGACGCGGTTGCCGGCACGCTCGGCCTCACGATCGGTGAAATCTACGACATCGACTTCTTCCACGCCGAGCGCCACACGGATGGATCGAACTTCACCATTCGGACCAACATCTGCTTCTCGGACGAGGCGCCCTAGAGCCAGACACCAATCTTCCCGGTTCGACAGGTCCAGCAGCGCGTGTTTCCTCGGCCCCGTACTGTCCCAAGACTCAGCCGAAGCCTACGATGGCCTTGCCTCACCTAAAGCGGACAAGCTGTGGATAGGCTGACGTCGCTTTCCGCAGGCCGACCTAACCGATCACGCCGGGCCGATCGATCGTGTGTTCGACGAACTCTTGCGCCAGATGACGAAGCTGCGCTGAGTCTTCCACTCCCTCGGACCACCGAGATGCGCCGCCTTCCTCGCTTCAGCTCAAACATAACTTTCGGTCGTATCTCGGAAGCCACCGAGGGAAGGGCCACGGCGCCGGAATCAGCGCCGATGACGCCCTCACGGTAGCCATGGAATCCACACTCAGCGGATCTTGGCAACCTGGCAGCATCCGCGCATCAGCCATCACCTGCCTTAGCGCGAGGGCACGTCTCTTGGTTCCAATCCTGACGGTGGCCGCGCCACTCGCTTCGCCGGCCGTCGCTTGTTCGTCGGCTCGACCTTCGCCAGACATCGTCTTGATCGTCGTGGACACTCTGCGCGCCGACCATCTCTCTCAGTACGGCTACGCGCACGACACCAGCCCGGGTCTGGCCGAATTCGCGCGTCAGTCCACATTGTTTCGCAATGCCTATGCCCCCGCGCCCTGGACGATTCCGAGTACCGCTTCACTCTTGACCGGGCTCTCGCCCATACGCCACGGCTCGCTCGAACGGGGCAGCACGCTGTCCACGGAGCCCGCGACCTTGGCCGGGCTGGCCGTAAGAAAAGTGAACGGCCTATTCGCCCAGGTCGACGGGTAGCCGCCAATGCGAAGCCTCGAGCGAGATCGAGCTTTCGGGCCCAAGCCGCCGCGGCGTAGCCGCAGGGGCGCCCGGTTCACTCGCAGGATTCGACAGCGGAGGAGTCGCCTACGCGGCGACACGTTGGCCGGTTTCCTCCTCGTTCTGATCCCTGTTTCCCAGATACGGTCGTATTTGAAACACAACCAGTGAGCGCGGTTGCCGGCCAGGTGGGCCAGCCGAGGGCCCCGGATTCGTGTCCGATAACGGCCGATATGACAAGAGCCGTCGCGGTGCGCCGGGGCGGCCACTTGAGGCCACACACTCGTAGCTGCTCCCGCAGCCGACCCGTTCTCTGAGCGCGGTCAAAGAGCGGCCGCATGGGAAAAATCGCAGGGGAGGCGGTCGCATGATTCCGACCGCCCCCCTGCCCTCTAAGCCGCTTGCATCGCTTTGCGTCTACCTGCCGGCATCTGGCCGTGCTCGTTCATCGAGTGGTAGCAGCCAGAGCCCAGCACCACGTGGTCGAGGAGCCGAATACCGATGAGCTCCCCGGCCTCGTGAAGACGAGACGTGATGGAGTGGTCCTCGGCCGACGGCGTCGGGTCGCCAGACGGGTGATTGTGGGCGACGATGAAGCTCGAGGCGTTCATCAGGATGAGCGGCTTGAAGACCTCTCGCGGGTGAACGAGCGAAGCCGTGGCCGTGCCAATGGCTACTGTCTCGATTCCGGCCACCTTGCCCTTGCCGTCGAGAGCAACAGCGAGAAAGTGCTCGCGGTCGAACCGCTCAGCTTCAGCCCGAAGGAGGCGGACAACGTCGTCGGGGCTTCGCACCGGGATACTCTCCGGTGGGTCTTCCTCACGAACCAGCTCGACACGGACCCAGGGAAGCGAGAACTGCCCCTGAGGCTCGTCCTTTCTGGCCATGGCTCAAGCCGCCTTCTCGCCGACCGAGTCGGCAAGCCACTCATCGCAGAGTGCGAGCACTCGCATCAATCGCGGGATGTCTCCCGCACCGAAGCTCTGGGTGGTTTTCCACTCCGAGGAGCCATCCTGTTGGCGATCGTCGAGAACCGCGCGCACTCGATCACCAGCGAAACCGAACGTAAGCGCCTGTATCTGCTGGGGAATCGCGGGAAAATTCGCGCGATCGAATGCGCGCGCTTTCACACGATCGCCAACAGTGAAGTCGATAGCCGGCGTCGGTCGCTGACGGTAGACTTGAAGTATGCACAGAACACGCTCGGCGGTCGCCGCAATCGTTCTCTTCTTGCCTCTCGCATGCGGAGACGGAGCCGCCCCAGTTCCTTCCACCGAGGTCGTGACCGAACTGCGGACTCTCGTCGACCACGCGCGCACGATGCCGCCAAACGCAGAATTCGGTGGTGCGCCGGAGCGGGTTCTCGAAACGCGCCTCTGGCTCACCGTCGATGCGCAGAGCCATCGCCCGGCCTGCCGCGGCGACCAGTGTGCCCTGGTGCTTCTGGCGCACGGCTATGGGGGGAACACCGCCCGCTTCGATGCGATTGGCCGTGGGCTCGCGGAGGCGGGATACATCGTTGCGGCGCCGCGGTTTCCGCTCACGAACGAAGCGGCGCCTGGGGGATTCGTCACGGGGCTGGGTGACGCGGTCGACCAGCCCGGGGATCTCTCGTTTGTGATCGACGAGCTTACGAAGGCCTCTCGCGACGACGCCGACCAACGGCTCGGCGGCCGAATCGACCCGGAGCGTATCGCCGTTCTAGGGCACTCTCTGGGAGGTGCGACGGCGATCGCGCACAGTCGCCTGTCGTGCTGCGACGACGCGCGGGTCGACGCGGTCGTGGTGGTGGCACCCGTCACCGTTCTGATCGACGGGCTGTTCCGAGAGGCGTTCGATCCGAGCGGCCCGCCCACGCTCGCGATGAGCGGGAGCGACGACCCCCTCGTGACGCCCGACGTGCCGGCCACCTTCTACGACGCGATCGAGGGGCCGAAGGTTCACATCCTCTTGGACGGTGCGAACCACGTCGACCTGATCGAGAACGTGGGCCCGGCGGCGCCTGCGCTGGCGCGAACCCGCGACGTGGTCGTTGCCTTCTTCGACCAGATGCTCGGCCAGGCGGACGACCTGCCCCGGGTGCTGGACGGGTTCGCGTCCGAGGGCCACCTCGTACGCTCCCAGCTCTAATGCACGAGTCGGTGGCCCCCCCCGTCGGTGGGCGGGGCCCCGGGCGGGCTACTCGCCGCCTTCGTCGGCGATCTGGAACAACGCGCCGAGGTTGATGCTTCCGTGCTCGGTCTGCGGATCTCCGCCGGGCACGCCCGGATTTAGGTTGGATGCCGTGTCGTCGGGCGGGAAGAGCACCAGCGACTGCAGATACTCGATCACTTTGCGCCGGTCCGAGCCGCGCAGCCTCGCGAACCGGTCGCGAGACGACTTCGCCTCGCCGCCGTGGCGCAAGATCACCTCTTCGAGGTTGATGCTTCGGCCGTCATGGCCGTAGGGGGCTGTGGTGCCGACACCCCAGAGGGCTTCGGTGAGGAACTCCTTCTGATACGTGCCGTCGAACTCCCGCTCGTGGAAGTTCGGGCCGAGGTCGTGGCGCTTGAAGTCGGTGAAGATGTTGCGAACCAGGAAGCCGTTGCCCTGTGGGAGGAGCTGGGGGTAGGGCTCGGAGTCTGGGTGCGCATCGAAGCGGGTCTCGGCCTCGGCGAACAGTCGATTGAAGATGCCGCGCCTCGAATCGTACTCGGTCGTCACGTCGGCCACGCGCCGATCGGAATCGATGCGGAGGTCTTGCACGTGGCATCCGGTGCAGCCGATCTCCTTCATCTTGTCGAGGCCGCGCCGCGCGTCTCGCGACACCTTGTGTTGCCCCGGCTTGAAGTAGTTCAGGAAGTAGAACTCCAGATGGTCGACGACCGCCATGTCGACTTCGTTCGTCACGCCGTCGCCGTCTCCGTCGTTGGTGACGTTGCAGACGGGCGGGCGTTCGAACGCGTCGAGGGCCGGGTCGAACGTCATGCCGGCGGGCGACGTGCGGGTCTGCGGATTGTTGGCGTTCGTGGCGGCGCACAGGATCGAGTCCGCCGATTCCAGGCCCATCTCGGCCTTGAAGGCTCCGATGATGAACTCACGCATCGAGATCGTTCCCCCGTGGTGGAAGAACGGCTTTACCCGGAGGTTCTCGTCCACGCCTTCGACCTTCGACGTGTTCACCGACCCGTTCGGCCTGGCTGTGATCGAGCCGAATCGAACGCCCTTGGCCACCAGCGGCATCGTCGCGGGCGAGCCCGAGTCCGATGCGGCCGAAAGTGCCGCGGCGCGGATCGACCGAAGCTCGGTCGTCATCTCGTCGGCCAACATCTCCTGTAGGCCGAGACCGAACAGATGCGGCGCGTCGCGGCTGTCGGGGCGCGTGACGACGTCGCCGCCGAAGCCGGCGGCCCCACGGGGTCGCCCGTGGCATCCGGCGCACGAGTCCGAGAGGCCCGCGCCGAGTGCGCGGTTCTCGGTAATGTCGCCCGTCGAGTCGCTGCTCACCCGCGGACCCACACCTTGGGTTGCGGTGAATTTGCGCTGGAAGAGCTGGCGGCCGCGCCGGATCGATCGCGCAGGGTCGCGCTTGATCAAGTAGACGGCAGAGCCGGGGGTAAATGCATCACCGTGCCCGGCGCCAATCTGTTCATCGAGAGATTTCTCGATTTGGCCTCCGGGAATGTTCGGGACGGTCTGGGTCGAGTCAGTGAGTTGCGCTTCGGTGGGGCTCGCCGGCATGAAGAACAGGGCCGTTGCCGCAGCTGCGGTGAGCCTGAGAACGCCTCGGGGGAATCCGAGAACCATCGAGTTTCCTCCTGGTTCGGTCGCGACCCCCCGGTCGTTGCACCGCGAACTGTAGTGTCACCTCCCAACGTCCGATCCGCGCCGCCAACCTCCTGCGGGGCAACACGCGGTCCCGGGCACGATGCTCGGGCTTGCCGGACGGGCTTCATTGCCTGGCCGGGACGTCTCCTTGGTTTCGGACGTAGATCACACCTGGGAATTCGAGGTGAAGCAAGAATCTGCTTGCGCGGTCAGAAATTTTGCTCCCTCGGCGTGTGGCAAGGCAGACGCGCGGGTTGTCGCGCGTCGCAAGGGGCTTGCGCGGCGGCGCTTCGGAGGCCTATTGCGACAGAATGCTCTGCAAGCACGCGCCTGTCGGTCTTCTCGTGGCTCTGGTCCTGCTTCCGGTCTCGGGCGCTTCGGCGCTCGACGCAAACGCCCTTCTCGCGTCATCGGCAAAGATGAATGCCCCGGCTGGGTGGAGCGATCGGAGCTCCATCCTGGTGATCGAGTCGTTCATCGAAGACGACAAGGTCCGCGAACGTCGGGTCGAGGTCAAAGAGTCGCTGGGTGAAGACCTGAAGGTCTCGTCGTTGTCCGAGTTCCTTGGGCCGGCCGATGTTCTGGGCCTGCGCATCCTCGACATCTGGGCGGCAGACGACGCCGGTGATGCGTGGGTGTGGGCTCCCGCCACGCGGCGCTTCCAGCGGATCGCCACCGGCCAGAGTGACGACGCTCCGGCGTACGGCAATGAGCCGAGCTACCGCGACGCGCAGCTCCTCGACCTGCTGCCGCGAATGGCGCAAGACGTCGAGGCGACGGTGGTCGACGAAGAGACGGTCGATGGCGAGGATCTGGTCGTGATCGATGTCGATGTTGGCGACCGCGAGTGGCCGTTCGGCCAGCACTTCCGCGTTTGGATCTCTACCGACGACGCGGCCATCGAGAAGATCGAGGCCCGCAAATCGGGCGGCGCCGTGTCGCGGCGGGTGATCGTGCGAACCTACGGAGACGTCGACGGTCGCAAGACGCCGCTGCACGTCTCGGTCGAGAACCCCGCGAGCAAGCGAAGCACCACGTTCGTGCGAAGCGACGTCAAGCACGACCAGGGCCTTCCGGAGCGCACCTTCAGCCTGCGCGACCTTTCCAAGGGACGCTAAGCCCGCCGGCCGGCCGCGGTGCGCCCACGCAGGAGGGGCTGCACGCTCTCGAGCCACTCGCACAGCGCGGGTCGGGTGGCACGTGGGTCGATCAGGTCGTGTACGGAAAAGAAGTCGGCCGAGGGAAAGGGCGTTCGCCCTTTGGAGAGACTCTCCTCGAGTTCGCGACGCTTTGCTTCGGGGTCGGGGGCCGCCGCGATCTCCTTGCGAAACGCCACGGCGACTCCGCCTTCGAGCGGAAGGGCCCCGCGTTCGGTCGACGGCCACGCGAACACGGTGGCGTCGGGTCCGTAGTGGGCCGCAGCCGCAACCCCGTAGGACTTGCGCACGATCACCGATGCCCACGGCACCGTTGAACGAACCGTCTCCGCAATCGCCTCCATGCCGTGTCGGATCGTGGCGGTCGACTCGGCTTCGGAGCCGATCATGAAGCCGGGCTGATCCACGAAGCTCAGGATCGGCAGATGGAACGTCTCGCAGAGGCGAATGAAGCGGCGAAACTTCTGCGCGCTCTCGGCGGTCATCGAGCCGCCCAGGTGGAAGGGGTCGTTTGCGACGATCCCGACCGGGGTTCCGTTCAAGCGGGCGAGCGCGGTGATCTGGGAGCGGCCGTACATCGGCGTCATCTCGAAGAGGGATCCGGCGTCGACCACGAGGCGCACGAGCTTTCGCGCGTCGTACACGCGGCGGCGGTTGCGGGGGATGATGGCGAGCAGTGCTTCTTCGCATCGCTGGGGATCGTCGCCCGTCTCCTCGCGAGTGGGCGGGAGCTCCCAGACGTTGGTGGGCATGTACGAAAGAAACTGCCGCATCAGGTCGAACACTTCAGCCTCGTCGGCCGCAACCGCGTCCACCACGCCGCTGCGCTCGTGCACGTGCGCGCCGCCGAGTTCCTCCTTCGTCTTCTTCTCCTTGAGGGCGCGCTCGACCAGGGCGGGGCCGCCGATCAGGACCTGCGCCGTGTCGCGCGTCATGATCGCGAAATGCGAGGCGACCAGCCGTGCCGCAGGAAATCCGGCCACGGCGCCGAGTGCCGCAGAAACGACCGGCACCGTCTCGAGTGCGCGGGCGATCGATACGAAGCGGTGCGTCGAGTAGACCGGGTCCGGCGAGGGGCCCCGCTTGCCCGATCCGCGAACGCTGCCGCCACCCCCCTCGAGAAAGCGCACGAGCGGGAGCCGTCGTTTGCAGGCGAGATCCTCGGCGTAAACGCTCTTGCGAAGCCCGGCCGGGGTGGGCGATCCGCCTCGCTGCGTGAAGTCTTCGCCGCCGACGACGCACGGGCGCCCGTCGACCTTTGCGATTCCGAGCACGTAGTTTCCGGGCTGGAACGATTTGAGCGAGCCGTCTTCGTTCTTCTCGGCGAAGCCGGCGATCGGTCCTACCTCGCGGAACGACTCCGCATCCGACAGGTTGGCGATCCGCTCGCGCACGGTGAGTCGGCCGCGCTCGTGCTGGCGGTCGACGGCTTCCTTGCCGCCGAGCTCCTTCGCGATGCGGCGACGTTGCTCGATCTCCTCGACTTCCTTGTGCCAGCTCACGAGGGAGAATCGTAGCAGCTGCCGTGCGCATTTCTGCAAACCGCCCGCGCGAATTCGCGGGTCGACGCGCCGGCGTGATCGACCTAGGGTGGCGTCGGCGAGATGGCGCCGACGGGCGGCGCTCCATCGCCGACATCTCGCGGACGGCGTACCTGGATGCGCCGAACTGGAGGAGAGCTTCATGTTGCGCAATCTTTCGCCCACCGTCGCCGTCGTTCTCACTCTGGTCGCCCTCGGTGCGGGATGCGGCGATGGTTCCACCTCTGGATCGTCGCCTGGCGATTCGTCTGCCCGATTCGCCGAGGGGTCGAACTTCGTAGACGTTCTCGACACCAAGATTCACTTCGTGCAGCACGGAGAAGGGCGCCCCGTCCTGTTCATCCACGGCAACCCCACGTCGAGCCATCTTTGGCGCAACGTGACGCCGCACGTGAGTCCGCTGGCACGCACGATCGCGATCGATCTCGCCGGCCACGGCGACTCCGGGAAGCCGGACATCGACTATCGCTTCCCGACCCAGCTTCGGTACGTCGAAGAGTTCATCCGCGTCCTCGGTCTCGAGGACGTCGTCCTGGTGATCCATGATTGGGGCTCGGGGCTGGGCTTCGCCTACGCGTCCCGTCATCCGGAGAACGTACGGGGCATCGCGTTCATGGAAGGGATGATCCGTCCCTTCGAGTCGCTCGACGACGTTTCGCCGCTGTTCGCATCGGCGCTCGGGCGGTTCCGCGATCCGGCGATCAGCCGCGACCTGTTGATCACGCAGAACCTGTTCATCGAGCAGCTCCTGCCGGGTGGGGTGCTGACGGGGCTCTCCGAAGCGGACCTCGACATCTACCGCGCACCGTTTCTCGACCCGGCGAGTCGTGAACCGATCTGGCGTTGGCCCAACGAGATTCCGATCGCGGGCGAGCCGGCCGACAACCACGCGATCTTCGAGACGTACGCCGCGTATCTTCGCACCGACAGCGTGCCGAAGCTCTGGTTGTATGGCACCCCGGGCGTCCTTCTGCCGGAGTCGAAGCGCGACGAGATCGTGGGCGTCATGCCCAACCTGACTGCGGTGGGCGTGGGCCCGGGCCTGCACTATCTACAAGAGGACCAGCCCGATGCGATCGGTCGGGCGATCGCCACGTGGCTCGAGGAGGCGGTCGACTAGTGCACCGCCGTCGACATAGGGTTAACGGATTGCCGTCTATCGGCGTTCGTCGCAAGGAACGGCGACGCAGGAATATAGGCAATCTTCCGAGGAGACGAGACGCGGCGACGGACG
>JAJCZO010000383.1 GCA_029262355.1 Deltaproteobacteria bacterium
GAGACGATCTGATCTGGCGGGGCTCGGGGCAGGCGAAGATGCGCAAGAACGACAGCCGTACCTCGTCGGAGCGGGACAAGGACATGACGGAAGCCGTGACGGCGATCCTGAAGAGTTTCCCGCCTACTGCCAGCCGATGACCTCGTAGCCCTTTTCCGCGAGGCACCGATTCACGAAGCCCTGCTGAGCTGGGGTGATCTGTCCGCTCCTGTACGCGCCGCGCAGCAGCGCCGTTACGGCACCGCCCGCCGCTCCCGCCGCGGCACCACCACCGGCGTTCCCGAAGGCGGCGCCGCCGGCGGCACCCGCTGCGGCACCGACCGCTGCGCCCGCCGCGCCACCGACCGCGGTTTCCTTCGCCACGTCTCCAGCTCCCACGCCTTCGACATAGTCCTTCGCTCGCTCGATGCAGGCGTCGATGTCATCCTTGGCGGTGCGTTCGCCAACCACCTGGAAATGCTCGTTCGGATACACGACCGGCCGGGCCGAGGAGCACCCAAGGGTGAGGAGCGTGCCGCCGACAGCAAGTGTCTTGACCAAGTTGCGCATGGCGTTCTGGTAGCGCGTCGCCACGATTCTGGTCAATCGCTGACGGTCGCCTCGACCGCTGGACTCTCGGGCGTCTCCCTCGCGTGGGTTCTTTAGCAAGGGGGCGACGTGGTCAGGCCGGCGCGCTCCGCGAATGTCTCGAGCAACTCCAGGGCTTCGTCGAGGCTCGCTGCCCAGAAGCGAGACGCCATGTTCATGACCGTAACGCCCATTCGTTCGAGTGTCGGCACCAGGTCGAGCATCTCGTCGAGCGTGCGCGCGCCGCCGCTCGTTGCGACGCCGATCGCTCCGGGGTCGCGCCCAGCTTCTTCCGCGGTCCGGCGGATTTGTCCGATCATCCCCTCGAGCGTGGGCAGATCGCGCGGGGCGGCGAGCCAGCCGTCGCCTCGCGTCGCGACGCGGCGAAGAGCGGGTCCGCTGTCTCCCCCGATCCAGATCGGCGGGTGCGGGGTCTGCTGCGGCTTTGGGAAGAATGCCGCATCGTGCAGCTGATGAAAGCGGCCGTCGAAGTCGACCGTCTCCGCCGTCCAGAGATGCTTCAGGAGGTCGATCGCCTCGTCGGTGCGTGCGCCGCGCTCTGCGAAGGGGATGCCGAGAAGCTCGAATTCTTCGCGCAGCCAGCCGCCGGCCACGCCAAGCAGGACCCGCCCGCCGCAGAGCACGTCGAGCGATGCCAGCGACTTGGCGAGTGCGACCGGGTGATGATAGGGCAGCACCAACACGGCCGAGCCGAGCCGCACTCGCGTCGTGGCGCCGGCGACCCACGAGAGCGTGGTGAGGGGATCGAGTACCGGATCGTTCACGTCGTAGGGGAAGCGGTCGCCGTATGGGTAGGGCGTCTCGACGGAGCGCGGGAAGATCACGTGCTCCGCCGTCCACACGACGTAATAGCCGAGTCGGTCGGCGGCCGTGGCGACGTCGCGCACGCGCTCGGCCACGCGTGGGTCGCGTGCCCGTGGCCCGAAGTGCGGCAGGGCGACTCCGAACTCCATCAGCTTTGCCGCGCCTGCGTCTCGAACGTATTGCGCCGTCGACCGAGTCGGTTCCCGCGTGCAAACGCTCGGTACGGATCTTCGGCCGACGAGCGGCCGTCGCCAGGGGGAAGGACGAGATGGACGACCATGAGTTTCTACTCGAAGGCGGTGCCCCACTCGTCGGCAAAGGCGAGCTTCCCAATGGGGCGGCGGGAAACCGGACCGTGGCCGCGGTGGACGGGGTAGCCGATCGGGATGACTGCGGCCGTGCCCCAGGGGTCCGGGATCTTGAGCAGGCTACGGACTTCGTCCTCGTGCTCACAGAGCAGAGTCGTGAGAACGCAGCCGAGCCCTTCTGCGCGGCACGCGAGCAGCAAGTTCTCCACGGCTGGGTACACCGACGCGCCGCCTACCACGGAAGGTCGGTCCAGCTTGGCGTCGGTGATCGCCATCTCCAATGGGTTGAAGCAGAACACGACGAGGACCGGCGTCTCGCCGAAGTGTGCTGCGAGGTAGTCGCCCGCGGCAAGCATCTTCTCCTGCTTGACGACGATCTCTTCGGGCACGCCCTCGAGGAGGTTCCGGTGAAACTTCACGTACGCGGCCCAGGTTTTGGCGTACAGATCTGCCAGGCGCTGCTTTGCTGCGTTCTTGCGCACGACGATCATGCGCAAGGGCTGGCGGTTGCCTCCGGTTGGCGCAAACCGCGCGGCGTCGAGGACGCGTCGGAGAACCTCGTCGGGCACCGGGTCTGGGCGCAGCCGGCGCACGGCACGCAGAGTGCTGATTGCTTCGTAGAGATCGATCATGGCCATTCGAGGCTCGTGATTTACAGCGTTTCGGGGCCGGGGTACAAGCGCAGATCGCGCCTGCTGGAGGCGCCCAGGCCAGCGTCGGGGTCGTCGCCGAGCATATCAGGAGGAGGGACAGTGGAAGGCAGCTTCTTTAGGCGCTGCAATACCTGCAAGAACGAGATCGCGTATGCGGCCGATTACTACGTCTGCAGCGTGTCGACGTGTCATCGTAAGGGCACGGATTTCGCGTTCTGCACGGTCGAATGCTGGGAGGCGCACGTGCCGCTCTTCCGCCACCGCGACTCGTGGGCGGAGGAGAGGAGCGCACCGTCGGGTGCCGCGGCCGAGCGTCCTGTTGCGAAGCCTGCGCCGCCTCGCGCACCTTCGCAAGCCGCCGCTCCGCCGCCGAGCCCTGTGCGATCCGGTCCGCCCACGGGGCCCTCGGGCCTGTCGGCCGACGACGAACTTCCTCCTCTCGAGCTCCGTGATCGTCGGGAAATCCCCGAAGACATCCTCGTCGTCGCATCCAAGCTGAAGGCGTACATCAGGGCGCGGTCGGGCATGAACACGTCGGACAACGTGCTGCCGGCTCTCTCCCGGATACTGCGCGATCTATGCGACGACGCGATCGAGCGAGCCCACGGATCGGAGCGCAAGACCGTCATGGACCGCGACCTCCCTTGACTGTCTGTTGGAGGCCGTGAAAGCGTGCGCGAGAACGTAGTTCTCGCACACGCAACCGCAGCTCTTTTCGGAGGACGGATGGCCTGGGATTTCGAGACGGACCCCGAGTTTCAAGCGAAGCTCGATTGGATGGACATGTTCGTGCGCGAGAAGGTCGAGCCTCTCGACCTCGCGTTTCCCGGGAACGTGGAGCCGTACAACCGCAAGAACCCGACGTACAAGAAGGTGACGGCGCCGCTGAAGGAGGAGGTGCGCAAGCAGGGGCTTTGGGCGTGCCACCTGGGTGCGGATCTCGGCGGGCCGGGCTTTGGGCAGGTGAAGCTGGGGCTGATGAACGAGATTCTCGGCCGATCCGCATGGGCGCCGAACGTTTTCGGCTGCCAGGCACCCGACTCCGGCAATGCAGAGATCCTCGCGCACTACGGCTCGGACGCACAGAAGGCGAAGTACCTGAAGCCCCTGCTGGACGGGGAAATCGTCTCCTGTTTCTCGATGACGGAGCCTCACGCCGGGGCCGACCCCCGGGAGTTCAAGTGTCGCGCCTGGAAGGAAGGCAACGAGTGGGTCGTCGACGGAGAGAAGTACTTCTCGTCCCATGCCGACTTCGCCGACTTCATCATCGCGATGGTCATCACGGATCCCGATGTCCCGGTCCACCAAGGTGCGTCGATGGTCCTCATCCCGGGCGATGCGCCGGGGATCGAGATTCTCCGGAACGTCGGGATCGGCGGTGAGCCGCTCGGCGAGGGGCACCATCCGCATCTCCGCTACAATAGAGTCCGCATCCCAGAAGAGAATCTCCTCGGCGGACCGGGGCAGGCGTTTGCGATCGCGCAGACGCGGCTCGGTGGAGGGCGGATTCACCACGCGATGCGTACCGTCGCCGGTGTGAAGTCGGCCCTCAAGATGATGTGTGAGCGTGTGCTCAGCCGGCGGACGCAGGGCGAACAGCTCGCCCGAAAGCAGATGGTGCAGGAGAAGATCGCCGATTCGTTCATGGAGCTCGAGCAGTTCCGGCTGCTCGTCATGTACGCGGCCTGGCACATCGACAAGGGGCACAAGGCGGAGGCTCGTACCTACATCGCAATGGTGAAGGTGCAGATGGCCAAGGTTCTGCATGACGTGGTGTACCGCGCGCTGCATCTCCACGGCGCGCTGGGTTGTTCCAACGAGATGCCCTTGATGAAGATGTGGACCGGAGTTCCCGTCATGGGTATCGCCGACGGACCGACCGAAGTGCATAAGGTCACGATCGCCAAGGCTGTCTTGAAGCAATATGAGCCCTACGAGGGGCTTTGGCCCAACGAGTTCCTCCCGACACGCGTGGAGGAGGCGCGTGCTCAGTTCGCGGAGTACCTCGAGCACGAAGTCGGGAACCAATGAGCGGCGAGGCGCGTACCGAGGGGCTCATCGACGCGGAGAAGCTCGCGAGATGGATGGACGACCGTGATCTTCCGGGCAAGGGCTCACCCGTCGAGCTGGAGTTCGTCAGCGGAGGTGCGTCCAACGAGATCTTCGAGATCCGGCGCGGGGATGCTCGGTTGGCCCTCCGCCGTCCCCCGCGCAAGGTTCCGAAAGGGCGCAACGAGACGATGCTTCGCGAGTACCGGGTTCTCGATGCGCTGAAGGATACGGACGTTCCGCACTCGCGCGTGCTGGGTGTCTGTGACGACCCGTCGTTGTTCGGGGCGTGCTTCTATCTCATGGAGTTCGTCGACGGTTGGTCGTGCATGAATCTCGACGGCTGGCCGGCCCCGTTCGACGAGGACCTCGAGGCTCGCAAGGGATTGGCTTGGGAGCTCGTCGACGCGATTGCGAAGTTGGGCCAGGTCGACTGGGGGGCAAAGGGGCTCGAAGGATTCGGAAAGCCCGACGGGTTTCACGAGCGGCAGGTCGACCGCTGGTACGCGCACTTGAAGGGGTTTCAGTTTCGCGAGATCCCCGGACTGGACGAGGCTGGCACGTGGTTGCGGGCGCACAAACCGAAGGTCTATGCGCCGGGCATCATTCATGGCGACTACCAGTTCGCCAATGTGATGTTCCGTCACGGAGGTCCGGCCCGGATGGCGGCAGTGGTGGACTGGGAGATGGCTACGGTTGGCGATCCGCTTCTGGATCTTGCGTGGGTCGTCATGGGCTGGCCCAATCCGGACGAAGATCGTTCGGAGACGGCCTACGTCGATTACACGGGGATGCCGTCGCGAGAGGAACTCCTCGAGCGGTACGCGAAGACGAGCGGCCTGCCGGTCGACGAGATCGACTACTACGTGATCCTCGCTCGCTTCAAGATGGCCATCGTTCTGGAAGGTGGCTACGCGCGATTCGTGAAGGGGGGCGCGGACAACCCGAAGATGGCGGCCTTCGGGGACGTCGTGCTCGACATGGCGCGGAGAGCCTCGGAACTCGTGCGGACGACTCCTCTTTAACGAGGCTTCGCCCGCAGGTGTTCTAGGGCTTGCTCGATCTCTCGTTCCGCCCGCGCGAGTAGGGCGGCGCGATCCTCGTCCGGTGCGCGTTCGATCGGATCGCCGATCCACATCTGCAGCCGGATTCCCCAGGGCACCGGCTTAAAGCCGTTCTCCATCACGCGCCACGAGTTGTCGATGCACACCGGCACCACCGGGGCATCCGGCGCTTCCTCGAACAGGGCGAGCGAGCCTGCTGGCTTGAAGGGCGCCAGTGTTCCGTCGCGTCCCCGCGTTCCCTCTGGGAAGATGATCACCGAGGAGCCATCGGAGACCACGGCGCGTCCGAGCTTGCGGATCGCGTTGACCGACGAATTTCGGTCATTGCGGTCGATGAGAGCGTGGCCGCCGTGTCGGAGATTGTAGGAGATCCCGGGGATCCACTGCGCCAGCGACCTCTTGGAGATGTACTTCGGGAAGTTCTTGGGCATTGCCCACGCGAACAGCGGGATGTCGAACATGCTCTGATGGTTCGACAGGATGATGTACGGAACGCCGCCGAGGACCTTGGGAGACCGTTCGAGCTCCGGCCGGATGCCCCCGCATCGGTAGGTGAGGACGAGTGCCCTCTGGAGCCAGACCCCAACGCGCTCGAGCGCCTTGCGCCCCAGCGGGGTCGTGAGCCGAAGCAGGACGTCGAAGACGAGTAGGGTCAGGCCGAAGAAGAACGCGAACAGGATCGTTCCTCCCCAATCGAGCACCCTCCGCATGCGGTCTGCTTGCCAGAGACCGCGTCCCGGCGCCAGCGATCGGTGTCCCTGCACTCGCGGTCGGGCGGGTTTCGGGTATACTCTCGCCGTGAACGACGGCACGATAGGGGACCTGGCGCGCGCCGCGTGGCGGGCGGTTTCCGAGGCCGACGTCGACGCCCTCCGTCGGCTCGTCGCAGACGACGTCGTTTGGCACGCGTCCGGACGCGGTACCCGGGCGGGAGACTTCCACGGCCGGGACGCGATCCTGGACTATCTCGCCGGGATCGGTGACGACGCCGATGAGTTCGAATCGGAACTCGACGACGTGTTGGTCGGGGAGGAGCGTACGGCCATTCTCTTCCGGGTTTCCGGAAAGCGCGGTGCGCGCTTGCTCGAGGCTGGCTTCGTTCTTCTCATGCGCTTCGAAGACAACCAGATCGCGGAGATTTGGTCTGTCGCCCGCGATCAGTACGCGGTCGACGAATTTTGGGCCTGACTGTTACGTCGCCGGTGCCGGGCTCGTCGCGGCTTCGTCTTCGGGGTGCAGCCCGTAGGTGACGGCCGCGGGCCGAGTCGTGGTCCTTGGGCCCCGGAACTGGTCCAGCACGCCGCGCACCATCACTGCGAGGGTAACGCCGCAGAGTGCCGCCCCGAGGGCCAAGAACGCGAGTGCTGCGTACGGGCCGAACGCCTCGCCCATGCTCGTGTCTGACGCGGCCGCTTTCACCATCGTAGTCCAATCGGTCATCATGAACCTCCCGGTTGTTGAGTGAAGCACGACCGATGCCAGGGCGTCGGGGACCGCCATCGTCGACGCTCCGGCGAGAATCATACGGTTTTGCAGGCCTCGTCTGGCGTTGCTGCCGCACGAAAGCTGCGACGACGGCCTGGGGCTGCACTGTGGAGGCGGCACTGCAGTGGCGAACGGACACCGGTGTGGCGCGGGCTCGACTCTGACGAGGGCAGTTGCCGCGGCTGATGTCGTCGCCCACCGATGCCCCGCTGGCTTGCCTGCCGCCCCGCTCCGAACGAGGTCGACGGCCTCGCTTGGAGCCCTATCCTGACCGCACCCCTCGCCGCCGTTGCTCCCATCGGTGGGCTCGACTAAACGGAGTCTCGGAGTCGGTCGGCCCACCGTCGGTCCGACTCTCCTGGAGGCTGCATGGAATCGCCTGAACTCGTTCTCTGTCCGCTGACGCTGCGTCGCGATCTCTTCGAGTGTAGCCCCGACCAGTACCGAGAGCTGCTCGATATCGCGGTCAAGCATGGGTACGGGGCGGTAAACGTGGGCCTGATCGATACGGGCACGGCCGAGGCCGAGGGCATCTCCCTAGACGCGTTCCTCGCAGAGTTCGAGAAGCGAGGCCTCCGTACACCGGTGGTCGACGCGATCTCCGGTTGGGGGCAGGGGCAGCCCGAGGCCGACATCGAGTCCCAAGCGAAGCCGGTCTTGGATGTTGCCGAGCGGGCCGGCGCCGAGACGGTCGTAGCGATCTCGATGGAGCCGACGATTCCGTCGGTCGACGTGGCGGCGAAGGGCTTCGCACATGTGTGTGCTCTCGCGGCAGACCGCGGGCTCAAGGCCTGCATCGAGTTCTTTCCGTGGGGTGGGATCCCCGACATCGCCACTGCTTGGGAGGTCGTGCAGGTCGCCGAGGCGGACGTGGGGGGCCTCGTGCTGGACACCTGGCACTGGGGGCGCGCCCCAAACGGCCCAGACTACGATACGGTGGCCAAGATTCCGGGCGATCGTTTCCACATCATCCAGATCGACGATGCGGGTCCGGAGGCCGAGGAAGACATGATGCGAGAAACCCTGCGCGCGCGGCGCCTCCCGGGCGACGGGGTGGTGGACATCGTCGGTGTGCTGCGCGCGGTTCGAGAAACCGGTGCGAAGCCCCTATTTGCCCCGGAGGTATTCAGCAAGGAGCTGTTCGAGCTCGGGCCGGACGAGATGGCCCGGCAAGTGGCAGAGGCGACGAGGCGAGTCCTCGTCGAGGCGGGCTTCGCGTGAGCACGGCCGGCCTCGATCCGTTTTCTGCCTTCCGTTTGGACGGGCGGGTCGCGTTGGTGACCGGCGCGTCGAGCGGCTTCGGAGAACGATTCGCGCGCGTCCTCGCCGCCGCGGGCGCCGCCGTGCTGGTCACCGCACGTCGAGCCGATCGGCTCGAGAAGCTGGCCGGCGAGATCGACGGCGCCCATGCGTTTGCCTGTGATCTCACGGTGTCCGAAGAGGCCGAGAATCTCGCGGAGCAGGCGCTTGCGGCCCACGGCCACGTCGACATCTTGATCAACAACGCCGGTGCGACGGACGGTCCAGCCCGCGCGCAGTCGGAGTCGCTCGATGAGTTCCGCCGGGTGGTCGACATCAATCTGAATGCGGTCTTTCACCTTTCGCGGCTCCTCGCACCCTCGATGATCGAGCGCGGGAGTGGGACCGTCGTGAATGTGGCGTCGGTGCATGGCTTCGTTGCGAGCGCGCCGAACACGCAGGCCGCCTACGTTGCCTCGAAGGGGGCGGTGGTTGCGCTGACCAAGGAGCTTGCGCTGCAGTGGGCGAAGAAGGGCGTTCGGGTGAATGCGCTCGCACCAGGCTACTTCGAGACGGAGATCACCGCCGCGATGTTCGCCGACGAGCGATCCGTGAGTTGGATCGAACGAAACACCCCGCTCGGGCGATCGGGTGCGGTGAGCGAGCTGGATGGGGCGCTTCTCTTCCTCGCGAGCGACGCGAGCAGCTACGTCACCGGGACGACGCTCCTGGTCGACGGCGGTTGGACGGCCCGGTAGTCGTGATGGCCGAGCCCAACATCCGAAACAAGGCTACAGTCGACGGGGGCGACCAGGCGCGCTTCGCACAACCGCGCCGTTGCTCCGAGATGGAGAAGGGGCGGTAGGGAGAGGCATGCCGATCGATCTCGCCTCCCTCGCTCGTCCCGAACATACTGCGGTGCTCCTGCAGGAATGTCAGCAAGGAGTCATCGGCACCGAATCGGTCTTGCCGGAGTTGGCAAGGTCGGCGCAGAAGGGGCTGATCCCGGCGGTCGTCCGGCTCACGTCCGCGGCGCGCGCGGCGGGAATCCGGGTCGTTCATTGTCTCGCGGTTCCGCGCGAGGACGGCTTCGGTCGCCACCGCAACGCGCCGCTCTTTCTCGCCACGCATCGCTCCCGCAACCGCTTGGTCGAGGGGGCCCCAGGTGTCGACGTGGCCAATGGCATCGAGGTGGGACCGGATGATCTCGTTCTGACGCGGATGCAGGGTCTCACGCCCTTCGCGTATTCCGAACTGGATCCGATTCTGCGCAACGAGCGGATCGAGACGATCGTCGCCTGCGGCGTCTCCTTGAACGTGGCGATCCCCGCGCTCACCTTCGAGGCGGTCACGGCCGGGTACTCGGTGATCATTCCGCGCGATGCAGTCGCGGGGGTGCCCGCCGCGTATGGTGAGGCGGTGCTCGACAACACCTTACGCGCCGTCGCCACCCTCACCCGCACCGATGATCTGATCTCGGTCTGGAGCCGGTAGCGTGTCGGTCACGATGGCCGGGACAGGTGTGGGCCCCTGGTCGACGAAGATTGGCGACGACCAGGCGCGCTCCTCGGTCTCGGACAAGCAATCGTCCGTCCACGGCTTGCTGAAGCAGGGACTGATTTCGACACACTTGCCCTTCGAGTCGCGCGTGCAGCCGAGCGGATCGGCCCCTACGGCGAGGCTGGGTATCTCGATCGCGCGCACGTAGTACAGGGTGTCGCGGCCGGATGCGGTGAAGGTCTCGTCCGTGAAGGTGATCTCACAACCGTCCGAGCTCGGTGGGCAGGGAAGGATCCGCCACGGATCTTCGATTCGGTCGCGTAGGTTCTCGTCGCGGCCGGTCTGCGGCTGAATGCGCACGACCTCGATCCGGCTGATCGCCCGGCGCACGTCCGACGGGTGGTAGCACTCGCCCTGACAGAGCCGGGCGAGCCGGGCCGCGTCCATCGACTCTCGAGATTCGGCTGGACAGCCGGCCTTGGGTTCGAACGAGCCGACCGCGCGCACGCGGAACTCGGGGCTCTGCGTCAGCTCGACCTCGCTGCCCATCGGCGCGGTCGCACCGCGCGGCCCGTTCACGAGGTCGAACCACAGGAGGATTCGGGGGCCACTCGTACCGTAGACCTCGCGCCGCTGCATGGCATCCCAGATCGCGTGGCGGTCGCGACCATCGGCGTGCACGGCCGCGAGCCCGCCGTTCAGGAAGAACGAGGCCTGGCGCTCCGTTTCGAAGTTCGCAAACGGCGTCACGATGTTCGACAGCTCCACGGGCTCGGACTCGGGCACGGGCTCGCGATCGTCGCGACGACCGAGCTGCGTATCGACGAAGTTTCCGAAGCGGGCTTCCGTGAACTCCTTGCGAGAGAACTCCTTGTAGCCGGTGCCGGGCCGCGCCGAGTGGTTGTCGCTCGATGCGATGAAGCCGAACCGAAAGCGGTCCTGCTTCTGTTCGGGGCGGCCGAGCGCCATCATGTATTGAACGGTGCTCTTGGGGCGGTAGTTGAACGCGGGTTGGAAGCAGTCGCGACATTGGCCGGCATCCTGCCAGTCGACGAGCTTCGTGCTGGGCACGGTCCAGAAGCCGGCGTTGAAGGCCGCGTCCACGAAGTTTTGCCGGGCCTGAGCGGCACGCTCGGCGCATTCGCCCGCGGGGATCTTGGCGGCGACGCAGCGTTCCTGAATCAGCTGTCCGGCCCGCCAGCAGGACGGAATGTAGTTCTCGTTGGGTGCGGGGCACGACCAGCTTCCGTCTTGTGCCAGCGTCACCTCCTCGTACGCACGGAACTCCTCGGAGTTCCCGTGGCCGGAGAAGACCTCGACGAGGCTCTGCCACTTCGGGTCGTGCTGTTCGTCGGTGAGTTGTTTGTCCCAGGCGGAGCCCAGCGGTGTGTAGAAGCCCCACGCCGTGCCGTGCGGGATCACGATGGCTTCCTTGTCCCAGTCGTCGAGCTTGGCGAAGAGATCGGCCGGGGTCGGCGCGACCTCGCGACAGTCCATCGGGAGTTCGCGCACCGGAATGCCCTGGGGGCAATCTACGAGGCCAAGGGTGGCGGCCATGTAGGTCGCGAAGTCCGGGCCGCCGGTGTTCGCCTCGAACAGCGCGAATCCACCGACGAGAATCGGGCCCGGCGCGTTTGCGGCCGGATCGGGTAGGCCCGGTGGTGTGCCAGCACTGATTGGCCGGCTCGGGATCTGGTCGTCGGCGAGGTCGCGGAGAATGACGTTTTTGTGTCCCCAGTGCGTCTCCGGCGTCGTGCCGACCTGCGTCCATTCCCAGCCGAGGTAGGAGACGAGGTCGGGATTCTCGACGTCGCCGGCGACGTCGTTGCACTGCCGCACTGCCTCGACCGTCTCTTCCCAGCGTCGGGGTGTGAGCGTGATTGCGTGGTCGTTGATCGACCAGAAGTCGAGCCCGGAGCAGTGTCGCGCAAAGTCGCACGCGTCGGCCACCGGGTGGGCGCCATCGCCGCCGGCCATCGGTAGGCTCATCTGGAAGGCGTCGAAAGAGAACGTGGTGTGGACGTGGAGGTCGCCGAACAGAACCTGCTTCGGGTCTTGGACGCCGACGCTCAAGGCGGCCGATTCGACCGCGGCCTCGCGTCGTTCCACCAGCTCGGTTGGGACGACGCTCGCCTGGGGCGAGCCTGCGTGCCAGGGGTCGGTCAGCCACCCTTTGCCGGCGGCGTACAGGAAGCCCGTCGCAAGAACGAGAAAGCCCAACGTCCAGGTGGCTATGGTTCTCGCCCCGAAGAGCTTGCTCGCGAGGAGCAGTACCAAGAGAAGGCCTACGGCAGCGAGAGCGAGTGAGAAGAGACTCATCCTCGACGTCTAGCCGAATCGGGGCTGCCTTCTCCAGCCGGGTTTCAGCTGCCGGCGGTGGCTCCCTTGGGGTCGGCTTCGGCCGTCCCCGGGCTGCCCGGGTCGGCGGCCTCCACCGCCTCGAGGGGCTTGACCTCGCGAAGGCGGACGGCGTCCTGAATCTCGGCGAAGGATTGCTCGATCAGCTTCACGAACGAGGCCAGGTCGGGAATCATCTGATAGTCGGCGTTGAAGCCCCAGCAGACCTTGCCGTCGTAGCTCATCAGAGCGACGCCCAGGCCCATGTTCTCGAGGAGCGGGACGACGGGATACATCGCCTCGAGCTTGGCGCCCAGCATGTAGAGCGGGAACTGAGGTCCCGGAACGTTTGTGACGATCATGTTGATCGGGCCCGATGCGGCCTGCGCGCCCAGAGAAAGAAGGCTCGACGGCGCCCATTCGGCCGCCGCCATCATCATCTCGACCCCGAGCGCCTGCTTCGAGCGCTTCAGCTCCTGCGTGGTTTCGTGGATCGCCTCGATCCGCCGAATCGGGTCTTCTTCGGCGAGCGGCAGCCGTATGATCCACGACGAGACGTTGTTGCCCATCTTGCCCTTGTCTTCGTCCTTGCGGACGCTCACCGGGGCGGAGGTGCGGAAGTCGAGCGTCGACGGATCCACCCGTCGTCGCAGGAGGTAGTTTCGGACGGCACCGGACACCGTGGCCAGGACGATGTCGTTCACCGTGCAGCCGAGCGCGCGCCGGACCGCTTTGATCTCTTCGAGCGACATCGTGAGCCAGTCGAAGCGCCGGTGCGGGCCGACCGGACCGTTGATCGGCGTGTCGGACGCGCCGCGAACCGCCCAGCCGGCGAGCTGCTGCAGGGCTTTCACGCGGATCCCGAGCTCCGTGCGGAGGTCGTCGGTCTCGGACGCGAACTTTCGGATGCCACGCACCAACTCGACGGGAGCCTTCAACCGATCGAGAAACTCGTCGCGAAGGAGCTCATACGTAGAAGGCACGGGCCGCGGAATGTACGGAACCGGCTCGTGGACCTCGCGGTCCGGGGTTGGAGACATCAAGATCATGCTGAGGTCGACACCGGAGGCACCGTCGATCATGCAGTGATGGATCTTGGTGATGACCGCGAAGCGGTTGTTCTGCATCCCCTCGACGACCCAGATCTCCCAGAGCGGGCGGCTGCGATCGAGCGGCTGGGACATGATGCGCTGCGAGAGCCGAGCGAGTTGGTCCATGCCGCCGGGCCGCGGGAGGCTCGTGTGGCGAATGTGGTAGTCGAGGTTGAAGTGGCGATCGTCGACCCAGACCGCGCGGTTCTCGACCGGAATCCACTTCAGCTTTTGTCGGTACCGGGGAACGAGGTGGAGGATGGCCTCGGTCGCGCCTTTGTAGCGCGCGAAGTCGACCCCACCTCCTTCGGTTGCGAGATCCCCGGCCTCGTAGATCTGGGTCGCGGCGACGTGCATGTGCACGTTGCGTGTTTCGAAAGCCAGGAAGCTCTGATCCTGGGCGGATAGTCTCTCGTACGCGTATCTCGGCATCGTTGTTCCCTCGGTCGTCCGACAGTCGTTCGAACCTGCTCTGACTCTGCCCCCTGGAGTCAATCTATTCCAATGGCTAGCCGAGCCCTTTCCTCCAGGCGGAGACGGCGTGACCAATCTCGTCGGGCGAGTCTTCCTGCACGAAATGGATGCCTTTGACCGTCGTCTCGGTCGTATTGGCCCACGACCGGCAGAACTCCGCCGCGTCGCCGCGCAGGATGGCGCCGGGGTCGGCGTTGATGAAGAGCTTCGGTACGTCGCTCGACTGCAGCCACTCGCCGTAGCTCTTCACGATTTCGACCACGTCGGCGGGCTCGCCGTCGAGTGGGATTTGGCGCGGCCACGTGAGCGTCGGACGACGGTCTTCGCCCTCGCTCGCAAAAGGGCGGCGATACTCGTTCATCTCTTCGTCGGACATCTCGCGCAGAACCGAGGTCGGTAGGATCAACTCGATGAAGGCGTTTTGCTCGAGGATCATCTTCTCGCCGGCATCGGAGCGGAAGCCCTCGAAGGGGGGCGTCGCGGCCTTGGGCCACTGTGCCCACGTCAGGGGCATCACGATCGCCTCCATGTAGGCGATCCCCGTCACTCCGTCGCGGTGGCGGTTTGCCCAGTCGAAGCCCAGAGCGGATCCCCAGTCGTGGATCACGAACGTGACGTTGGCCGTCACACCGAGCTGCTCGAGCAAGGCATCGAGATACTGGCGGTGCTCGACGAAGCGGTAGGTGCCGGCGTCGCTCGGATCCAGCTTCTCGGAATCGCCCATCCCGATGAGATCGGGCGCGATGAGGCGCCCCTGGCCTTCGAGGTGCGGCATGACGTTGCGCCACAGGTACGAGGACGTCGGATTGCCGTGAAGGAACACGATCGGATCACCTTGTCCCTCGTCGATGTAGGCCATTCGTTTGCCGAGAACCTCGGTCGTCTTCTTCGAGTATCGCGATTTGGCTTCGATCGGCATGGGACCTCCGTGGGGCTTCCCGGCCGGGTGGCTGGGCGTGACTTGAGCCTGAATGTGCATGGATAGCGGGCGCGTCCTCTGAGGTAAACATTCCCTGCAACTGCGCCGTAAAACCGTAGGATGGTTGCGTTGGGGCGGTGCGTGCGGGGAGAGCCGTCATGAGCGGGCTCGTGCTCCTCGTGGAGGATGATCGGGCCATTCGGGTTCTCCTCCAGAAGTGGCTCGTGGACTCAGGGTACGTTGTGGAGGCCCTCGAGACAGGCGAGGATTGCCTACAGACCCTGGGACAGACTCTGCCGGACGCGATTCTTCTCGACGTGAATCTCCCCGGGGTGAGTGGTTTGGACGTTCTCGAGGCGATCAAGGATTCTCAGCACTTCCTGCCGGTCATCATGATGACCTCGGAATCGGGTGTCGAAACCGTGGTGAGCGCCATGCAGCTCGGCGCCTACGATTACTTGGTCAAGCCACTCGACCGTACGAAGTTGCTCACGACGCTCAAGAATGCCGTCGAGCGCCATCGGATGAGTCTGCGGCTGGCCCAGCTCGAGAGTGGCGTTGATGGCGTTGGCGGGATGGTCGGTTCCTCGCCGGTCATGAACAGCTTGTTCGCCCGAATCTCCCGCGTCGGCGGGACTGATGTGACGGTTCTGATCCACGGCGAGAGCGGCACCGGCAAGGAGCTGGCAGCGCGCGCCGTCCACGAGCAGAGTCGCCGAGCTTCCGGTCCATTCGTGGCGCTCAACTGCGCGGCGATTCCCGAAACGCTCCAGGAGGACGAGCTCTTCGGTCATGAGAAGGGCGCCTTCACCGGGGCCGACCAGCAGCGCGCCGGCAAGTTCGAGCTCGCGGATCGCGGCACCCTGTTCCTCGACGAGATCGGCGAGCTGAGTCGGTCGGTGCAAGCGAAACTGCTGCGGGCGATTCAGGAGCGTACGTTCCAGCGGGTCGGCGGCACGCGTGAGATCACGTCGAACTTCCGTCTGCTCGGGGCGACCAATCGCGACCTGCGGGCCGAGGTTGCCGCGGGCAACTTCCGTGAGGATCTCTTCTACCGCATCGCGGTCTTCGAGCTGGGGATGCCGCCGCTGCGCGACCGGCGCGAGGACATCCCGGGGCTCGCGCTGAAGTTCCTCCGCGACTTTGGCGTCGGGCGAGACGACCGCCGGGTCGACTTCTCGGGCGAGGCGATGGAAGCGCTGATGGACTACGCATGGCCGGGCAATGTGCGCGAGCTGCAGAACGCGGTGCAGCGCGCCGCCGTCGAGTGCGTCACCGGCCAGATCACGCCCGCCGACCTCCCGCACGAGATTCGAGGGTCGAATCGTTTGAGCGTCGAGGCGGCGGCCGCAGTGAACGGGAACGGCGACGGTCATTCGCTGGGCTCCCCGCAAGCGCCTCTGATGCGGCTCGACGAGCTCGAGCGCCTGGCGATCGAGAACGCGCTGAAACACACCAACGGCAACGTATCTGCCGTCGTGCGCCATCTGGGCATCGGCCGCACGACGCTGTACCGCAAGCTCAAGAAGTACGGCCTACAGTAGCACGCCGCAGCTTGGCGCCCGCGGTGGTCGGTGATAGCCGAATCGGATGCGCGGCCGAGACCTGTTCCTGCTTGCCGCGTTTGCGTTGGGCCTGCGGGTCTTTGCGATTTGGGCCGTGCCACTGGCTGCGCAGGCTGAGCGTATCGAGTGTGCTCCCGACGAGGCCGGTCACTTCTGGGTTGCGAACGAGTGGGCGAACGGCCGCACGCCGACGTGGCCCGCCAGCAGCTGGACGATCAAGGGCTCATTCCCTCCGGTGCAGTACGCAGCCCAAGCGGCGACCGTTGCTTTGACGCGTTTCGGAGTCGACCCCGAGTGGTCGTATCGCTTCCCGATTCAGGTCGGCGCGGTGCGCGGGTATCCGATGGCGCGGTTGGGAAGTGCACTGCTCGGCGTCGCTACCGTACTGCTCTTGGCGTGGGCGGCGTCGGTCTGGTCCGGGTCGAGCGCGGCGGGACTCTCGGTCGGTCTGATGGCGGCGCTCTATCCGCAGCTGATCTTCATCGGCGCGTACAGCAATGGCGACGCGATGACGGTGTTCGCCGGGGCGATCGTCGTGCTCGGCCTGGCGCGGTGGGTTCGCCGCGGGGAGGGCGACCATGGTCTCGTACTGATCGGAGTCGGGGCCGCACTCGTCTTAATGGGGAAGCCGACCGGGTTCGGCATCTTGCCGGCGACGGGGGTGTGGCTGCTGTGGGCGTGGTGGAGCGGCCGGTTCGGAGCGGCGGCGTTCGCGCGGGCGACGCTCGTCGGGCTCGCGGTGTGCGGGCCGTTGCTCGTTTGGAACGCCTGGCGCAACGGTGGTGATCCGCTCGGATTGTGGCTTTACGGCGACTACGTGGGCACCGCGTACGAGGCCCGGGTGTGGGATGTGATCCCAAATGCGGCCTTGACCTTCCTCTGGCTCTTTCCGTCGTCTGCCTTCGGGGTGTTCGGTAACGTCGACCTCCCGTTGCCCACGCCGCTGCTTGCGCTGGCACTCTTGTTTCTCGTCGTCGGGCTACTTCTCGCGTCGTCGGTTCTCCGCACCGCCGAGCCTGCGGCCCGTCGCGGAGCGGCGTGGCTCGTGACGTCGGTGGTGATCACGGTGTTGCTCACGATCTGGAACGCATGGTTCATCGATTTTCAACCGCAGGGCCGGTACGCGCTGCTCTGCTTCTTGCTCCTGACGGCCACGGCGCTCTGGGGCCCGGCGGCGTCTGGAAGCCCACGCTTCGGGCGCGCCTGGCCGGTAGCGTACCTGATCTTCCTCGCGTTGTGCGCCGGTTGGACGGAGTGGATCTTGTTCACGCATCCGTGTGTGTGAGCCGCCACGGCCTGGTGCCCGAAGGTCCGGAGTGGATTCGGTTCTGGTCGAACCTGCGGTGTGCCGCTCGGGGCTCATTGGCGAGCGGCCAAGCTCTCGTACAGGTGCATCAACAGGCAGACCGTGGGGCCCGTGATCGAGGAACCTCCCGTCGATAGAAAGTAGTGGGCGCGCGGGTGTTCCGCGTCGTGTCGAACCAGTCGATACGAGTCGGGGTGGAACGCTTCGCGGGCGGGCAGGTAGAGAACCTCGTCCACTTCGGATGGGTTGAGCCGCAGTTCGTAGGGAGGATGGAGGAGGCCCACGACCGGCGTGATCTCGTGCCCGCTGTGGCTGTAGTACCGACCGAGGACGCCGAGCGGCTCGATCACCCCGCGTTCGATGCCGATCTCTTCCTGGGTTTCTCGGATGGCCGTGTCGGTGGCGTCTCGGTCTCC
>JAJCZO010000384.1 GCA_029262355.1 Deltaproteobacteria bacterium
CACCAGGAGCCCGCGCTCGTCGTAGACGAAGGTGTCTCCTCCTGCGCGGATCCGGTCGCCGACGATCGAGTACTCGAACGGCACGACCGTTCCGTCCGGGAGCACCTTCCGGGTCATGTTGTCGTTCTCGTCGTAGGCGAAGGTGGTGGTGTCGCCGTTGAAGTCGGTGTGGGACAGGAGATTGCCGGCCGAGTCGTGCGAGAAGGTCTCGGACTGCCCGAGCGGGAGGATCCGCTTCGTCACGCGGCCGAGCGTATCGTATTCCCGGCGGGTGACGCGCCCCAGAGCGTCGGTCGTCGTGACGACGTTGCCGACCTCGTCGTAGCCGTACGAGGTCGTCGCTCCGTCCGGCGTGACGACCTGGATCATGCGGCCGGCTTCGTCGTGGACGTACCGTGTGGTCCGGCCGGTCTCGTCGGTCGAGGCGGCGCGGTGGCCCGCCGCGTCGTAGTCCACGGTTGCGAACGTCCCGTCTGGCAAGTCCAACCGGCGCACGCGCCCGAGGCCGTCCCGTTGCACGGCGACGCTCGTGCCGTTGGCCAGGGTCGTCCGGAGCGTGCGATCCTGACTGTCGAAGGAATAGGTGACGGTGTGCCCCGTCGCGTCGGTCCGGGTGAGCCCGTTCACGCCGTAGGTGGTCGACATGGAGCCGCCGCGTGCGTCCTCGCGGATGTGGTCTCGTCCGACGGCGTCGTACGTCGTGGAGCTCGTTCCGCCGCTCGGATCGATGGTCGCGGTCGGTCGGCCGAGCGCGTCGTATACGGTCCGGGTCTCGTTCCCATCGCGGTCGGTGGTCGAGACCTCGCGGCCCAGGGCGTCGTAGGACGTCCGCGCCTCGGTGCCGTCGGGGAAGGTGACCGTCGTGAGGTGGTTTCTCACGTCGTGAGTGGAGCGGATCTCCGTGCCGTCGGCGTCCCGTCTCGTGAGCTGGCGACCGGCGGCGTCGAAGGTGCTCGTGTCGACTCCGCCCAGCGGGTCGATCACGCGGAGCTCGAGTCCGGTCGGGCCGTATTCGTAGGTCGTCGTCGCGTCCTCGGTGCTCCCGTCGGAGAGCGTGCGCGTCTGGGTGTCCGTCAGGCGTCGGCCGTTCGCGTCGTATGTGAATCGGACCGCGTTCCCGAGGGGGTCGGTGTTCGAGAGGAGGTTGCCGAAGGCGTCGTAGGAGAAGCGCCGCACGTTGCCGAGCGCATCCGCGGTCGAGGTCCGGCTGCCGACCGTGTCGTAGGTGTGGCGGGTGGTCTCACCTTCCGCGTTCGTCTTCTCGAGCAGGTTTCCTCGCGCGTCGTAGGCGTGGCGCGTCAGGTTCCCCTCGGGGTCCGTCATCGTGAGGACGAGGTCCCGCGCATCGTAGGTGAAGACGGTGGTATTGCCCTCGAAGTCCGTCCGGGTGAGGAGGTTGTCGCGCGCGTCGTAGGTGCGGGTCATGACGCGGCCGAGAGGATCGGTCTGGGACAGCTCGTTCCCGCTCGTGTCGTAGGTGAACTCGGTCCGGTTCCCGAGCGCGTCGGTTCGCGCGGTCACGTTCCCTTCGGCGTCGTACTCGAAGGTCGTCGGGCGGCCGAGGCGGTCCGTGACCGTCTCGGTTCTTCCCGCGAGGTTCCGGCTGATCTCCGCGCGGTTTCCGTCCGCGTCGGTGGTCGCCACCAGTCGCCCCTCGTGGTCGTACTCCGTCCGCACGGCGGGCCGTCCGAGGGGGTCGTTGACCCCCAGCAGTCGGCGGTCCCGGTCGTAGGTGAACGTGGTGCGATTCCCGAGCGCGTCGACGTGCGCGGCGAGATTCCCGCTCCCGTCGTACTCGTAGGTCTGGCTGCTCCCGTTCGGGTCGGTGAGACGCGTGACGCGGCCCAGGGAGTCGCGGTCGGTCGACACGCTACGTCCGGAGGAGTGGGTGATGCCCGCGGCTCCGAAGGTGGCGGTGTTGCCGTTGCGGTCGGTGGCCGACTCCACGCCCAGCCTGCGGTCCAGGATGACGACGGTGCCGTCGCCGCGAATGTACCGGAATCGCTGCGGGTCGAAGTCCGCGAACGTCGTGTCGTCGACGAGCAGCACGTCGCCTGGCTGGGCGCCGAGCACAGCGAGGAAGGGGCTGTCGAGGCTCTCGAGCGTCCCGTGGGTGCCGGGTCGGGCGGAGAATCGCGAGGTGACGAGGGAGAACGGCACCAGGGCCGACGTCGACGGCGCCACGACGAGGTCGAACTCCTCGACGGTGCCGTCGAACCAACGGAGACTGCACCTGTGCTCGTACAGAGCGGCCAGGCCGAAGCGGAATCCGGCTCGGACGGTCGTCCAGCCGTGTCCGAGCTCCTCGGTGCACGACAGCTCGGTCGTGTGGATCCCGAGCCGCCAGCCGAAGCCGAAGTCGCCCCGGCGCTTGTCCCGACTGTCGTAGTGGCGGGTGACCCGGATGGGGATCCCGGAGACGGGAATCTCGAGGTCGGTTGCGGTGAGGCTGAGATGGCCGAGCTTCCGCCCGCCCCGCAGCTGTACGCCGACCTCCGTTCGGCGGACGTTGCCACCGGCGTCGATCGCCTCGAGCCGCAGCCGATAGAGATCGTTCAGCATCAGGGTCGGGTCGAGCCGTCCCAGGACGCCGTTCACGACGGACGTCGTGCCCGTTCCGATGATCTCGAAGCTCTCCTCATCTGCCGGCGAAATCGAGAGTTCGTACCGCACGAGATTCGTGTCGCTCGCGGTCCCCGTTACGTCGAACGGGCCAAGAATGGTCTCGCCGTCCGTCGGATTTTCGATCTCGACCAAAGGCGCGATCGCGTCGGTCGGGTCCCGGCTCGTCACACCGACGGAGGTGGTGCCGCTCAGCGAATCGAGTGTGGCCGATACTTCCGCGCCACACGGGGAGGTTCCTCCACAGCCCACAGCTGTCAGCACGCCGTCGGCCCCAACCGCCGCGATGGCCCCCGCATCCGTACCCCACACTACGATGCCCGTGACCAGCTGGGCGGTGCCATCGCCGAAGAGCGCGTACGCCGCGAGTGGAACAGTCTCCCCCTCCAGCAAAGTGAGTGCCCCCGGCGCGATCACGATCCGGTCGACCGGCTCGTTCGTATCGAAGTTGTCGCAGTTCTCGTCGATGCCATTGCCTTCGATTTCCGTGGCACCGGGGAGGATGTTCTCATCCGCATCATTACAATCTCCCTGATTCTCACTCAGGCCGTCCCCATCATCGTCGCGGTCCTCGGGCGCCGGGCCGCTCGAAAGAGTCAGCCCCACATCCGAACCGCGCTCGACGACCGAACCTGCCGGCGGTGATTGCTCCAAGACCAGGCCGGCCACGACAGCGGGGTGGCTCGCGTCGGTGATCCGCCCTACGTCAAGCGTCGCCGCTTCGAGTTGAAGGCCCGCCGCCGCCTGGTCGAGACCGCGCACGTCCGGCACGCGGAGGGGCTCGCCCACGGTCAGCACAAAGCCCTGCTGTCCCGTGTAGCCGTCGTCATCCGTCACCATCACCGAGACCACGTGGTCGCCGATGTCGCCCGCCTCGGGCGACCAACGGAGGAGGCCCGTCGCCGGGTCCATCGTCATGCCGGGCGGGCCCTCGACGAGCGCGAACACGAGAGGGTCGACGTCCACGTCCGTCGCCTGCACGTCGTGCAGGTACGGAAAGCCGACGGTCGCGGCGCGCTCTGGCGTCGACGTGATCTGCGGAGCAGTGTTCGCTGGGCGCAAATCGAGGAAGACCGTCGCGTCGTTCGAGTCGAGCGCGCCGTCGTTTGCTTTGTAGGTGAAGAAGTCCGTGCGGTCGGCTTCGTCGAGCAAGAAGCCGTTCTGGCGGAAGTGGTTGAGCCCAGGCAGCAGCCAGTTTGGCTGCTCCACATGGGGCACCGTGCCGTCCGGCTGGATGTTGGTCACATGGTACGTGTGCTGGTTCCAGATCGGCCGAGCCTTGACCCATGGTTCGTTTGCGCTGCCGAAGACGTAGAGGCCGGGATCCCGGGTCTCCGCAGGAATGACCGAGAGGTCTGTCGTCGAAGCCTGGGCCGGGCTGATGATCTCGGCCTGTCCGTCGCCGTCGACGTCGGCCACGACGGGGTACTCGACAGTCGTGATCGAGCCCATGTGGGTATCGAAGAGCACCCGGCCATCGATGCCGCGGAGAACGAACAGGCGGCCCTCGTCGCTGTAGACGACCTCAGCCGAGCCGTCGTTCTGGAAGTCGAACACCGTCGACCCCGTCCGGTTGGAGCTGCCGTCGGTCGTGGGCCGTTCCCACAGAATCGAGCCGTCGGTTTCGAAGACGTAGTAGCGCGTGGCGCTTGCTACGCCGATCTCCGGCATTCCATCGCTATCGAAGTCGGCAACGGTTGGCGGGCCGCCGAGTCCGCCGTCGGGAAGGAGAAACGGGCCCCATTTGGTGCTCAGGTCGTGCTCGAAGAGCGTGATCGTTCCCCGGAACGGGATCGTGTCGGGCTCGACCGCTACCATCACGATCTCGGGGAAGGCATCGTCGTCGAAGTTGCCGATCCCGTTCCACCCCCACTGGGAGCCGCTGGCGCCCACCAGGTCTGGCCTGCGCTTCTCGGTC
The DNA here is from genome assembly GCA_029262355.1 of Deltaproteobacteria bacterium. GTDB lineage: Bacteria > Desulfobacterota > Binatia > UBA12015 > UBA12015 > VGTG01. The sequence goes on from JAJCZO010000384.1 coordinate 4,541, forward strand.
GTGAACATCTTCGTGGTGAAGGTCGAGGGCAGACCCTCCGGCGTGCGCATCTCGACCGGCAAGCCGTAGATCGTCGAGCCAGCCACGATCTCCGGTTGGCCATCGAGGTCGACGTCGGCGACCACCGGGATGCAGTTCGATCGATAGAAGTTGTTGCCGCAGCCTTTGCGCTCCGAGACGGCGAAGAGCTTCAGTTCATCGCTGACTAGATGGTAGGCCATGACCCGCCCGCCGCCTTCGCCGCTGGAGTCGGGAATGATGACCTCGGGGAGTCCGTCGCCGTCGAGATCGGCGATTGCGAGGTTCCCCTCGGAAACCTGGAAGTTGCGGGGAAGTTCCGGATCGTCGCTGCCATCGAGGGTCGTCTTGAGCGTCCCATCGTCCTCGAAGACGTGAACCTGACCGGAGGATCTCCCCGCCATCACGACCTCCATTTTCCCATCGCCGTCGATGTCGCCGAGCACGGGAGACGAGGACCCACCACGGACGTCCTCGGCGAACCACGCGATCGAGCCGTCCTCGCCGTTCACGACGTACAACCGCTCCCGGCCGCTCTCGGTGAAGGCGACCTCGGGAAGCCCGTCACCGTCGAGGTCGCCGACCGACGGGGCGACTAGGACCCGGCCGAAGGCCGGGCTCTCTCCCGGTGCGATCGACTGGGCCGTCCACGCCCACTCCTCGGTCGTTTGCAAGGCGGCGATGTGGCCGTCGCCGATCGCGTGCAACTCGGCGAACCAATGCCCCTGTACTCCAGCGTAGCCCGTCGCGCGGAAGACCATTCTCGACACGTTCTCGACGGGCCCGCCGACCAGCGCTTCGACTTCCACGACCGCGACGGGAGGGTCGGGGATCGGACTGGGTAGGAGGTCGATATCGGGTCCGTGGTCGGTCGTCGTGAAGAGGAGATTGTCGTCGGCGTCGTAGAGTTCGAAGATCCCCGTCGTGAAGTCACGTTGTAGGAACGCCTGGTCCGGCCTATGCCGGAAGTACTGGATTTGGCGTACCGCGACCGGACGGAGGAAGATCTGCTCGAAAGAGGCGCACTGCTCGATTGGATCGCCCGCGTCACATCGATCGTCTGCCTCGTTGACCCAGGAGGTCAGGAGGTCCCCGTCGACGGCGTGTTCCGGGTGAGAGCCGAGACTTCCCAGCGTGCTGCTCGCCACGAGTTGAGGGACGGCCAGCAAGGTCAGGTTGATGTTCTCCTGGATCTGCGAGCCGAAGGTGGCGGGCGTGTAGTCGAACGAACCATCCGCGCGGAAGATGAGGTCGCCCTGAAGCGGCGGGTCGACGAGACTCGCCGTCAGGGGAGCGCCCTCCGGATCGCTGTCGTTCTCGAGGACACCCGGTGCGCCGATCTTCAGAGTTTCGCCGAATCGGGTGACGAACGCGTCGTTCTCCGCGACCGGCGGCGCGTTCTGCGCCACAACGGTGACGATGAAGTTCGTGAAGTCGATCAGCCCAGCGGCGTCTTCGACTTGGACGGTCACGTCGTGGGCGCCGACGTCGCTGGATCCCGCCGTCCAAGAGATCTCGCCGGCAGCAGGATCGATCGTCATGGCCGGGGGTGCGAGCGGCAGTGAGAACGTGAGTGTGTCGGCGGGCAGATTGGGGTCGGTCGCGGTCGCGTGGATGTTCAGTGCCACGCCTTCCGTTCTGGACTGGTCGGCGATGTCGGTGAGCGTCGGCGGGCCGCCGAGGTCGCGGACCTCGACCTCGAAGCTCTCTTCGTCAAACGCACCCGACGCGTCGGTGACGCGTACGGTGAGGCGGTGGGTGCCGATCTGGCTCTCGGTCGGAACCCACAGGAACGTTCCCCGCTGGCCGTCGATCGTTGCGCCGACGGGTTTCTGGGCGAGGCTCCATGTGAGCGTGTCGCGCGGTAGATCGAGATCTGTGGCCGCGATGGGGAAGGCGAGGATCTCGCGTTCGGCGATGTTCTGATCCGCGATTCCCTGGAGGTCGGGTGGGTTGGACGTTCCCACGGGAGTCGGCGCGGCGGTTGGGGTCGGCGGCGCCGGAGTCGGCGTGGCCGCTGGTGTCGGGGTCGGCGGTGCGGGAGTCGCAGTACCCGTCGTGACGGGCGTGGCCGTCACGCTCGGCGTGGGCGTCGCGGCGGGTGTGCCCGACGGCTCGGGTGTGGGTCCCGGTGTCCCACCCTCGATCGCACCGATGTCGTAGTCCGCGCTCCCGTCGTTGTCCCCATCGGCGGGGCGTGCGTCCTCCCGTGTAAGATCGGCGCGGAGAAGGGCGGCCGCTACGGCTGGGATCTCTGCGACGAGCGAGACTCCGCCGTCGAGCGCTGGCGATCCCGGCGCGAGAAGGAACTCGTCGTCGTCTGAGTCGAGCCGCCCGTCCGGGCCAATGAGGTCGGCGAAGATCTCCTCGGGGTCGTCGCAGAGCGGGCTTGCCGAGACGCCGGGTCCCTCCGTTCCGGTCGGCGTCAGGTTGCCGTAGTCGTCACCGTCCAGGTCTACTTTGAAGAACTCCCCGCGCGCGTTTCCGCAGACCAGATTGCCCAGCACTCTCAGACGTTTGCTGCGCGGGCCGAGCCGTCCTTGGCGGATTCCGAACCGACGGAGCGATTTTCCCGTGCCGCTTGTGTGGACGATGTTGTTCGCGATCACCGCTTCGTGCGCGCGACCCACGTAGATGCCGGTATGTCCGTTGCGAACGAGCGTGTTGCTCACCACGTACTGCGGCCCGGTTCCCCGGTCTCCGATGTGAATACCGTCCCGTCGTGTGCCGTAGATGAGGTTGTTGGCGATGATGGTGTTTATGTTGAGGTGCGTGACGGTAACGCCCCCCATACAGCGTGGGTTCTCGTCGGCGTACAGAACGTTCTGCAGAAAGTGAATTGCCTCGTTGGCACGCGAGAGGCCGCGGATGCGGACCCCGCGGCGGCCAGCGTTCCGCATCACGAGGCCTCGCACCGTGACGAAGCTGGAGCGCTGAATCACCGTGGCATGGCCGTTCCAGCATCCGGCCCCTTCCGGGCCGACGATGACGCTTCCCGCGGGCTCACCCGGTGCCGGGCCGATCACGATGCGGTCGCTCTCGCTCGCTCCCGGATGGGCGTTCTTGTCCTCGATTACGAGCTGCTCTTCGTAGTGCCCTGATAGAATATGGACGTGCTGCCCGGGACGGGCTGCGTCGATCGCCGACTGAATGGAGGAGAAGCACGGGGCGTTGCCGCCACAGGTAGCGTCGTCGGCGCTCGCATAGAGGTCGCCAACGCCCGACGACGCCGTTTCCAGACGCACACTGGGGTTGGCGGACTGTTGGCGCGGGTTCCGTGGCGCGTACTGCAGCGCGGACAGCGCCATCGAGTCGAAGAACAGAAGATAGGCGAGGGAGACGCAGAGTGCGCGGAACCAGGCGCGTCGGGAGGTGGGCATTCGGGGTCTCGATTCTCGTTGCGCGTGGAGGGATGGGCCGATCGAACCTGGACGCGGCCAGGGGAGAGGCTGTCCATTCAGCCACGCAGTGGGAGTCGCAGTCAATTTTGGAATGGGCTCAGAGGCTGCCGTCGTTCCTCTAGAGCGTTAGTTTTGCGTGAGGTGATTGTGCGTTCTCAGATTCCATCCGCGAGTCGATCGAGAGAACACCTCGGTCGGCGTCGTGACACTTCGGCGACGTTGCCCAACGCCGGAGGAGTATCTCCATGGCCCTTCTTGGGGTTTCCCTCGGCCTCGGAGAGCAGGATCGCGGGCGTGGTGGCCGGGAAACTCGAGAGGCCAAGGGAAGGAAACGGGGACCCACAGGTGGCCTTCCAGAACAGACGGCCGGTTCAAGCCGGCCATCGGTTGGGCGAACGGCACCTTCGGTATGCGACCAAAGAGTACGTCGCGTGGTGTCCGGAAAGCCGGCCCACGCACTTCTCCGCGGAGAAGGCCTTCCGTCGGCGAGCGTACACGGGAGCCCTCGGCACGTCGACGTTGCTCGGGCGCGGTGTCTCGGGGATCCTGCCGTCCGATGCCACCTAGCGCACTGCACTGCTTTCTCTTGGCTTTCGCTGGCTGGGTACATCGGCGACGGCAGAACGTCATCGACTACCTTTGAGAGGAGGACTGCGTCCTGCGCGAGCAGCTCGACGTTCGATTCACCAACGACCAGCGCAGTCGCCTTGCGGCCACGGGGAAGTTCTCGACGCCCGCCGCGGTTCACCAAGACTCGTCGGCAACTTCGTTCATCCTGGAGACCGGGACTCGGAAGGCGGTCGCCAACCTCTGGAGCTGATTGTCGTAGGGCTGGAGGCGACCGGACTCGATCTTCCCGACGTCGGCCTCCCCGATCTCTGCGCGACGGGCAAGCTCCGCCTTGCTCCAACCACGTTCGCGGCGCATCTCCTCGAGCTTCGTCATCCGGAATCCTCCTTGGTCTTGGTCAAGGCCTAGATCCAGGACACCACGCCCGGGGGTGGACCTATAACCCCTACCTATTCCTCCGAAGGGCCGGGCGTGATTTATTATATAGTTGATACCTTCCCAGAATGATCGGTCCGTGTTCCGACCGAGCGTGGGAGCTGCAGGCACGGGAAGGACGCCGGGAAGGCTGTGGCTTCCGAGAACTCGATCGCCGCGAGATTGTTGAGGAATCCTGACGGGCCGCTACATCGCGGGGCTAAATGGATACGGTGCTTCGCGTGCTCCTCTTGACGTTTCCCGACCTCTTCCGCAGCTCGGTCGTTCTCCGCGTAGAGATCCTCGCGCTTCGCCACCAGCTTCTCGTGTTGCGGCGTCAGGGTAGTGGCCGGCGGCTCGTCCTGCACAGGGGAGACCGCCTCCTGTGGGTGTGGCTCTCCCGTCTCTGGATTGGATGGCGACAAGCTCTTGTCTTGGTCCAGCCCGAGACCGTGATCGGCTGGCATCGCCAGGGCTTTCGCCTCTTCTGGCGCTGGAAGAGCCGGAGGCGGCGACCGGGACGCCCTCGGATTCCGCGGGAAATCCAGGACCTCATCGCGACGATGCACGAGGCGAACCCGACCTGGGGAGCACCTCGAATCCATGGCGAGCTGCTCAAGCGTACGCGTCCGACGATCCACACGTGGCCACCGATCACGGTAGGTGATCGACTGGCGGCGTGGAGCCGAGACGCTCAGGCAGGGTTCGCGGCGAGCTGCTGAGCGCGCCACCCGCGCGGCGTGAGCTCCTCGATACGTCGC
>JAJCZO010000385.1 GCA_029262355.1 Deltaproteobacteria bacterium
GCCGATCCTGGAGGGCTGGACGGAGCTCGCCGCGGTCGCGGCGATCACCAAGAACGTCGGGCTCGGCACTCTCGTCACGCCACCCTTCTTCCGAAACCCCGCCGTCCTTGCGACGCAGATCGCGACGATCGACCAAATCTCGGGCGGCCGCGTGATCGCCGGCCTGGGCGCCGGCTGGTTCGAGGCCGAGTTCAAGGGCTACGGCTGCGAGTTCCCGTCGGTCCGCGAGCGCCTCCGCGCGCTCGAGGAGTCCGTTCAGATCATGAAGAAGATGTGGACCGAGGAGACCGTCACGTTCACCGGCAAGCATGCATCGGTCGAGAACGTCTACTGCGAGCCGAAGCCCGTGCGGCCACCGCCGATTCTCATCGGCGGCGCAGGCGAGAAGATTCTGATGGGCATCGTCGCGCGTCATGCGGACATCTGGAACAACATGGCGGCAGGGCAAGCCCAGCTGCCCGAGAAGATCGAGGCAATGAAGCGCCGCTGCGACCACGAGGGGCGCGACTTCGACACGCTCGAGGTCTCGCAGCAATGTGTCGTCATCATCGGCGCCGACGATGAGGCCGCGCAGGCGGCGTTGCAGAAGGCCGGCAAGATCTACGGCGGTCACATGGGCGGAGATCTCGAGAAGACAGGAATCTGGGGAACGCCCCAAGGCGTGATCGATCGAATCGGACGCTACGTCGACATGGGTTGTACGTCGTTCGTGATGGAGTTCTTCGGCAAGGATACCCGGGAGCCCGCACGACTGTTTGCGGACAAGGTCCTGCCGGCGTTTCGGTAGGACCGGCCGTGATCAGGAGGCGGATTTCTCGGCGGCTGCCTTCTGCAGCCACGTCCACGCCCCGCCGATGCCCCGCACTTCGATCCACTCGCCGGGGAACGAACGCTCGCGCCACAGGTCGGCTATGTTCTTCTGGACGTCTGCCAGCGGCTTCTGCTCCTTCTTCGCGGTAGCCTCCATCAACGCGATCCGGTCCGCGTTCTCCGCATCCACGGTCTTGCGCACGTAGTCTCCGTAGTCCCCCGGTGGCGGGTCACCACGGAGCGACAGCAGACCCTCATGGTTCTCGCCGACGAGCCGCGAGTTCTTCAGCGTCTGAACCTCCGACATTCGGGCCCGTCGACGCGCATCGATGTCGGCGACGCTCTGCCCCACGACCGCGGTCGCTCCAGGATCGGGATCCTTGCCGTCATGCTGGTAGATGTCGACACGCATGTTGATATCGACCTCGAGCGGCTTCGGTGTCTCCACCTTCACGGTGGGAAGAGAGCAGCCCAGCGCGAGGAGGGCCAGAGCGAGAGCGACGCGCATCACTCCGCATCCTCTCTCGAAGCGACAGACACGTCGAGAGCTAGCGGGTCACTTCCTTCCGCGTGATAGTGCACCTCCACGTTGCGGTCACCGGCGGGACCCGTCAGATCCAGCGTCGCGAGACCCACGCCGCGCTCGAAGCTCAGCGTGCCGCGGCCTTCGTCGTACTCGAAGTTCCGCAGAGCCTGGACTCCGATCCTAGCGAGGTCTCGCTGCCACGAGGGCCAATCGGTCGGAATCCGAGACTCGTCGATCTTCGTGATCTCGAGCCGGCCCGGCTTCGCGATCGTCACAGCACCGTCGGCTTTGTCGAGTGCTTGGTTCGCGATCGTGAGCGCGATGTTCGCATCCAGCGGACCCGTCATCTCGACCGTCCCGCCCGCCAGCACCGCGGTAACCTGCTCGAGATCCAGCGCGCTGGCAGAGACCCATCCGACCCACGGCTCGGCCCAGGCGTAGGGCACGGTGATGCCCCCGTTCACGTACCCCTGATAGCCCGAGCCCCCGAACGTACCGCTGATACCGGTGGGGTCGAACGTCAGGGAGAGCCAGCCTTCCTCGATGCTGTAGTCCCGCCACTCGAGAGCGTCGGCGTAAAGCGTACTGACGAAGTTCTCCGAACCTCTCCCCGGCGGGTAGTCGAACTGCAGCCGTCCTCGAACGCGCTCTAGATTCACGTCGTAGTCGGAGAAGCTGTAGCTCTTCTCCGGCACGAGCAGCTCGGCCGCGATCTTCAGATCGGCCAGATTGTCGAGCCTCACGTCGCGCACTTCGGTCTCGAACGTGATCGGCAGATCGACCCGGCGCGTCTTGCCGATCTCCAGGATCAGCCTTCCGATCTCGGCCTGGAGCAGGTCGATGCTCCACGGAGACGGAGCGGACGACGTCTCGTCGGCACGTTCGTTGGTCATGTACCAGAAGAGATCCTCAGCGAGATAGATCGTCGGGCGAACGAACTTCACGAGGCGGATCTTCTGCTGGGTCAGACCGCCCAGCGAAAACTCGACGAACACGTTCTCGACCGACACGACCTTCTTGAACGGATCGAAGGGCGAGTACAGAGCAACGCTCGCGAGTTCGAGCCTCTGCGTCTGGTCCGCGATCGCCGCTGCAGCGGCCGACAGCGGCAGGTCGTTCAGGGTCGTGTGGAGGTCGAAAGTCACGTCGGGCAGTGGCGACCCAAGCTCAGCCAGGTGGACGGCCAGGGTCCCGAGCTCGAGCGTCCCGATGCGCCACGCCGCGCCTGCTGCCGATTCTCCCTTGGTGGCTGGGGTCATCAGAAAGTCCCGCCCACGCCCGTCCAACAACAGCGAACCGTCCGGAACGCGAACGACATCGAGATATCGCTCATGGATGAGGCCGGCGACCGAGACCTCGATCGACGCCGCAGCCAGCGAGAGCATCGGGGCGACGTTCGAGCCCGGAATCGTGACCCGCACATCGGAAACGTCGACGACCTGCACTCGATCCGCGAGCTCCTGAGTGTCGCCCACGTTCTCGAGATCGAGGGCGAACCTCGCATCGACCCCAGGCACATCCGGCTCGCTCGGCGACCTCACGTGTCCGTCCTCGATGACGAGACGGCCGACCACGAAACCAGTCGTCTCGTCCGCACCGTCCGAGTCTCCCGAGTCTTCGCCCGCCAGCTGCACCGGCGACGTCAGATCGATCTCGGGCTTCACGATCCGGAGCGACTCCAGACGCTTCGCCCGGAGCCCTTCGAGAGAAAGCCGCAACTCGATCTCGGTAGCGCTCAGCAGAGGGTGCGTGTCCGGGCCAAGGCGAAACCCCGTGGCGACGAGCGATCGTGCCAGCTTCGCACTGGCCTCCGCCGAGCCGACATCTGCCAGATCGAGTTCGAAGTCGAAGACGGTCTCGGGCAGACGCGGGGGAACCGAGACCTCGAGATGTCCCTCCGATACCGTGACCCGGTCGACCCGCCACGACGTGCCCGTGGCGTTCTCGCCACGAGCCTCGCCACTCGACAGTGCAACGCGCCCGCTCGACTCTGGCGTCCACAAACCAGTGGGCCGTACCAGACGTACGGCGCGCACACGGCCATCGAAGATCTCCGAGAGCGCGAAGTCGACTTCCAATCGATCGACACGAAAGAACGGCTGATGCGCCTCGGGCAATGTGATGACGACGCCCTCGGCGACCAACCGCTCGGCAGAGTCGAGCCGCACCGACGCGACCCGCAACTCGACCCCCGGCACCCACTCAGCCGCGGCCCAGGCAAGGAGCTCGGGCAGCCGGTCTCGCACTTCCAGTGCAACCAGGACGACCAGGCCGATTGCCAACGAAGGGAACACCAGCAGCCCTGCCCAAAGGAGGCGATGGGTGAACCCTCGGGGATCGTCGGACGCCATCGGGCCATCTTAGCGGGCGCGAGAGCCGGGCAGAAACCAATCGCTCCGCGCCCAAACCACAGCGCCTCCTACTTCGGGACCACCACCCCGAGCTGCGCAACGAGCGCAAGGGCCGCATCCTGCGAGAACTTGGTCTTCCGAAGCCTGTTCTGTTGTGGGCTGATGTCGTAGTGCACGGCCTCGGAAAGGTCGGCCTCGACGAGGATGGTGTCAATGAAGCGGGCACCCCGGAGATCCGTTCCGGTAAAGATCGATTTCGTCAAATCCACTCCGGCGAACGACGCCTCGTGGACACGGCACTCACGAAAAACCGTCTTGGGCATCTTCCGGTCGGCGAATGTGGCGTGACTCAGGTTACACCCCTCGAACGAAACCGTGAAGGCCATGCCGCGCACGTTGGTCCAATCGACACCCATCAGCTTGCTTCGGCGAAAGGCGACGTCGCGAAACGCAGCGCCTGCCACCTTGGCCATCGTGAGATCGCAGTCCTCGAACTCGCAATCCTCGAACGTACAGCCGCCCAGATGCGCCTCGCCGAGACGCACCTGATGAAAACGGCAGTCCCGGAAGTTCTTGTCGGTCAGCTCGAGGCCCGAGAGGTCGAGGCCGGAGAACGTGCCCCCCTCGAAGTCTTCGCCAGCCAGCAGGGTTTCACGTGGATTCGCCACGGCGGAGATCCTGCCTGATCCCCCCCTGGTGTCCAAATCCGGCGTAGCGCGCGGGGGCGTGCGGCGTTATGCAAGGACTATGAGCCAGATCAGCGCAACTCTCGATGCCCTGACCATTCCCCAGATCGATCGCGACGAAGCCGCCGGCCGCTTCGAAGAAGCGGCCCCACGAGACCGGATCGAGATCACCGAGTCGATCGACGGCAAGACGCAAGCGCGCCTGTGGGAGGCCTGCGAGGGCCATGCCGCGACGATCGAAGAGATGGTACCGGCAGACATGGGGGCGCTTCGCCCGGTCACCTACCATGGCAAGAACTCCCTGCCGATGTTCACGCATTTCCAGAAGCGCTTCTGCCGCTCGGACGACGGACAAGAGCTTTGGGGCTACAACTATCAGCCGACGACCTGGCTGGCCCCGCTCACCGGGCCCGGGTATTTCGTCGCGTACGACTCGCCGGACGGTCCCGGCGGCGTCGCGGTCGACTACACGCGCATCCCGACCGGAAAGCCCCAGGAGTGGCCCGAAATCCACGACAACACGTACCGGTTGTCGCGCTTCATCTACAATGGAATGATCGACTACTTGCGCCGGGTATCGGAACATCTGCTGATCGGCCGTGCGACGAAAGACGGCCAGAACCTGCCGAACTACTTCCTGCTCTGCCGCGAAGACCCGTCCTGAATCGACCGCCGCACCAAGCGAGACGCATGCCCACGACGACCGAGAACCCCAACGAGGCGCAAGCCGAGTTCTGGAACGGCAGCATCGCGCACCGTTTCGTCGACGCTCGAGAGGCACTCGAACCTCGGCTCGAGCCATTCGGTCGTGCCACGATGGATGGCGCAGGCATCACCGGAGGAGAGCACGTACTCGACGTGGGCTGCGGCTGTGGCGAGCCCTCGGTCGAGTTGGCCCGGCGGGTGGGCGACGGGGGATCGGTGCTCGGACTCGACGTGTCGGAGGTCATGCTGGCTGCCGCCCGCGAGCACGCCCAGGACATCGCAAACCTACGCTTCGAGCACGGCGACGCGCAGATCTACCCGTTCGAAGCGCGAAGCACCGACCTCGTGTTTTCTCGCTTCGGCGTGATGTTCTTCGCCGACTCTGTCGCGGCATTCGCGAACTTGAAGCGCGCGCTGCGCCCGGAGGGCCGCGTCTCCTTCGCGTGCTGGCAGGGCCTGCAGAAAAACCCCTGGATGGCCGTCCCCTTGAGCGTCGTCGCGCGCCACGTCGAACCTCCCCCGCCTGCCGCACCGGGAACGCCCGGCCCCCTTGCGTTCGCCGACCCGGACTTCGTCCGCGAGATCCTCACTGCCGCCGGCTTCTCAGAGATCACCGTCGCGCCCGTGACTCCACCCATGAACGTCGGCGCCACCGTCGACGACGCGCTGGAGTTCCTCACGAAGCTCGGCCCGAGCGCGAGAATGTTGCAGGACGCGAGTGACGAGGTTCGGGCGGCCGCGGCGAAAGACCTCCGCGAGGCACTGGAACCATTCGCCACGGAAAGCGGGATCGAACTCGGCGCATCCGCTTGGGTCGTGACGGGGCGCTAGCGCCGCGTTGCACGCCGCCAACATGTCATACACCTTACGACTTCGCATGAATCCATGATTGACTGACCCCACCTAGTGGCGCGCCCAGGAGCCCTTTCACGGAACCGCCCAAGCCCATCTAGGAGATGCACCGTGCCCGATACCGCCCTCGTTCAAACTGCCCACGACCTGCGCGAGCTCATCGAATTCGAAGCGGACGCGATCGAGGCGAACTGCACGATGACCCAACCCGTGGTCGACGCGATCGAGAAGACCGGGCTCTTCCGGCTAAGCACGCCGAAGGAGGTCGGTGGTCTCGAAGGTGACGTCGATACGATCGTGGCGGTTTGCGAGGCGGTCTCCTTCGCCGATGGTGCGACCGGCTGGGCCTTTACCCAGAACACGATCACCGGGTCCTATCTGTCGTACATCGATCCCGCGTACGCCAAGACCTTCGCCGCGATGCGGGCGGGCGCAGGACATTTCGCGCCACTCGGTGTCGCCCACGAAGAGAAGGGCGGCTACCGCGTGTCGGGAAGCTGGCAGTTCGCGAGCGGCTCGGGGCACGCGGAGTTCATCGGCGGAGGAGCGCTCCTCATGCGCGACGGCGCCGTCGCACCAATCGGGGAGAACGGAAAGCTGCCGCTGGTCGGTTTCTTCATACCCGCCGACCGCGCCACACTGAAGGGCAATTGGGACACGATGGGACTGCGGGGCACCGGCAGCTACGACTACGAGGTCCCCGAACAGTTCGTCGAGACGGGCGCCACATGGAACATCACCATGGGGTACGCGCCGCACCGTAGCGGTGGTGCCACTTTCGCCCTCGGCCCGCAGGCCTACGGGAGTATCGGTACGTCTGCGTGGGCGATCGGCGTGGCCTCACGCGCGCTCCATGAGATCGCGGAAATTGCCAAGGCGGGACGCACGCGACTGGGCGCGCTTCCCCTAAAGGAGCAACCCGAGTTTCAGCGGAACTTCGGCTTCCATCAGACGGCGATCGAAGCGGCACGCATCCAGCTCCTCACGGTCTACGACGAGGCGGTCGGCGTGATCGAGAGTGACGCTTCCGACGCCGTGTGTGGCGACGCCGTGCGTCGGACCAAGGCGCACGCGAACTACATCGTCAAGCAGGCGGCCAAGTCCGCGATCACGTTCGCGTGGGAGGCGTCCGGCAGCGCTGGGATGCGCAACCCGAGTCGACTCCAGCGCTGTTTCCGCGACATCCACGTCGGTGCCGGCCACCAGGTGTTCGACGATCGAGGCTACTGCGAATTCGCGAAGCCGGCATTGGGACTCGAGCCTGCCCCCTTTTAGGCGTGACGCGCCGCCACGCACGCCAGGTAATGGGCAACGCCGCGCCGGCCGGACCCGCCTCCGGGGGTGCATTCGATGCGCCCGACGCACGTCGACGGGGCACCTTTCGAACGACCGCATCCGGCCCACTCGGCATGCCTACTCGGGAGGCGACGTCCAGTCGATCGGAAAGTCGGGAGGAAGCCGGACCATGTCGAAGAGCTGAGAGATCAGCTCGCGATCTTTCCCCGCGCGGTGTGGGCTCACGAACTCCCACACGACCTCCCCATCGGGAGTGACCTCGATCGCACGCCCCGCGCCGGTTTCCGACGCCAGCGTGTTCCCATTGGGCAACCGGTACACGGTCCCGCAGCACTGGGAGTAGAATTCCTCACCCTCGGAACCACGGTACTGCCAGCCCTCCTTGCCGGTGGCCGGATCGATCTCCAGTAAACGGGAACCGATCTTCGGGTCTCGCTGGTTGTCGAACATCAGGATCGTGCCGTCGTCGAGAACGGTGGGATGGTGCTGTCCGAGGAACCGACCGCGGTGTAGCCAGTCCACCGAACCGGTCGTGGGGTTCAAGACCATGATCGCGTCGACGCGTCGGGAGCTCAGCAGGTAGGAGCCCCTCTCCAGGTCCGGAAGACGCGCGACGAGCCGCTCGTCGACGAGCTCGACATGGTTCGTGTGGAGGACGTCTCCGAGCCGGCTCATGAACGAGGCCATGTCCGCCCGGACCTTGGCAAGGATCTCGTCCTGCCCTCCCTTCGCTAAGCCCCCGAGGATGGAGTGCCGCGCCTTCACGCTTCCATCGTCTGCGTCGAGAACGACGACCTGATCATCGAAGAGTCTTCGCTTGGGATGCAGCCAAGGAAGAACCCGTTGCTGGATTGCCAGCACATGGATGTCGCCGACCTCATCCGTCACGAAGGCGTGATGCGTCTGCCCCGGAAAGATCCACTTGAGGTTTGAATCCTTGTCCAACCTGACCAGGGCCAAATTGTCGTAGAGCGCGAGAAGATCGCCGTTGGGGTACAGCGCCACGCGCCGAAAGAACCATCGGTAGGCGCTTGCCTCCGGCAGACCGAATTTCTTCAGCTCCGGACCGATGTCGAAGCGCCATCGATGCAGGACCTTACCGTCCATGTCGGTGAGATTGGCCTCTTGGTCGTGCCCGGACGCGTAGAGATTGAATCCCGGCGACGCCCGCTTCCTGTCATGAACCGTGACGCCAGCAATCTCCGGCGCCTTCTCCACTCCATCGAGATACCCGAGTGCCTGGAGACGCTTCACTGCGTCGGCGTCCAACGGGGCCTTCTTCTCCTTGCGCGGGAACGTCCACGTCCCCTTCATGTTCCGAAACGCTTTCAAGCCCTGCCCTACCCCTGTGGCAGGCAACTTGGGCGATGGCTCGGGTGCGTCTTCGCTCGACCGTGCCGGATGCGCGGCCAGGATCGACAGCATCAACGGCAATGCAGCCACGTAGAGACGTCGGGGACGGTTCATTCTTCTCCCGACTTGCATACAGAGCCCACCGTCCAGCCGCCATGTCTCGCACTTGGCCGGGGGGCGCCCGGTTCGACTTTGCAGCACGGGACGTCGCTCGGGTGAGGCTGGAGCGGCCGGGGCAACCAACGTCGCCTGTTCACTCCTGTGCGTACCCGAGCGCCCGGAGCAATGCCTGCGTCCTCTCATCCACCGCGCGCATCTCCGCGCGCTCGGGGCCGTCGTACTCCGGGGTCTCCGCCCGCCACGTGGCCAACGCCGCGCGAAGCTCGATGACGAGTTCGGCGTTTTCGGCCGAGCGATCGACCTCCTCGTCGGGATCGGTCGTGAGGTCGTAGAGTTCGAACTCTTCGCGCTCGAACTGTTGGCGATCTCGCGGTGCCCGCAGGCGAGCGAGCTTCCACTTTCCCTTGCGGACACTGAGTTGGCTGGGTTCGTACGAGCCAGATTCCATGAAAACGTACTTCCCGGGCTTCGGAGCCGATGTGGTCCACGTGCTCACGAGGCTCTGCCCCTGCGCGGCCGGCGGATCTGGCAGTCCCAGGAGCTCGAGCAGCGTGGGGAGCAGGTCGATCAGGCCGACGGGCGTATCGACGACCCGGGCCTCGGGAACACGGCCCGGGAACACGACGACCAGCGGAACGCCGGCCGTGGGTTGGTAGGGCGCTGCGCCGTGCTCGAGGAGATAGAGATCTTCGTCGAGGCTCTCGCCGTGGTCCGATGTGAGGACGATCAGTGTGTGGTCGCGGAGGCCGCGACGTGCGAGGTCGTCGAGCAGACGCTGGAGCTGATCGTCAAAGAAGCGAATTTCGCGATCGTAGCGGGCGATGTACTGGGAGATGTCCGAGATGGGCTCGCCCGCGACGTCGTGCTGACGTTGGTAGAGCGGGATTGCCTCGAACGGGACCTCCTTCACGGCGTACTCACCCGCCCAGAGTGAGTCGTACTCGGCCGGCGGACGGTAGGGCCCGTGGGGGTCGATGTAGTGCAACCACAAGAAGAACGGCTGCTCGTTGGCGATCGCATCGAGCAGCTCGATGGCCTGGTCCGTCACGACTCTCGCGCCAGTGAATTGCTTCACCTCCCCGGGGTCATTCGCGAACACGGTGCTCCCGGTCTCGCGCTCGAGGCCCTCTTCCCAACTCTCGACGAACTCATCAAAGCCCTGGTCGAAACCGAACTTTGCGCTCACGTTCACGTTCGCGACAACCGCCGCGGTCTGGTACCCGGAGCGGCCGAGCAACTCCGCAAGGGTCTCGTGGTCGGACGGCAGTGGGCGCCGGGGGTACAGCCGCACGCCGGTCGTGGCCGGGTATTTGCCGGTCAACATCGAGGCGACTGCGGGCCAGGTCTTCGGCCACGGGACGGTGGCGTCGGCGAAGCGAACACCGTGGCGCGCGAGGCGATCGAGGTTGGGGCTCGTCGGGAGCCGATACCCGTAGGAGCTCAGGTGGTCCGCGCGTAGCGTGTCGACCGTGATCAGCAGAAGGTTCGGCTGTACAGGCGCGGCTTCGGCTGCGCTCGGCGCATCCGTGGGCTCAGGTGGTTCGTACCGGACGCACCCGTAGCTCCCCACGACGACGGCAAGCAGCACGATTCGGGAGCAAAGGCTCCATGGAGTTCCTCCCAAGCGAAGAGGACAAAGGAGGAAGGACCCGCCGGTCGCCATACCAAGTCCATTATCGCCCGATTGCCGGCCCGTCGTAAGGCGCGCCTCGGCGGGGCCGTCAGGTGGTCTTTCGACCGCCGGTGGAGGCCGTGTGACGATTCACGGATCGGCGGTCTCTCCGGCCGCCTGCGCCCGAGCGAGCTTCGAGGCCTCGTCCCGGGCCAGGCTTCGCATCGCGAGCAGAATCAGCGTCGCCGCGATCAGGTTCGATGTGAGACTCACGAGGATTCCGAGCCCCAGGTCATCGAATGCTACGCTCAGCCGCCCAATCGTGTACGGGCCGAGCGCCAGCCCGACGAAGGTGAGGATGAGCAGGTAGGCCCCCGACGCGGCACCGCGCATCCTCGGCAGCACGAGATCCTGCACCGTGCTCGCGGCCGGGCCGATCCACATCGCCGTGAGCATCGAGAGCGGCACTCCGAGGACATACACCATGGTCACGGAGTCGGTCGTGAACATCCAAAGTGCTACCGGCAACGGCGCAACGGCCGTGAGCAGGCCGACCCAGAGGCGACCATTGGGGTTGGTCGCCCGCCAGCGGTCTGCGAGCAGCCCTCCAAACGTCACCCCGAACCAACCACCAAAGGCCGAGCCGGAGCCAAACAAGAGTCCCACCTCGGCCTCGGTCGCGCCGTGCTCGCGGATCAAGAACGGTGCGGCCCAAAAGCCGGTGCCATATCCAGTGAAGCTGAGAAACGAGAAACCGAGCGCCGCCCAGCGCAGCGACGGTGTGGCGAAGATCAACGTGAACGCAGGCGCGTCGCGGCGCCGCAGCGCCTGCGCCCACGAGATCGTGGCGTAGACGCCGATGGCGAGCGCCGCCCACTGCTCCGGGGTGCCCAGAAGGACCGAGAGCACCACGGCCAGGAGCGAGACCACAAGCGCCGCGAGGACGTTCATCCCGATCGCGCGTGCGCCGTACCGCTCGAGTGCGAGGTGGATGATCGTGAAGGGCGGAACGACCGACATGATTTCGCGACCAAACTCGCGGAACGGCCGCTCCTCGCGCGGGCTCTCGATCCCATCCATCACGCCTCGTACGGGCTCGCGCAACGTCGAGACCCAAGCCGCGAGCAGCAATCCCGGAAGCCCGACCGCCATGAAGGCGACCTGCCACCCGGCGAGACCGAACGGGGCGGCCTGCCCCTGCCACGCAACGTCCCACTGATCGACGATCATACCGCCGAGGCCGAGACCGAGTCCCGCGCCAATGTAGATCCCGCTCGAATAGACGGCCAGGGCCGTGGCGCGCTTCGCAGCGGGGAAAGAATCGGACAGCATCGAGAACGCGGCCGGCGTCGCACTGGCCTCGCCCACCCCGACGCCGATGCGCGCGATCGCAAGCTGTGTGAAGTCTCGAGCCAAGCCCGAGAGCGCGGTCATCAAACTCCAGAACGTGAGCCCGATCGCGATCAGCTTCTTGCGCTCCCACATGTCCGCCAGGCGGCCGAGGGGAATTCCGAAGAGCGCGTAGAAGACCGCGAACGCGGTGCCATACAGAAAGCCCATCTGCGCATCGGTCGCACCGATGTCGGCTTTGATTCGCTCCGCGAGAATCGAAACGATTTGGCGGTCCAGGAAGTTGAAGACGTAGACGAGAACCAGAACACCCAGGAGGTAGTTCGCGTAGCCGCTCTGCGAGGTGTCGGTCTTCATCCAGGCGCGACGCTAGCCGAATTCGCCGCGGCCCGATAGCGGCGCCCCCGTGCCGTTCTGCCCTACGTCATCGTGCCGGGAAAGATCGTCTTGCTTCGGGGGAGCCCGGCTCGTCGCGACATCAGGCCGGCTGCGGACCGGCGACGAAGTCTGCGAAGCGGTTCTTGTACTCGCCGTGGACGCGAAAGCCGAAATGCCCGCTTACGTCGATCGCCTCAAGCCCGGGATAGTCACCCTCGGGAGGAGCCACCCCCAGCGGTCGGTCCCATGCCAGAATCGGAAACGCGAGGCCGAGCACCAGATCGTTCGAGGCGTAGTAGAGGTACGTGCGATCACCGGCGAGGTCCGCCAGATCGTCGCCCACCTCGCCCTCGACCAACGCGGGAGCGCACAGGTGGATCTCGGCCGGACGCTGCTCCGGCGAGAGCAGCGAAGAGGCCGCAACGACCTGCCGACATCCCAGGGAGTGCGCCACGACCCGCACCCGAGCATGACGCTCCGCCAGGATCTCGAGCTGCGCGGCGAGCGCGTCGGCATCCTGCGCCGCTCGGCGCTCTGCGGCGAGATACTGCGTCACGAAGCGGGCCCCGATCTCGGCGACCGCGAGCCCGAAGGTCGCGCCGAGGGCCGCGACTCTCGCGTACCGAACGGCACGGTAGACATCGACGGCGAGCTTGGCCCCGCCCGCGACCGGCACGGGGATCGTACTCCAGCTCCCCGACGACCAAGCCCACCCGTGCGCGACTTCTCCCCAGCCACGAGACTCGGTCAGAATCTGATGGCCGCGGTGCCAGCTGCCGAAGTGCTCGGGCTGCTCTCCGGAGCCGAGGAAGCCCTTCACGTAAACCGTCACCTCGTCCCCATCTGCCGCAGCGAGCGGGATCAGCTTGCCGGTGTCGGTCCCCATGAAAGGCGCACTCCAGACGTCCCAAACCTACCACACGAGCCGAAACGCAGCGCGCCTCTCTTGAACCCCGCCCCAACGCGAGGGATACCGCACCGTGGCTTCGCTTTCGGACCGCGTAGGCATCGTGACCGGCGCCGGCCGGGGCCTCGGCCGTGCGTACGCTCTCGCGCTGGCGGCCGCGGGCGCCCGCGTCGTCGTGAACGACCCAGGGTGCGCACTCGACGGCACCGGCGCCGACCCCTCCCTGGCCGAATCGGTCGTCGCGGAGATCGTGGCTGCAGGAGGACGGGCGGTAGCCAGCCTCGAGTCCGTCGGCACTCCCGAGGTTGCGGCGGGGCTCGTGGAGTTGGCGATCGGCACGTGGGGCCGTCTCGACGTTCTCGTGAACAATGCCGGCATCTCGTGCTCGACGCCGTTCGCCGAGGTGGACCACTCCCTGTGGCAGCGGATCCTCGACACGCACCTCGGCGGCACGTTCACGTGCAGCCAGGCGGCGTTCCGCGAGATGGTGCGGGCAGGACGCGGCGGCCGCATCATCAACACGACGTCCGGCGCGGGGCTCGGCCGTGCGTACGCCGGCTCGGCCGCTTACGCCGCAGCGAAAGCGGCGGTCGCAGCCCTCACTCGCGTGATCGCGACCGAGGGCCTCGAGCACTCGATTACCTGCAACGCCATCTCCCCACTCGCGCGCACCCGGATGAGCGGTGCGTTCCTCGCTGGTACACCCGACGGTGGCGGGGCAGAGAACGTGTCTCCTCTGGTGATCTTTCTCGCGTCCAACGCCGGTCGCGCCACGACCGGCAGAATCTTCCGCGCCGCCGACGGCCAGCTCGCCGTCTACCAGAGCGACATTCCCGAGGGCCAAACCTCCAACGCCGACACGTGGTCGCCCGAAGAGATCGCGCAGCGCATCGACGAGATCGTCAGAAAGTGAACAGGAGCTGCCAACCAATGAAGAGATCATTTCAAGCCATGCTTCTCGCCATCGTCGCACTGGCGTGCAGCTCCCACCGGGTCACCGCGTCGGTCCCCGTCGGCAATCCAAACTTCGATGCTGCGGCAACGTCGGTACGGCGCCTCCTCGGCGAGTTGGTTACAGCCGATACGACGAACCCACCGGGCAACGAGTCCCGCGCGGTCGCGGTCGGTGTGAAGCGGCTCGAAGCGGCCGGCATCCCATTCGAAGTGACCGAGTTCGCCCCCGGTCGCGAAAATCTAGTCGCGCGCCTCACCGGAGATGGCTCGGCCGATCCGATCCTCCTACTCGCACACACCGACGTCGTCGGCGCCGCGGGCCAGGACTGGTCCGTTCCGGCTCACGAGATCACCGAGAGGGGCGGTTTCCTGTACGGACGAGGCGTGAACGACGATCTCGGCATGGCGGCCATAGAGCTCGAGGTGATGTTGCTCCTGAAAAAGGCCGGAGTGCCGCTCGCCCGCGACGTGATCCTCGCCTGGACCGGGGACGAAGAGAGCGGCGGCGCCGGCGTCCAGTGGCTGCTCGCCAACGAGCCGGACTCGATTCAGGCCGAGCTCGTGCTGAACGAGGGCGGCGGCATCGTCCTGGGGCGGGACGGCGCACCAGCACGCATCCAACTTCAGACGGCCGAAAAGACCTATCAGGACTTCACGCTCACCGCGTATGGTCCGACCGGGCATTCGTCGGTTCCACTCGGGGACAATGCCATCTACCGGATGTCGCGTGCCCTTTCGCGCGTCGGGCGCCACCGCTTCCCTGCCCGCCTTCTGCCGGTCACGCGGGCAAACCTCGCCGCACGCGCCTCCCAGGAAGAAGGCGGCCTCGCCGACGCGATGCGCGCGCTCGCAGCAGCCAAAGGCTCGCTACCTTCCGCAGCACTCGAGGTCGCCGACCGGGATCCAATCTTGTCCGCGACCCTGCGCACGACCTGCGTCGCGACTCTGATCCAGGGGGGAACCCGCGTGAACGCGCTCCCCGCCGAGGTCGTCGCGACGATCAACTGCCGCATCTTGCCCGACGAATCGATCGCGCAGGTCGAGGCGGAGCTCATTCGGATCATCAACGACCCCGAGATCGAGATTGCCAGCGACGGCGAGTTTGGGTTCGCCGCGCCGTCGCCACTGAGCGGCCCCGGGCCTGCCGCAATCGCCGCCGCGGCCGCCGAGATGTGGCCGGGACTCCCGATCGTGCCGTTCATGTCCCGTGGCGCGACGGATTCTCGGTTCCTGCGCGCAGAGGGTATCCCCGCGTACGGCATCGACCCCCTCGCGCTGACCGAGGACGACGGGCGCCGGGCCCACGGCATCGACGAACGCATTCCGGCAGACGGGTTGCGACCGGCAGTCGAGTTCCTGTACCGCGTGGTCATCGAGCTCGCCGCCAAGCGTTAGACGCGACGCGTGAGCCCTCGCACCAAGCAGAGTCAGGAGAACCGATGTCCGCCCCTCGAATGCCCGCCATCTCGCTCAGTGCGATGCCTGGAAAACGTCGGAAGATCCTCGAAGCCGCAAAGGAGCTAGAGCGCAGCCGCTTCGCCGGAATCTACTGTCCGACCTTCGGCGACGGCATGGCCTTCTGCCAGGCCCTCGCGCAGGAGACGAACGAGATCGAGCTCGGCACGTCGATCGCAAACATCTACACGAGGGTCCCGAGCGACTACGCGCAGTCTGCAGCCTTCATTCAAGAGATGTCGGGCGGTCGGTTTCGCTTCGGCATCGGCGTAAGCCACGAGGCTCTGAACAAGCGGTTGGGCGTGCCGGGGACCGGGAAACCGGTGAGCGACATGCGGCAGTTCGTCGAGGATTGTCGCGCCGTCTCTCGAATTGGAGAACTTCCACCCATCGTCCTCGCGGGATTGCGCGACCCCATGGTGAGGCTCGCAGGTGAGATCGCCGATGGCGTGGTCTTCGCAAACGTCGCCGCGTCGTACGTTTCGCACACGCTCGAGATGCTGCCGGCCAAGAAACGGGCAAACGCCGATTTCTTCGTCGGGAACATGATCCCGTGCTGCATCTCGGACGATGTCGAAGCAGCGGCCGCCGTCAACCGCAAGACACTCATGGCCTACGTCGGCCTGCCGAACTACCGGAACTACTGGAAGGCTGCTGGGTACGTCGAAGAGATGGAAGGCATCGAGAAGGCTCGCGCCGCGAAGGACTTCGACAGCATTCCGAAGTTCATGCACGAGCGCTGGCTGAACGACACGACACTGTTCGGGCCACTCTCCAAAGTACGCGAGGGCCTCGAGCGGTGGTTCGACCTCGGGGTGAGCACCCCGATCCTCGTCGCCTCCTCCACCTCGGGCGGTCAGCTCAAGGCAGTCGAAGAGATCATCACCGCTTTCGCGTAGCCTCACAATTGCCTCCGAGATTCGCGGCGAAGCTCTCGCGACGGCGTGACGCTACGGCTGGATCGGCGACACCTCGGATCGAGGCGACCTGGGCGCTGGACAGGCGCGAAGCGCCGTCGCGAGCGCCGAGGCAACGACCGGTTTGGCGAGGAAGTCGTTCATTCCTGCCCGCAGACACTCGGCGCGGTCGTCGGGCATGACGTTGGCGGTCATGGCTACGATCCACGGTCGAGCCGCGTCGCCGCTGCGCGCTCGCACCTGCCGTGACGCCTCGACGCCGTCCATCTCGGGCATCTGCATGTCCATCAGAACGAGGTCGTATGGCTGGCGGTCGAGTGCCTCCAAGGCCTCGACGCCGTTGCCGGCAACGTCCGCGCGGTATCCAAGCCGCTCTAGCATCTTGAGTGCGACCCGCTGGTTTACCCGATTGTCCTCGGCCACAAGGATGCGCAGCGGGTGGACTTCGCCCAGATCACGGTCGACGCCGGAGGGACCAGCGAGGGCCGGCGGAGCGCCGCCCTCTCCTAGCGCCGTGAGAACCGCCTCGAGGAGCAGTCGAGCCTTGGCAGGCTTCGACAACAGCGCCGAGAACAAGCTTCGGGCGTCTGAGTCCGCCGACCCCTCCGAGAGCGCGCCAGCACCAATGGAGCTCAAGAGCAGCAGTGGGAATCCTCCACCGGTGCGCAGAGAACGAATGCGGCGCCCGAGCTCCACACCATCCATCTCCGGCATTTGGTAGTCGAGCACCGCGAAGTCGAACTCCTCCCCTGCCTCGAGCGACGCGAGTGCTTCGCGCGCCGACGCAAACGGCAGGCAGTTCACGTTCCACCGCGTGAGGTCGTGCACGAGGATCGTGCGGTTCGTCGCGTTGTCGTCTACGACGAGAGCCCGCTTGCCGCGCAGCGCAGTCGAGTCCGCTGCGTGCTCCAGGGACGAAGACGCCTCGGGAGCGTGGACGACGAGAGAAAACGTCGACCCCTGCCCGGGAACACTATCGACCCACAGGTCGCCACCCAAGAGCTCGGCGAAGCGCTTCGAGATCACCAAGCCGAGGCCCGTACCACCAAAGCGGCGAGTGGTGGTGGCATCGACCTGGCTGAAGGGTAGAAAGAGTCGATCCAGACGGTCCGCCGGGACGCCCACCCCGGTGTCGCGCACCGAGAATCGAAGCCGAGACGGGTCCTCGGGCTCGGCGGACAGCGACACGACGATCTCTCCGCTCGACGTGAACTTGACCGCGTTCGAAAGGAGGTTCGCCAGAATCTGCCGCAGCCGGGTCGGATCTGTGAAGACCATCACGGGAACGTCGTCGCCAATGTCCAGCGCCAGCTCCAATCCCTTCTCTCCGGCCTGCAGAGCGACCAGGTCGAGAGACTCCCCCACGCACGCACGCAAGTCGAACGCCTGCCGATCGAGTTCGAGCTTCCCGGACTCGATCTTCGCGAAGTCCAGGATGTCGTTGATGATGGTGAGGAGCGTGTCGCCACTCGTCCGAATCGTCTCGACGTACTCGTGCTGCTCGCGCTCGAGCTTGGTGTCGAGAAGCAAGCCCGTCATACCGATCACCGCATTCATCGGCGTACGGATCTCGTGGCTCATGTTCGCGACGAAGGCGCCCTTCGCCTCGTCCGCCTGACGAGCTCGGTCACGCGCCGCCCGAAGCTCCTCCACCGCCTTGCTCTTCAACGTCTCGTAGACGGCGCCGATCGCATACAAGAACGAGATCATCGCAAGCGGGCCTATGATCCGGGAAGCTTCAATCGCCTCCGGGGTGGTGGAAAGCGGGAACGCGACACCCCGGCGGCGAAGCACCTCGAGCAGAGCGTACTCTGCGACGGTCAGCGCGGCCCAGATGGCTCCCGCCCCCCTCCCCGCCAGCAACACCGCGACGACGGGCAAGCACAAGCCCCCGAGGTACACCCCCAGCAGAGCCCCGCCGACGCCGAGGTTCGCAGACGCGACCACGGTAAACATCGTCCCCATCAGTACGTTGCCGGCGAGCCGCACCGAGCCCGTTCGCAGCAAGAGCTGGGGCAGCAGCGCCACGAGCAGCGCAGCCGCGGCCGGCCCCAACCCGCGCGCCCCGGTGCTGTTCACCAGGGCGTTCAAAAACCCGGCGAGCAGACCGATCGCAACGACCGCGGAGACCCACACGACCAAGCGAGCTTGCCGAACGCTCTCGGGGCCCTCGGAATGGCACTGAGGCGGGACGTAGCGATCGACCCAATCGTGGGGAATGCGCGAGTCGCTTTCTTGGCGAGTCGAGATCGCCGCGGCGTCGTTCACGGTCTCCGGCTTCACGCGAGACCTCGCGACTCAGCGAACTCGGGTGCTTCGGTCGGCCGACCGCAGCGCGCGAGCGCATCCGCCAAAGCCTGCGGCGTCAGCGGTTTGGCGATGTAGTCGTCCATGCCGGCATCACGGCAGGCCGCGCGATCGCTTCGCATCGCGTTCGCGGTGAGAGCGATGATGCGCGGCTGCTCGTCGGCTTCCCAGTCGCTACGGACGCGCCGCGTCGCCTGGAGGCCGTCCATGTCCGGCATCTGGACATCCATCAACACGACGTCGTAGGGCTGTCGCTCCAGGGCGGCAAGAACCTCGAGGCCGTTGCCCGCGACGTCGCTGCGGTAGCCCATCTGCTCGAGCATCCGCAACGCCACTTTCTGATTGATGCGGTTGTCCTCGGCCAGCAGAATGCGAAGCGGGACCCGCGCGGCGAGGCTTCCGTCGATCTCATCCGACGTCGGCCGGACTAGGACGGGAGCGGTAACGCCGCGGGCGATGCGGGTGAGCACTTCGAGGAGGCGCTCGGGGCGAGCGGGTTTGGTCAGGATCTCGGCGAACGGCCCCGTACCGGTGACGGCGGAGTCAGCCGAGAGTCCAGCGATGTCGCTGCTCCCAACGGAACTCAGGAGTACCAGTGGCATTCCTGCGGTCTGGGGCCGCCCGCGAATCTCGCGAGCCAATTCGATTCCGTTCATCTCAGGCATGAGAAGGTCGAGGACTGCGAAATCGAATCGCTCCCCTGCATCGAGCATCGCCAGTGCCTCGGGTCCCGACACAGCGGTCAGCGGCGTGAGGCCCCACGAACTCGCCTGGCGCATGAGGATCGTCCGGTTGGCGCGGTTGTCGTCGACCACCAGAACGCGACGCCCGGCAAGCGCACCGGCGCCCTCCAGGGTTTGCGGACCCGCCTCTGCGGCGGGGAGCGGAATCGTGAAGTGGAAGGTCGAGCCCTCGCCCTCCACGCTGTCGACCCACATCGTGCCGCCCATCATCTCGGCGAGGCGCTTGGAGATCGTGAGACCGAGGCCGGTCCCCCCGTACCGCCGGGTGGTGGACGCGTCTACCTGCTGGAACGACTGGAACAGGCGATCCATGCGGTCACCGGGGATCCCGATGCCGGTGTCGCGTACCGAGAACTGAATCTCATCTGCTCCGCCGTCGCCGCCGGGCTTCGAGACGCGAACGACGACCTCGCCTGTCTCCGTGAACTTGATCGCATTCGACAGAAGGTTCACGAGGATCTGCCGTAGGCGGTCCACGTCCCCACGCACGACCAGTGGCACGTCATCATCCGATGCGAAGCGGAGCTCGAGCCCTTTCTCCTCCGCGGACGAGGCCAGCAGGCCCAAGGCCTCGGTAACACACACGGATATCTCGAACGGCTGCTCCTCCAAGTCGAGCTTTCGCGCGTCAATCTTCGAGAAGTCCAAAATGTCGTTGATGATCGTCAGCAGAGCATCGCCACTCGACCGGATCGTCTCGACGTAATCACGCTGGTCGGCCGAGAGTGTCGTGTCGAGCAGCAGTCCAGTCATGCCGATTACGCCGTTCATCGGCGTGCGGATCTCGTGGCTCATGTTGGCCAAGAACTCGCTCTTCGTCCGAGCCAGTGCCTCGGCCGCGTCCTTCGCGCGAACCAGCTCCTCGCGCGAGTGCGTGCGTTCGCTGACGTCGCGAATGAAGGCACTGAAGAGAACGCCGTTCTGCGCCTTTACAGGCGCGATCGCGAGCTCGATCGGAAACTCGCGGCCGTCGCGATGCAGAGCCGTGAACTCGATGTTCCGATTCGACGCTCGACCACCACCGGTCGAGCGGTACGTCTCGAGGATGCGAACGTGTTCCTCACGGTCACCGGCGGGCAAGATGGTTTCGCCCAGATCGCACCCCATCACCTCGTCGGGGCCCCGACCGAACATGCTCGTCGCCCGCTTGTTCCAACTCGTGATCCGACCTTCGACGTCCATCGTAATCACGGCGTCGAGGGCCGACTCGACGATCAGCCGCATCCGCTCTTCGCTCGCCCCGAGCGCCTCCGCCACGTCCTCTCGGAAGTCTCCGGTCGCGCTCTGCCACTCCATCGCGCGGGCGAGATCGGGCGGCTGCGTTCTGGCGTGATCCGCCACATTCTGCCCGACGATCTCCTCCGCGGCCCTCGCACGCAGCGGCAGCCAACGAGCCAGCACGGAGAGCGCGAGCCACGCAGTCCCGAAGGACCAGGCGAAACAACTTCCGATACCAGCGAGCTGGACGAGCACCTGGTGCCCGCGGCTGGCCCCGTCGCCGAAGACGGCGAGATCGGCAAAGAGCGCGACGGCGAGTGTTCCCCAAACACCCGCAACGCCATGAATCGACACCACGCCCACCACGTCGCCGACCCCGAGCCGTTCGAATCGCTGCGACGAGAGAACGGTCGCCATCCCGGCAACGACACCGATGAGAGCGGCCGTCGGCGGCGTCAACACGTCCGCACCGGCCGCGATGGCCACCAGACCCGCGAGGCTCCCCTTCATCGTGAAGAGAACGTCCGCGCGCCCGCGCAGATACCAACTCAACCCCAAGGCCCCCACCGCTCCGAACGCTCCCGCCAGAGCCGTGTTGACGAGAATCATCGGGATCGCTGCCGTGACGCCCAAAGTGCTGCCGCCGTTGAAGCCGAACCAACCGAACCAAAGAAGCAGGACGCCCAACATCACCATCGGCATGTCATGCCCGCGCCCGGGGCGCTCGCTTGCGCCGCGACCCAGCCGCGGACCGATGGCAAGAACGGCTGCGAGGGCCACCCACGCGCCGGTCGAATGCACGACAGTCGAACCGGCGAAGTCGATGAAGCCGAGAGTCGCGAGCCACCCAGCCAGCCCGAAATCCGGTCGAGCCCACATCCAATGGCCGACTACGGGATAGATCAACGCGGCCACCAGAGCCGTCACGACGAGATAGCCTGGGAAGGTCATGCGCTCGGCCACCGCGCCGGACACGATCGCCGCACACGTCGCGCAGAGCATGAGCTGGAAAACGAAGAACGTGAGACTCCCGGGGTCGGTGGCGTCGAAGGCGATACCGCCGCCGCCAACGATCCCGTGCCAGCTCGGACCGAACGTCATCGCGAACCCGACGAGCCAGAACATCGAGCTCGAAATCGCAAAGCCTAAGAGAGGTTCGATCGCGACGACGTCGATGTTGTTCTTCGTGCGCGAGAGTCCTCTCTCGAGACAGCAGAAGCCTGCCTGCATGACGAAGACGAGCGCCGCGCAAAGCAGCACCCATGCAATGTCATAGCTCTCAAGCGTTGGGCTCAACCGCAGATCCCCTCCCACCACCGACATCCGAACGCCCCGGATAGCGGCCCACTCAGGCTAACGGCGTCAGAAACCGCCAGGTTTAGGCCTCCCCGACTTGACCGGCGAGACCCGCGATGGGACCTTTCGGCCATGCACTCCCCAAAGGCGAAAGATCAGCGAAGATGACTGCTCCGCTGGATGGAATCCGGGTCGTCGAGCTCGCGAGCTTCGTGGCGGCCCCCTCGGCCGGCGCATTGCTGGCCGACCTCGGCGCCGAAGTCGTGAAGATCGAGATCCCCCAGGGGGAGATCTACCGTCATTCTCGTCCACGCCTAGCGGGCATCAAACACGACTTTCCCGAGGCACCGCAGTTCCAAATGGACAACCGGGGGAAGCGCAGCCTGGCGGTCGACCTGACGCTCGAGCCTGCGCAACGGGCGGTCCAGGCGCTAGTGGGCCAGGCCGACATCTTCCTCACGAACATGCTCCCCCACCGCCTCGAGCGCTACGGGCTCGACCCCGAAACACTCCGAGCCACACGCCCCGAGTTGATCGTCGGCGTACTGAGCGGCTACGGCCGCGAGGGGCCGGACGCGCAACGACCGTCGTTCGACTACACGGCTTACTGGGCACGCAGCGGCATGATGGATCAGATGCGAGACGTCGGCGCCCCGCCGACATTCCTGCGCCCCGGGATCGGTGACCACGCCGCCGCGCTCTCGCTCGTCACGGGTCTGCTCTCGGCACTTCGGATGCGCGACAAGGATGGGATCGGGCAAGTCATCGACGTTTCGCTGCTGCACATCGGCCTGTACGTGCTGGGAAACGATTCGGCACAGGCACTCGCCACGGGTGAAGCGCCCCCCGCGCACGATCGCTCTCGCCCGCGGAATCCGCTGTGGAACCAGTACGAGACGGCCGACGATCGATGGCTGTTCCTCGTGATGATCGAATCCGATCGCTACTGGGAACCGCTCTGCGAGGTGCTCGATCGGCCCGACTTGTTTGCCGACGAGAGATTCAAGGACGCCCGAGAGCGTTATCGGAACTCAGCCGATCTGGTCGGGATCCTTCAAGAGATACTACGCGAGCGCACGCTGGCGGAGTGGGAGAAGATCTTCGAGGGGCGAAAGGTGATCTGGGCCCCGGTCGTCACGCTTCCCGAGGCGACGCGCGATCCTCAAGCGATCGCCTCGGGGGTCTTCACCGACGTCGAGCACCCCGTTGCCGGCCGGTACCAGACCATCGCTCCCCCCTTGAAGATGTCACGACACGAGATGCGCGGCGAAAGGCCGGGGCCCGCCCTCGGGGAAGAATCGGAAGCGCTCCTGCGAGAAGCAGGGCTCAGCCCAGAAGAGATCACCTCACTTCTTGGCGGGTAGCCCTTGGGGTCCCTTTCCCGTCGGGCCACTGGGCGTGTAACGCACGAGAACACGCGTACCCTGCTCGAACCCCTCGCGGAACTTCGCCTGCCAGCTCTCCTTGAACGCGTCGCCGTACTTTGACGCGAACGCGGCGATCATCTGGTCCTGCGCCACCTTGCCAGCAACCAAGGCACCCTCTGCGTCGAACCAGGAGCCATCGGTGTTCTCCACCCAGATCCGCGCCGCGGTACGGCCCGCCTGAATCCGGCGAACCCGGAACGACTTCACACTCGTGCCGACGAGAACCGTTTTCCCGTCCCAGGAGAACCAGATCTCGGCCGCCCCGCCCAGGTCCCCGCTCTTGCGGGTGGAGGCGATGTAGACGTACGAGTCCTTTTCGAGGTGCGCCGTGATTTCGGCGGGCAACCCGGCCGCGATCGCGGCTGCGGCCGCGGCCGCGGTGAGAAGAACGGCAGTGGCCAGAACGATAAAACGTCGCATGTTCGATTCCTCGTCGAGTGTGAGCACTACCGCCGCGGGCGATTGCTACCGCGCGGAGAAGCCCTCGGCCCACGGGGCGGGCCCTTCCCTCCCCGGCCTGATCCTTCCCCACTACGCCCCGGACCGCCAGCGCTGCTGCGCGGACCGTCCTTTGCTCCCGGGCCCGGGCGCCCCCTCGAAGGGGCGGCCGGACGGCCGGCATTCTTCGGGTGCGGGCCCGGCGGCTTGCCACGGCCCTCGCTCGTTTCTGCCATCTCGAGTACCTGCAGCGTCACCTGTCGGCGTGCGAGGGAAACCTCGGTGGCCTCGACGACCACCCGGTCACCGAGCTGCAAACGGCGGCCCGAACGTACGCCCGAGAGCACTTGGCTGCGATCGTCGAAACGCCACTCTCCCGGTAGATCCTCGATTCGTACGAGCCCCTCGGTCGGATAGGCGTCGAACTCGGCGAAGAACCCGAAGCTGGCGATCGAAACGACGGTGGCCTTCCCCGGTTCGTTCAGATGCCTCAGCATGAATTCGGCCTTCTTCAGGTCGACCATCGCACGCTCGGCTTCCATCGCCTCGCGTTCTCGCCTCGAGCTCTCGTCGCTCGCGGCGGCGATCGCAGTTCCCACCGTCCGCGCGCGGGCCGCGCGCCCTTCCAACAACTCGACGAGCTGGCGGTGCACGAGCAGGTCCGGGTAGCGCCGGATCGGCGACGTGAAGTGACAGTACAAGGAGAAGGAGAGCCCGAAGTGGCCCACGTTCTCCGTGGCGTAGCGCGCACGCTTGAGCGCTCGCAGAATCTGCTTCGTCAGCACGCGCTCGAGCCGATGCCCCTGCAGCTCGTGCAGTGCCGTAGCGACCATCGCCGGGGTAATGTCGGAGCGGGTCTCGATGTGCACACTCGCCGAGTGCAGAAACCGATTCAGCTCGAAGATGTCGTTCTGTTCAGGGGGTTCGTGGATGCGGTACGGAATCGGAATCTCTGCCGCGGCGAGCTCGGCCGCGACCGCTTGATTCGCCTCGAGCATGAATTCTTCGATGATCCGGTGCGCATCGTTGCGCTCCACGAAGCGAACCCCAATTGCTTTTCCTTCCTCCGAGAGATCCACGACCGACTCGGGCAGATCGAGATCCAGCGAACCACCCGCGAGCCGCCGTCCGTACAAGAGTCGCATGAGGGCGCGCATTCGCTCGAGCTGCAGAATGAAACCGCCGAGCTCTCGCCGTCGGCCCTCGACGTCGGGCGCGTCGCCGCCCGACAGGACCGCCGCCACGTCTGTATACGTGAGCCGTGCGTGGCTCTGGATCACTGCCCGTGACAGGCGTGTCGCCGTGCGCTGACCTCGGCCGTCGTAGTCCATGTCGGCGACGACGACTACGCGGTCGCGGCCGGGATTGAGCGAGCACAACTCGTTCGATAGGCGTTCCGGCAGCATCGGAATCGCTCGGTCGGGAAAATACACGCTGGTGCCGCGCAACGCCGCTTCGGCGTCCAATGCCGACCCAGGCTGCACATAGTGCGAGACGTCGGCGATGGCGACGCGCAATCGAAATCCGTCACCCGCCTCTTCGACGCAGACGGCATCGTCGAAGTCGCGCGCGGTCTCGCCGTCGATCGTCACGAACGGCAGTGCGCGCAGATCCTCGCGCTTCTCGAGGTCGCCGGCCCGCGGGTCACGCGGCAGGCGTGCAGCTTCGGCAGTCGCGGCAGGCGGGAACTCGACACGCAGCCCGTGCTCGAGGGACACTTGAAGGAACTGCACCTCCGGATCGTCCATCTCCCCCAGGAGCCGAACGACCTCACCCCGCCACGGGCTCGCCCCGACGGCGGCCCGCGTGAGTCGAACGAGCGCCATCCGGCCGTCGTCCTCCTTTCGAGGCGACTCGGCCCCAACGACCTCGATGACGGGCAGCAGCTCGGAAACAGGCAAGAGACGCCATCCCGTCGGGATCGATCGCCAACGCGGCCCGGCCACGAGCTCGAGCTTTCCCAGCACCTCCGTATGCGCGCGTTCGACCACAGCGACGACGCGACCGCTCGCTCGACCGGTGCGGTGGTCCCGCCGGACGATCTGCGTGCGCACCCGATCACCGTGCAGCGCGTCCATCTCGCGGCCGCGCGGGATCATCACGTCGCCCCGGAGGTTCAACTCCGGACTCACGCCCGTCTCGACGAAGCCGTAGCCAGCGCGAACCCGAGTGTAGCGCCCGATGATCTCACTGGGTCCGCGCCTCTTCTTCATGGGCCGCGCCCGTTTCTCTACGACCTCACGCGCGAAGCGATACCGCGTCTTGCCCACGCGATGGAGCCGACCCGCTTCCGCCTGCGAATCGAGCAGCGACGCCATCGCCCGGCCGTCATAGCGGTCCAGAGACAGCCGCTGGGCGATCTCCTTCACGGTGAGTGAGCGCGGAGCGGCAGCCTCGAGGATTCCGAGCATCTCGTCGAGCGGTACGTCGTCTCGCGTCAAGGGTGGCACCTCCCTTCTCTCCGTGTCACCCCGCCCCGGGTCAAGCTCGGGTCTCTTGGTCGCATCAATGGGCCCTGGTAGCTTCGACGCGTCATGAAGGATTCTCCCGTCATCATCGAAGCCGCGATCAACGAGGCCACGCAGAAGGCCCGCAATTCACACGTTCCGATCGAGCCCAGCGCTCGCGGCGCCGCGGCTCGGCACACGCCCCGCCGGGTGACGATCGAGAAGAAGCACGCACGAGCCATCGCGGCGCTCGCCGCGATGCTCCTCGGCGGCACGACGGTGACACCTGGTGGCGCGTTCGCACGCCCTGAGATCCGCCAGGACCAACTCGACGCCGACGAACGCGTTCCACAGGCCGTTGCGACGAAGATCACCCGCGTCCTCCACCGCAACCGCGCCTACCTCGGCGCCTCGCCGATCGAGTTCTGCCGCAAGATGTCGACGCAAGAGCGAGCGACGTGCATCTCCGAGATCGAAGACGCTTCGGGCAGCCAGATCGCGGGCGTGATCGAGATCGAGGAGAGCTCGAGACTCCAAGAGGGCGGGCGCGATTGGCCCAACGCTGGATCGGTGTCGGAATTTCGTCGCCTGCGACTGTCGGTACCGCTCGCAATCGGCGCACGGACCGCCCGACACGAGGCAAACATGGTCTCGTTTCGATCGGCTCGCGGCGAGGCGCACGAGCTGTGCGTGTTTCCGCTCGAGCATTGGAGCTGGTCGGCCATGGAACGCCCCGAGCGCTTTTCGCACGCACCGGTTGGTATCTGCGGCGACCGGGAACAGACGGTGACGGAATACCTCCTCGAGCAAGAGCCGGATGCGGCGCCCGTCGTGCTTCGGTTCTTGTCCGAGCCCGAGGCTCGCGCGTGGCAGGCCCGCGATCCGGAGCGGATCAAGTGGGACAGCCCGTACACCGCAGGACACCCGTACGCGAAGTACTTCCTCCTCGATTCGCTGCGCTGGTGGCGCGGCGGCCGACCTCCGGCACGCCGCGAAGGCTACGCCTGGGCCGTCCGCATCCCACGTCTCCCACTCTCTCGGATTCGTGAACTCGAGAAAAGTGGTGACGTGTTCCTCGACATCTTTGAAGACGGTGCGCAGATCGAGCTCACCAACGTGACCAAGGAGGGCCTGGTGGCGCTGCTCGCCGAGAAGCCAGACGTCCTCGTCGACCACTCCGGCTCCGAAGACACCGCACCTCGCTTCAAGCTTCTGGGTGACTGACATGGCGCGCAAGCTACGACCCCGCGCGGGACGTCGCGCCGACGAGCGCAAAGCAAAGAAGCTCCGCGACGATCTCGAGAAGCTCGCCCTCCTCAAAGAGGGCGGCAGCTCGGGGAACCCTTTCGTGATCTCGTCGCCCGCCCAAGTGGACGCTCGGACCGAGAC
This sequence comes from Deltaproteobacteria bacterium, assembly GCA_029262355.1. Lineage (GTDB taxonomy): Bacteria > Desulfobacterota > Binatia > UBA12015 > UBA12015 > VGTG01. The sequence goes on from JAJCZO010000385.1 coordinate 27,538, forward strand.
GACGGCCTGCCCTCTGTGCGAGGGACGCCTTCGGCTCGACGAGCACGTCGCCGAGATCGTCGACGGGGAGCGCCTACGGGTCGCGCGGTGCCACTGCGTCGCGTGCGGGACGAAGCGCGAGCTCTACTTCCACCTCCGCAGTCCCCTAGACAGCTGACCCACGTCGCTGCGCTCGTCCGCAATCTATGGGAGTCAGGCGCATGGCCATCCAAAGACGTGATGTTCTCACTGGCGCAGGCTCGGGCAGATCGCGCGCGCCGCGCTCCCGGTCTACGAGAATTGCCGAACACAGTGCGACGAGCACGCGGTCAAGCACGACATCTGCAAAGAGTGCGCGGCTAGTTGCGTAAAGGTGATGACGGCGATCGGCGGCCTGGCCACCTGACCAAATCGAGCGCGGGGTCCTTAGGACGCGATATCGAAGACGCCGCGAGCCAGCTCGCCGTTCTCCAGATCTTCGATCGCGGTGTTGATGTCGTCCAGCGCGTAGTGGCGCGTGATCAGCTCGTCGATTTTCAGCCGACCAGCAAGGTAGAGCTCAGCGAGCATGGGGAAATCGCTGTGCGGTCGAGCCGTGCCGTATCGGCAGCCCTGGATCGCCTTGTCGAGACGCAGGGCGTTGGCGACGAACTCTGCCTTCACGCCGAGCCCCGTGACGCCAACGATCGTCATGGTCCCACCCGGCGCGAGCGAATCGAGCGCCTGCTCAATCGCCTTCACGTGACCAACCGCCTCGAACGCGTGCGTGACGCCGCGCCCCCCGGTGAGCTCCTTGACCTTCTCGACGGCGTCACCGTCTCGTCCGTCGACAATGTGCGTCGCGCCGAACTCGTTGGCCCACTCCAGCGTCGACGGGAGAAGGTCGACCGCGATGATCTTCGTCGCGCCCGCGAGAACACCACCTTGAATGATGTTCAGGCCAATTCCGCCCGCGCCAAAGACCGCCATCGTGTCGCCTGCATCGACTTTCGCTCGGTTCAAGACCGCGCCCACTCCGGTGATGATGCCACAACCGATCAGCGCCGCCTGCGCCATCGGAATCTCCTTGGGCACCTTGATCGCACTCGATTCCGGGACCACCGTCTGCTCGCTGAAGCTCGACGCGTTCGCGAACTGGAAGGCGGGCTCGCCGCGGAACGTGAACGGCTTACGTGGGCCGGGCGGCTCGTAGCAGAGCGTCGGATGGCCAGTGTCGCAGGCTGGGCAGTGCCCACAATTGGCAAGGGTAGAGAGGACCACGCGATCGCCCTCCTTCACCGAGCGTACACCGGGCCCAACGGACTCGACGATCCCGGCGCCCTCATGGCCGATGACCATGGGCATCGGCATGGCGTACGTCCCATTGATGGCGCTGATGTCGGAGTGACACAGCCCCGCCGACTGGATCGCGATCCGAACTTCTCCCTCGCCCGGGTCGGCGACTTCGACCTCTTCGACCGCGATCGGAGCGCCTTTCTCGTGAAACACAGCCGCCTTCATCTCAATCCCCTCAGCTCGCCCAGCCGACGTACTTCAACTCCGAGTACGCATCGAGGCCGAAGCGGCCTCCGTCGCGGCCATGGCCGCTCATCTTGTACCCACCAAAGGGCGCATCCGGGTTCGGCGGACTCCCGTTTATCTGGACGGTGCCCGTCCGCAGCGCGCGCGCCACCCGCATGGCTCGCACCGGATCGCCGCTCCAGACGTACCCATACAGGCCGAAATCGGAATCGTTGGCCATGCGAACCGCTTCGGCCTCGTCCTTGAAGGGGATCGCCGCAATGACCGGCCCGAAGATCTCCTCGCGCGCAATCGTCATGTCGTTGGTGGCGTTCGTGAACAACGTGGGCTCGAAATAGAAACCCTGCTTCATGTGCTCGGGCCGCTTCCCACCGCATGCGACGGTTGCGCCTTCTTCGATGCCCTTACGGATGTAGCTCTCGATGCGCTCGAGTTGAGCCTGCGAGATGATCGGTCCGACCACCACGCCCTCCTCGTTCGGGTCGCCCACCTTCATCACCGACGCCGCGGTGGCCATCTTCAAGGTGAACTCCTCGTAGATCGACTCCTGAATGAAAAGCCTGGTCGGCGCGATGCAGATCTGCCCGGAGTGAAACCCGAACACGCTCATCGAGCTACGAATCGCGGTCGGCATGTCGCAGTCGTCGAAGACGATGTTCGCGGACTTGCCTCCTAGCTCCTGCAGAGTCCGCTTCATGGTCTTCGCGGCCGCCTGCTCAATGATCGACCCAACCACCGTGGACCCGGTGAAGGAAACCATGTCGACGTCCGCCGAGGTCGTCAGCGCCTCGCCGATGTCGGGAGCCGAACCACAAACGAAGTTCACGACACCCGGCGGCAGAACCGACGCGACGATTCGCGCAAGCTCCGTCATCCCCAGTGGATCCTGGGGTGGCGGCTTGATCACCACCGTGTTGCCCACGGCCAGCGCCGGGGCGATCTTGCCTGCGCAGTTCGTCATCGGGAAGTTGTACGGCGAGATGCAGGCGACGACTCCAACCGGCTCGCGCACCACGATGCCGGCCGCGAGACTGGCCGTGGCGCCGGCAACCCCGGGGCGAGAGATCGGGGGGAGCCCCTCGACGTCCGGGTTGCGCGCGAGCCCGGCGTACTTCTCGAGCCGCGCCGCGACCTCTCCTACCTGGAGCTGCTTTGCGATCGGCCTAAGGGCCCCCGTCTCGGCGACGGTCAGATCGAGCAGATCGTCCGCCCGACGGCGGAACTCATCCGCAGCCTTCTGCAGCAAGGCACCACGCTCCGCGCCGCTCATCCGGGGCCACGGACCGTTCTCAAAGGCGTTGCGGGCAGCCCTCGTGGCCTCCAAGACCTGTTCTACCGAGCAGCTAGGGGCCTTCCCGGCGACACCCCCGGTGGCGGGATTCGTGACGTCGTACGTGCCGCACGCGGCCGGCACCCACTGACCACCGATCAGAACCTTGTCGAAGACGGGTACAGACATGAGCTTGGTCTTAGCGAGCGATCCGGTAAAGGACCAACCCGGCCTACGCCGCGGCCTTGGCGCCGGCCTGCTCGCGCAGACGCGTCGTGCGGTGCATGGGGTCGGTATCGAAGCGGGGCAGCACCTGCTTGCCGAAGCACTCGATCGACCGCAAGACATCCTTCTGGCCAACCGAGTGGCACAGCGGCGCGTAGATCAGCTGGTCGACACCGATGGCTTCGTAGCGCTTGATGACTGCCGCCACGTCGTCGGGCGTCCCAACCTGGTAGCCGCCCCCTTCGGTGACCGCGATCATGTCCGCGGGCGTCGGCTGCGGAATCTCGACTCGGCCCTCCTTCGGCAAGCCCTCGGGACGCGGGAAGGAGTCGAGATACTGAAAGAAGAACTCGAGGTACGCGGACGGTCGCCCGTCGCAGTAGATCTCGCGTGCTTCGTCGCCGTCATCGAGGCAGAACATGTTCGACGTGACGGCGATGTTGTCGTTCACGAATCCTCCGATCGGGTTCGTACACTTCGCCACCGCGTCCTTGTACGCCTTCACGCTCTCCGTGATCGTATCCACCTCGCCCAAGGTGAAGCAGAGCGCGCCCAGGCCGAGTTCCCCGGCCTGCACGAACGTCTGTGGGCTGGAGCACGCCACCCAGATCGGCGGGTTCGGCTTCGAGAACGGCTTGGGCAGCACATTGCGCTCGGGCATCCGGAAGTACTTCCCCTCGAACGAGTACGGCTCGTCCTTCCACATCCGCGGGATCTCCTCGAGCGACTCCCTCCACATCGGCTTCGTCTCGGCGAGAGACGGGATGGCAAAGCCGCCCCACTCGTTGCTCGAAGAGCCCCGCCCGGTGCCGAACTCGACACGACCTTCGCTCAGGTGATCCAGCGTGGCGATGCGCTCGGCAACCCGCGCCGGATGATTGACCGGCGCCGTGATGTTGTTGATCGCGTGACCGACGTGGATCTGCTTGGTACGCGCGGCAACGTAGGAGAGGAACACCTCGGGAGCCGGCTGGTGCGAGTAGTGCTCCAGGAAATGATGTTCGGGCGCCCAAGCGTACTTGAAACCGACCGCGTCGACGGCCTCCGCAACCTCGAGCTCGCGCATGAAACGCGAATGCTCGTCATCACCAACGGGGACGTGCATCTGTGAGAAAATGCCGAATTCCATGGGGATTCTCCTTCATTCTGAACACCTGCTAATCTTTTGCGAATTACCATTCGGAAAGTCGACTTGTCAATCCAGATAATCTCGCATAGGATTCCGGCCTCGTGGCCGCCCCCCCACCCAAGAAGAAAGCGCCCTCGGCCCACCCGCGCGCAGCGGCCCGGGCGGCACGCGAGAGCGTGTACCGCGAGCACATCCTGGCCGCGGCCGAGCACGTATTCGCCGCCAAGCCGTTCGACGAAGCCAAGGTGCAGGACATCTCCCGCGAGGCGGAGCTGTCGATGGGCTCGATCTACGGACTCTTCCCAGGGAAGGAGCAGATCTTCGCCTCCATCACCGAACAACGCGGCAACGAGATCCTCGAACTCGTGCGCGCGGTCATCGCGCGCAACCAGGGCCCGCTGGAGACGATCGAAGCGATCGCGACGACCTACATCCACTACCTGCACGACCACCCGCACTTTCTGCGGATGAATCTTCGAACCGGTGCCGCGTGGGCGCTCGAACCCCGAACCGCGCACAACGTCGCCGAGGAGATTCACGAACTACAGACGGGCGTGTTCGAGCGCGGCATCGAAGCCGGCGTATTCATCGACGACGACCCGCGCTACCTCGCAACGCTGCTCACCGGCATCGACCAGATCCACCTCGCCCACTGGGTGCAGACGGGAATGAAGCAGCCACGTGACGAACTCCGCGAGGACTTCCTGCGCCTCGTTCGCCGCACCTTCCTGCGCAACTCGCCGAGGAACTGAGTCCGTCTACGGAAGGACCGAGATCGTCAACGCCTTGCTGATCTCGGGGAAGCCCGGGTAGGTCGCGGTGATCGTCACCGTTCCCACACCGAGCAGGTACGCGAAGTTCGGGGCGTCGGGGCCCATGCGGACGACGCCCGAGTTCGACGAGCGCCACTCCACCAGTTCGTTCACGCCCTCGGTCGCGCCGCCGCGGTACGTGACGCGGGCACGAAGCCGAATACGTTCGCCAACCTTGCCAACCAGGCCACCATCGAGGGACTCGATGAAGAGCGACTGCGGGATCTGCACGACGTCGACCAGAAGATTCGTTCCACCGGCGTCGTCCGAGCTGACGTCGAATTCTGCATCGAAGGCACTGATGACCGCAGAGCCGATGCTCGCGCCGGTCACCTTGCCGCCCTCACCTCCCGTTTCGACCACGGTCGCAACGTCGTCATTGCTCGTAAACCAGCTCACGGATCGAGTCACATCGGACTCCAAGCCGTTCTCTAGCTGCCGGTACGCGCGAATCTGTCGCGTGAGGCCAAAGTCCAGCTCCAAGGAGGTCGGATCGATGCGGATCCCGAGCACCGAGCCCGCGCAGGTGATCGTGGCGTCACCCAGCGTATCGGTCGTCGTGATCCCCGTTTCCGGGTCGACCGCAGAGAGCGTAGACACGCCGATCGAGGCGCAGGAGACGGTGCCCTCGTCGTCGACCGGTACGGCGACCGGATCACTCGACGTCCAATCGATCTTGCTCCCGATGTTGAACGGTTCGACCTGCCCCGAATACAGCGCGAGGCCCTTCAATTCCTTCGTCTCGCCGGCCGCCAGCACCAAATCCACCGGCTCGGCAGGGAAGCGGCTACTCGAGGTACCAACCTGCAGCCCGACGAGGCCGCCTACGACGGCGACATTCGTATCCGAGCTGGTGTCGGCGGACGAGATTCCGGTCTCCTCATGAACGGCGATGATCTGGGTTTCACCGAAACTGTGAGCCGTGACGCGCCCTTGGTCATCGACCGACGCGATGGTCGGATCGAGCGAGGCCCACGTGACGTCCTCGATCGTGACACGAACACCGCCGCCGAAATCGCCCTTCGCCTTGTAATTGGACCGGTCGCCGGGGTCGAGCGCGCGATTCGTCGGAGAGACCTTGATCGACTGGAGGTCGGATACCACCGTGACGATCCCTGTCGACGGTGAGGTCTTGAGACCCTCCGTGCGGTGCTTCCCCTGGATGAACGCGGTGCCATCGGAGACCGCGATGACCCATGCGGTCCCGTCCGCACGCTCCTCGACGATCGCAGTGCCGTCGCGCGAGGAGCGGAAACCCACGCTCGACGTCACATTCTCGGTCCCGGCGACGCCGTCGTACGACGCACGTGCCTCGATCTCGAGCTCCTGGCCAACGACGAGATTGATCGCGGCCGGCGCGATCCGGATCTCGTTCATCTCGCCGACCACGATGTTGAAGTACGACTCGAAGCTGTGCGCCTCGTCGATGACCTTGACCTCGGCGGTGCCGGCACCGCCGGCAAGAATCGCTCCGCCCGGCTCGACCCGCGCGATACGGCTGTTGCGCGAGCGGAACTCGACCTGGTCGGTGACGTCCACTTCGTGGTCGTCGCCAAACACCGCGTAGGCCCGCACTTGTGCCTGCCCCTCTTCAATGGCGAAGACGGTCGGCGGCTCGAATCGGAGGCGGACGAACTCCTCGGGATCGCCACTGCCTTCGGGCGGCGGCGGCGGGACCGGGTCACCCGTGATCTCCGCCGTGACGCGGTTCGATTTGGACGAGGTGGAGGCGTCGACCGCTAGGATCTTGCAATCGCCCGGCCCGATCGCGGAGAGCAGACCGTCGCCATCGATGATGGCAACATCGGGATCATCGCATTCCCAATCGACCAATGTCGTCACATCGATGCCGGTAACGCCGCTCGCGTACGTCGCGAGAGCCTGCAGCTGAACCGTCGTTCCGGTCTGGGCGGCAACGTCGAGCGGCAGAATCGAGAGCGACACGATCCCGGCTACCTGGAGCGATGCTCGAACGGTGCTACGCCGCCCCGACACCGGCTCCTCGGCGCGAATGGTCGTATCACCTTCACCCAGGCCGTGGATCACGCCGCCCTGCTCCGCGTCGCCCACACTCCGGTCACGCACGTCGAGCTCGACGTAGTCGGTGACATCGCGGATCGAGCCGTCCTCGAAGATTCCGATCACGCGCAGCGTGGCCGTTTCGCCGGCAAGGAGCGACAACGCTTGTGGCTCGAACGACATGTCGAGCAACTCACCCTCGAGTACGTCTCCGGGGCCCGGATCGCCCGGCCCCCCCGGGTCCTCACCCAAGCCGACGCGCACGGTTCCTTCTTCGGGCGTCGACACCGACCCGCTGTCACGGTGGCGAGCAGAAATGATCGCAACGCCCTCGTCGAGTCCCGTCACGAGTCCCGGCGAGCCATCCTCTACCGAACCAACGGCGGCGATCGCCCGCTTGCCGCTCGACCACTCGACCCCGTCGGTCACGTCCACACCGGTTCGGCCGTTGTCGTACGACGCGTACGCCGTCAGCTGCAAGGCCTCATCCACCTCGACCGAGGGGGCGGCGGGCGAAAGCGTGATGTCGATCATCTCACCGATCACGATCTCGGCGTCGTTGCGCGAGGACGTGTTGCTCTCGGGCTCCTCGGCTTCGATGTCGGTTTGGCCGCTACGCAGCGCCGTAACGACGCCGTTCGCATCGACGGTCGCGGTACGCGTGTCTCGCGAGAAGAACGTGACCAGGTGGGTGATGTCGGCGACGCTGCCGTCCTCGTACTCACCGAGGACACGCAGCGCCACGCTCTCGCCCAGCACCATGTCGAGGCGGGCTGGCTCGAAGATCAGCTCCTCGAGGTCCGACCCATTTCCCGGATCCGGATCCGGCGTGGATCCCGGGGTGGGCGTCGGCTGGCCAAATGGCGACGGAGTGGGCGCCGGGGTCGCGCTCGGAACGGGTGTCGGCGTCGGCCTCTCGCCAACGCCCACGACCGCAACCACGCCCTCATCGTCAGACGACCGGGTGCCCGACGCGGCGTCTTTGGCGCGGATCTTCGCCTCGCCCTCGTTCAGGCCGGTGACGAGGCCGTGCGGGCCGCCGTTCTCGTCCCCCACCGTTGCGACGGAGCGCTTGCCAGACGTCCACTCGACGAATTCGGTCACGTCGATGCCCGGCCAGGGGGCGTTCTCGAACGTCGCGAACGCGCGGAGCTGTACGACCTCCCCCTCTTCGATCAGCGTCGTGGCCGGCACGAGGGTCAGCGCGGCCATCCGCGGCACCTCGACATCGCCGCCGTCGCCCACACGGCGGCCGCTGTCGTCGAGAACGTCGATGCGGCTGTCCCCCTCGGCGACACCCCGCAGGAGGCCGTTCGCGTCGATCGTGGCGACGTCGTCCTTGTCGATCGAGATCGTGTAATCCGCGGTGCGGTCTTCGGTGCTGCCGTCCTCGTAAACGACCATGACCTGCAGCTGCTGCGTCGCTCCTGGTGCGATCAGGACGTCATCGGGGACCAGCAGGACGTCGTCGACTCGGAGCAGCGACACCGCGAGCCTGGGCGCGGCGGACACCACCGACGGCAGAAATGCGACCAACGCGACCAGAAGCGCTGCCAGAGCAGCGTCGAGTCGGCCCGGCGAACGCGTGATGGCGTGCCGGCTGAGACTGAGTCGCACTAGGTTTTCGTTTTGCATTCGGTTGAGAGTTCTCTCTGTGGGCGCCCGCGCGTCTCGACCCCTTCACGGGCTCGTGTCCGGACAGCACTACAGGGTGATGCAAGCTCAGTGCCGGCCCCTAGTGCCCCAAGCCGCTGATTTTACTATGTCTTCCCTGCCACCCGGCCTCGCAGCGCTGCCTGGTCTGGTGGTTTTGCAAGGCACCGAGCGGCGACGGGGCGATCCGCCCGAAACGGCCACCCCTGCTAGTTTTTTAGCCGCCAACCCTTGTTCGTCTGGGTCCACACATCTGTGGCTTCGAAATCGTCGTCCCCGATCGTCCAGGACAGCGTGATGTCCCCCTGATCGGCCGTGATCAGCTCGGTTCGAGCCTTGATGTCGAGCCGCCACAGGGTGCCGACATACCGGCGGAGTTTGACCTCGCGCAGCCCTTTGATGAGCAGGGAGGTCTTATCCTTGTACTTGAAGTTGCCGGTCGACTTCTGCTCGATCGTCCCGCTGGGCATCTCCGCCTGATAGACGACGCTGTCGGGGTCGCTCAGCTGAATCGTGATGTCTTCGCTGCCCGGCAGGATCTCGCCCGCGACGTTGAAGAAGTAGGAGACGCGGAGGTGATCGAGATCGGGTTTCTTCTTGTTGAACTTGACCTTACCGCGACCGCCGCTGCCGCCAGCACCGCCGCCACTGCCGTGCCCCTCGTCCTCGGGGCTCTCGTCGAGCACCGAAACGGAGTTTCCGTACGGAACGAGATCGCCGTACTCGAGCTCATCGTAGTGCTCGCAGGAGTCGACGGCGACGTCCGTGACGGTGTTGTCGTACGACCCGACGAACTCGAAGCAGGTGCTGGCATCGATCTCGCCGCCCGTAACGGTCTGGCCGTACGGGTACGTCCAAACATTGTCGGGCTCTTCGAGCGCCTGCATGATGAAGCCGCCGGACGCCATCACGGTGCCGATGAAGACGTTTCCGTGAGAGTCGCCGCGAAGACCAATGGTACGCTTCAGGACCTGGTTGTTCGTAAACGTGTTGTTGGAGCTGTGCTTCACGAAGATCGCGGCAGACTTGGATTGATCCATGACGTTGTCCGCGATGGAGTTGTCCGACGAGTTCAGCAAGTAGAGGTTCTCACCCTCGTTGTGGTGAAGGTTGTTGTTCGTCACGACGGCCAGGGTCGAACCGGAGCCGAGATGAACTCCCTCGTCGCTGTTGTCGCGAACTTCGTTCCTATCGATGACGGTGCCCGTGGCGCCCGAACCGACCCACACGCCGTGACGGTTGTTGAAGGCCACGTTATCGGCGAGCGTGTTGCCCGAACCACCGTCGACCAAAATGCCGTCTTCGAAGTTCCGCACGCGGCAGTTCTCGACCGTCAGACCCGTAGCATTGTCCAGCCAGATCCCCGCCAGACCATTGCTCTCACTGTTGCCGCTGACCTGATGATCGCCGCAGTCGAGGTTGCCCGACACGACGCGGAGGCCGACACCGGGGCAGCTGTTGAGATCCCCCGTCAGCGTGGCGTCGGCAACGACTCGGTCGCCGCACTGGCATGGCACCGCACCGCCACAGTCGGCGGCCAAAGCACTACCCGGCGGCCCTAAGCTCCCCGCGATGAGCACGGCGGCGCCAAAGCCGCCAAAAATCGATCTCACTGCTGTTCCCATTTGGTTTTCCTCAAGTCTCGGTGGTGACACGTGGGCGCACGCTCGAGGAAGGAGGAAACCGGGAGGGAGGAGAGTCGGCGCCGAGGTTGGATTCTGCGCGATGGCCGAGCGGCGCGCAACAGAGAAATCCACCCAATCTTCGGACATTTCTCGCCAGGTGAGACTCTATCCGGTCAGGAGGAGCACTTGAGCGTATGCTTTGTGGTTCCCTTTAGCGTGCAGTCCGCGAGAGAGGCTTCGAACTCCAACGGGGGCAGGTCCTTCAAGCTCAAGACCACCCGAATTGGGCCAGCCAGAGGCGCCACCACGTCCGCACGCTTGGCGACCCCCTTGAAGAGCATGCCGTTCGAGCGGGCCGCCAGGGTGAGCTTCATGACCGTCAAATGCGGCGGGGGGAGGATGATCTTGCACTTGGCCTTCTTGCGGGCTCCCTCGGTGCCCCCGAATTTGCAGTCGCCGGGCGCGAAATCGAGGGTGACGACCGGGACGTCGGTGGTCGTGGGCTCGGCCAGCGTGCCGTAGACCTCGGCCCGGAAGCCCGTCAGCTCGGCTTGCGCCAGAAGGGCCGCCGCCGAGAAGTAGGGCGCCTCCCCCTCGACGAACAGCTCGCCCTTCCAGACCACCGAGCCGGTCGGGTGGTCCGGGACCCCGCCGGAGTCCTTGACCGTGACCTTCTTGAGGCTCGCATTGCTGAGCTCCGCCAAGTCGTCGACATCACAGATCGAGTCGGAGTCGAAGTCGATGAGCGAACAACCCAGCGAGCAACACCCCCCCACCCCGTTCATGGCCCCTTCGTCGCACACTTCCCCGGCCGTGAGGATGTCATTGCCACAGCCCGTGAAGGTACAGTTCGTGTCGCAGCCGTCGCCGTCGACGGCGTTCCCATCGTCGCAGTCCTCACCCGCGGTCGTGATCGTGTTGCCGCATCCCGTCACCGTGCAATTCGAATCGCACCCATCCCCTTCGACGGCGTTGCCGTCGTCGCACGCTTCGCCGACCGTCGGAATCGCATTGCCGCAGCCTGTAAAGGTGCAGTTCGCGTCACAACCGTCGCCGCTGATCAGATTCCCGTCATCACAGTCCTCGTCGACGGTGAGGATCAGGTTGCCGCATTCCGAAGTGAACCGACCGAAGACGTCTCGCTTGCCGTTCGAATCAGGGGAAACGAGATTGGTCGCCGCGCTACTGAACACGGCAACGAGCCCGTTGGCGGAGATCCCCGGGCGCACGGCATCACCGCTGTCGTCATTTCCCAGAACACCGAGCGAGTCGACACTCGCGAGGTACAGAGCAGTGAGGCCAGCCTCGTCGTAGATCCCATCGGCTTCCGTGTCGCGATCGTACACCAGGACATCGCGCCTCACGTTCGTGTCGCTCGCGACGAGGTTCGTCGCCGCCGTTTGAAATACCACGATGCGCCCGTCCGCCGATACCGCTGGCCAGGTACTCTCCTGGTCCCCCTGCACCCCGCCGAGGGAAACGCTGAGCCGGGTCGTCGCCCCCGATCCGAAATCGTGCAGAAAGACGTCGCGCTTTGCGTTGCTGTCCCCGGCCACCAGGTTGTCCGCCGTGCTCGCGAAGACGACGTCCTGACCATCGTCCGTGATCCATGGGTACCGGCTGGGGTCGTTGCCTTCCGTCCCCACCGAGTCCACGCTGGCTCGACTCGTGAGAATGCCCCCGACCTCGTCGAACGTCCCGTTGCCATCGGAATCACGGTCGATGCGGAACACGTCGACCGTGCCGTTCGTGTCGCCCGCTACGAGGTTGTTCGAATTGGAGTCGAACACCAGATAGCGGCCGGACGCCGACAGCTGCGGGTTCTCGCTGTCCCCGCTTCCAACGACGCCAGCCGAATCGACGCTGGCGATGATCGACGTTCCAGATGCGCGATCGAAGATGAGGATGTCGGATTGACCGGACGATTTGTTTCCCTGAAACGCGACGAACTCGCCGGCGCCCGTCACCGACGGCACACTGCTCGCCCGGGTTCGTTCGGCCCCCAACTCGTCGACGCTCGCCCGAACCGTGAGGATCGATCCGGCCTCGTCCAAGATGCCATTCTCGTCGACGTCTCGATCGTGCAAAAACACGTCGCGCACGCCGTTTCCATCGCCGACGACCAGGTTCGTCGCGGTCGAGTCGAATGCGACAAACCGCCCATCGCGCGAAATGGAAGGATTCTCGCAGTCGCGGTCCGCGGCCACGCCGGCCGAACTCACGTTGACGCGAACCGTGTCCCCGGAGATCCGGTCTCGGACGAAGATATCTCGTCTGCCGTTGGTGTCGAACGGGACTAGGTTCGTCGCCCGACTGGAGAAGGCCACGTATCGTCCGTCCTCCGACACCGAGGGCGCGTCGGACGTGTCGTTGCCCGCGTTCTCGCTCGAGTCGAGACTCAGCAAGACGGTGGGCTGAGCGCTGACCGCCACCGGCCACAAGGCCAGGCTGGCCAGAAGTCCGACTAGAGCTCGTCGGCCGCGCAGGGGGGTCGAGGAAGTGTTGCGGCGCGTATGCACGGCTTTCTCCTAGGCGGAACTATTCACACACGAGAATGGGTCCACCGGTAGTGGAACAGTTCGTGTTCTCACCGAATCGCACGAGTCCGTTGCCGTGCGTGATGGTGATACTGCCCGACGGCAGGAACAGCGTGGTATCCGAGAGCTTCTTGAATCCCACCTTCAGCTTGTACGTGCCCGGCAGCCCCTTCTTCTGAGGCTTGAAGGCCACCTTCTGTTTCTTGTCGGCGCTTCGGCACTTGATCTTGCCCTTCTTCTCGACGCACTCCGCCGGTGTGAAGACCCTCGTGAACGAGTAGCCGCTTCCGTCGCGCAGCGTGATCGTGATGTCGTCCGACGCGTCGAGCACGTCGCCGCTCGCCGGGTCGACGACCATGCGCGCCTTCACGACATACTGGCCCGAGCCCGGGCCCTTGATTGCGGACTTGAGCGCGATCCGAGAGACCTGAATACCGAGCTCGTCGGGGTCGCAGATCTCGCCCTCGCCGTCCATGTCCGTATCTTCCTGGCCCGGGTTCGAAATGCCCGGACAATTGTCTTCGTCCTGACAGATGAGATCGGCGTCGAGATCGCCATTACCGGCAGGCTCACAGACGCCCGTCTGGCAAAGGTCGGGCAGCGAACATGCCGCCCCGTCGTCACACACCGTGCCGTCGACCAGCTCCGTCACCATACAGCCCGTCGGCTCCTCACACGTCGCGACGTTACACTGGGGATCGAGGCCCTGCGTATCGCAGGCGATCGGCGTGCCCGACTGGCAGACGTTGGTCCCAACGTCGCAGGTCTCGTCGCCGTTGCAGACGAGGCCGTCCGCGCAATCAACATCCTGAAAGCAGCCCGAGCAGGTCGACACCGCCAGAAGGAATGGCGTGGCGTTCACCGCACCAAACTCCCCGTCGCAGCCCGGTGTGCTCGGCCCCGTTGCGCAGCCCCACCAATTGTAAATCGCATCGGCCGTGGCAACGCTCTGATTGCCGAAACCTACGGTGTTTCCCGCGATGTTGTTCGAGCTGAACACCACGCCGTCGAGCACCGTCTGGTCCGTGAGAATCCGCACACCGAATGCGTTCCCGGTGATCTCGTTGCACTTGTAGATCGCGTCCTCGGTGAGGTCGCGCTCGGGGTCGGCAGCCACCAGGATACCGTCACCGGCTGCGTACCCGCTCAGCGTGTTGCCTTCGACGACCGTGTCGATCAATTGCCCGGCCAGAGCCGAGCCCGTGCCGAGGTAGTCCCGCACGACATTGAAGCGGATGAAGGACAGGTCGAAATAGCCCGCGATGCCGGTCTGGCAGTTCACGACCTCATTGCTCTCGACCGTCGCGATCGTCTCGACGTCATCGGCAGGATCCGCGGTCGCCAGGTCCGAACCAACCTCGATGCCAGAGCCCGTCGTGTTCTGGATCAGGTTTCGCCGTACGGTGGCGGACAGCGCGCGTTCCAGCAGAACTCCGGCCGTACCACCATCGACGAAGACATTCTCGACCGTGATGCCGAGGACGCTCGCGTTGTCCGCATGAACCGCGGGGGCGGCCACCGCCGCGATCGCGACACCATCCACGCTCACACTGCTGGCCCGCACGAGGACCGTGCCGCCAATCGTCGCTTCACCGATCAGCGTGTCACGACTACGCGCATCCTGTCCGGCCTTCGGTCCCAGAATACGAACGCCGGTCGTCACCGAAGGCGACTCCGCGTACGCACCGGCGGCGAGGAAAATGCTCTCTCCCCCCGTCGCCTGGTCGAGGGCATTCTGTATCGTCGCGCAAGGCGAGAGCTGCACGGTGCAATCGTTGGCAGCGTCGACACCGCCGGGGTCGACCCACCGATCTGCGTGCGCAGTAGACGGCGAAAGCGCAACGACCGCCACCGCGGTGGCGGCAGCGAGATGAGAGAGGCGGGAGCGTGTGAGAAAATTCAAGGTCGTGCCTTTCGTGTCGCGCGTTGGAATTGAGTCGTGCGGAGCTCAGTCCGTGATCTTGAAGAGACTCTTGCCGACTGCGGCGTAGAGGATCCCATCACCACCGATCGACGGACCTGTTTCGAACTTTCCGGGCATCGGCATCGACCACTTCACGACACTACCCCCATTGCCGTCGCCCTGGCCGTCGAACGCGAAGAGCGTGCGGCCAAATCCGACGTAGGCCGTACCATCCGCGCCGATTGCGGCATTGCAGTTGACGTAGCGCCCTTTGGCGATGTGGTTGTGCTGCCACTTGATCGAACCATCTACCGGGTCCAGCGCGTAGAACGTGCTGGACTTCTTCGACTTCGACGAACCGAGATAGACCGTCCCGTCGGGCCCGATGGCGGCGGCCGACTTGATCTGCTCGGCCTTCTTGCCCCCGATCGGATTCGGCGGCACGAAGAGCCACTTCGGCGTGCAGTCGTATGTCTCGTCCGCGGTCGCATCGAACGCCCACAGTCCCTCGCGGGAACCGAAGTAGACCGCCTGGTCCACGACGCCATCGTTGTAGACGACGGGCGAGAAGTTCGGCGTCCGGCTGCCGAACCCTTTGTCGGCGATGGTACAACGCCAGATCTCGGAGAGGTCGGACGCATTGAGCGCGATGGCCTCGCGCTTGATCGACACGAAGATCCGAGAGCCGTCGGTGCTGATGGCTGGTGAGACGTTCTTCAGACTGCCACCGAGGACGGTGAAGGCCTTCACGCTCCCATCGGGATTCAGGCCGAAGAGCCAGCCCGACCCCAGAGCTTCCGACCCCATGTAGGTCGTGCCATCGGGATGAACGGTCGGCGATGTCGTCACGTCGCCATCGTGCAGAACCTTGTAGAACCAGTTCACCTCACCGTCGCTCGCGACGGACCAGAGGTTGTTGTCACGGGCGCCCATGTAGGCCGTACCGTCGGCCGCAATCGCCGGCTGCGAGCGATCTGCAAGTCCGGTCTTCCCCTTACCCAGAATGGGCAGGATGTTTGCCGACCACTGCTCGAGGCCGGTGGTCGGGTCCAGCGACGACATCGGGCGCTTCCCGTTGCCGATCACGACGCCGGTCGGGCCCACGCTGGCAATGCTGCGGAAGCGCGAATCGCCACGATACTCCCACGCGATCTGCAGGGTCGGTCCCTGCGGGCCATTCACGGTTGCGAGCCCGGAGTTCTGCGCGTCGTGCTGAAACTTCGGCCAAGCCGAATCGGCCAATTCAGCGTTGGCGCTCGAGGTGAGCCCCAGTGTGACGGCGACGGTCACCGCCATGATGCTGCGCGCAGCGACGCCAGATAGCTTCATACGATCTCCCATGTTTCTCATCCCGATCAGTCGCCCTTATATCGCAGGAACTGGTTCACGGGACTCTCCGGTCCGCGCACGATGAAGGTACGCTCCGTCGAGTAACCTCCGCCTCCGAGGCCCACGCTCATGCGCAAGTCATGTGATTCTGAGAAGGGCAGGGACGGGAGGTTCTTGGCCTTCACGCGAATCCGCCACTGATCCTTCTTGTTCTTGAGTCCGATCGAGAGCTTCCCGCCCTCTGCCGGAAGTACCTTCGCCTTCCATCCCGACCCCTTCGGCTCCAGGACTCCGGCCGGAAACACGAACGTCGCGAGCAGCTTGGTCGGCGACGAGATCGTCGCCACCACTGCCTCCGCACCGGTGAAGCCCGGTGGAAGCTCGTCGACGACGAGCTGAATCTGCACGTTGTTCTTCTTCGTCATGCGGTACTGCGCCTTCGTGACCTCGACCTCGTTCGTTCCGACCGAGGGGAGATTCAGCGTCGCGCGACGCGACTGGCCGACACCAATCGCCGACGACGACAGCGAGGCGATCCCACCTGCCGGCACCGCCGTGAGGACCGAGACCATGATCGTACCGTTCGCCCCAGGCGCCAGTGTCCCGAGCGACCAGCTCGGAGCAGCCAAGTCGGCGACGACCGGATTCGCGGAAAGGACGGCCGCGGTCGGCCCCTGATCCAAGCTGACGACGACCGAGTCCACCGGAGCCGCTCCATCGTTGGAGTAGTCGATCGATACGTCGAGTATGCCGGCCGGCCCCGTGACCATCGGGACGGAAGACATCGACAGAGTGAGACCCGGCCCCGCCTCCACGGCACTCAGCTGCGCGACGCTCGCATTCTCGCCGCTGGCGGCAGAGATCGCGACCTCACTGCTCAGAACGCTACCGCTCGGCACACCGCCGTTCACTGCCAGAGTCACTTCGATCGATCCGCCTTCACCCGGCAGAATGTCGCCGAGGAGCCAGAAGTCGTTGCTCGCCGACGCGGGCGGGGGGTTCGACCCGACGAAGGTGAGGCTTCCGTCGTAGATCGCCGAAACCATGGTGTCGATCAGAGTGTTCTGCGTCGAGTTGCCATACACGATCGTGTAGGTGACCTGACCGCCCGGCGGCACCGGATCTGTCCCGGCCGCGCTCGCGAGCGAAACGCCGTCGACAGCGAGCACCGTGGTCGTGACGTTCGCCGTGGCGAGCTGCGCTCCACCATCTCGCAGGGTCACGTTGTTCGCGAGAAGCGTACCGTCCGCCAGGCCAGGTGCGACGACCGCGGTCACCGTGACCGTACCGGACCCGCCGACACCGACCGTACCGATCGTCCACGTATCAATCGTGCCGATGTCGGGCGGCGGAACGGAAGAGACGAAGCTCACGCCCGCGGGAAGCGTCTCGGTGAGCTCGACGCCGTTCGCGACGTCCGTGCCTGTGTTGCCGTAGCTGATC
>JAJCZO010000386.1 GCA_029262355.1 Deltaproteobacteria bacterium
GGCGGGAGTCCCCATCCTCTACACGTGGCCGGCCGACTCGGGCGGTCTCCGTGGCTACTTCGTCGACCGCGAGTCGGGCGAGTTCACGGTGTATCACCTGAAGGAGGTGCTCGAGCTGCTCGCTTCGTCGCCGAACGTCGAGCGCATCAACATTCTCGCGCACAGTCGCGGGACCGACGTGACGACCACGGCGCTGCGCGAGCTGGTCATCGCCCATCGTGCCGCCGGACGCGACCCGAGGAAGACCCTGCGCATCGACAACCTGGTGTTGGCCGCGCCCGACCTGGACCTGGGCGTCGTGCGCCAGCGCTTGATGGCGGAGAGGGTGGGGCCGGCGTTGGGCCGGATCACGATCTATGGGACCCAGTCGGATCTGGCACTCGAGGTGTCGCAGATGTTGATGCTCGGAACTCGGTTCGGGAGGGCGCAGGAGGGCGACTTCGCAGAGGTCGACCAACAGATCTTCGCCGAGACCGGCAACGTCGATTTCATCGACGTCGCCGGTGTACGCACGTTTCTGGGGCACAGCTACTTCCGGACCAATCCCGGCGTGAGTTCCGACCTGATCCGCCTCCTGATCGACGACGCCGCGCCCGGCGAGCCGAGTCGACCGTTGGTTCGGCGAGAGGGCAGCTTTTGGTACATGCCCAGCGATTACCTGGCGACGGAGCCGCCGGAGTAGCGCCAGGCAGGGGGCGCGAGGCTTGCGGTCGCGTGAGCATGCCGGGCTCGCGGGGCACCAGGAGGGCCATCGGCGCTTTCGCCTGCGGGTCACGGAGCTCTGTCGCATGGCCGTGGGGCGGCATCCGGTCGACCGGGAGACCGCCGCCGGCGCGGCCGGCCTGGAGGAGAGAATTCGTGAAGAACCGTGACCCTTTCGCGCCCAGAGCATCTGACTGGAATCGAGAACGGCGAAGTTCTCGTCGACGACAAGGCGGACCTCGATGGTGCGATCGCCGAGGCGCTCGAGCATGACGGCCAGAGTCTCGTCGAGGTGATCGCCGATCGCGAGCTGATCTGAGCGAAGTGAAATGGAACCGACTGTCATAACGGCGCTTGCGCTGGCGTTCTTGGGATTTGGCGCCATCTCTGCGCGAGCCGAGCGGAGCATGCTCACACCACCGATGTTCTTCGTGGCCGTCGGTCTGGTCTTGAGCCAGACGGGCCTCGTCGATGCGAGCGCGACCTCTCCGCCGATCGAGCTCTTGGGAGAGCTCGCTCTGCTGCTCGTGTTGTTCACCGACGCGTCTCGCATCGACCTGAGCGCACTCCGACGTGAGCAGAGCGTGCCGGCTCGGTTGCTCGCAATCGGTCTCCCGCTGACGATTCTGGCGGGGGCCTGGGTGGGCGGCATCATTCTGGGGCTCGGGTTCTGGGAGGCGCTCATCGTGGGCGCCATTCTCGCGCCGACCGATGCGGCCCTCGGGCAGGCCGTCGTGAGCAGTCCGGTGGTTCCGGTGCGAATCCGCCAGAGTCTCAACGTGGAGAGTGGCCTGAACGACGGCATCGCGCTGCCGGTCGTCCTGCTCGCGGCGACTTTCGCCGGAGCCACCGAGGGGAGCCAGGAGACGGTATACTGGATTCGTTTCGCCGCCCTTCAACTGGGCCTCGCGCCGCTTGTCGGAATCGCCGTCGCCCTCGTGGGTGGACGGCTGATCAGCCGCGCGTCTCGTGCTGGATGGATGACGGAGTCGTTCCAGGACCTCTCCGCTCTCAGCCTCGCCATAACTGCCTACGCCGGTGCCGAGTTGGTCGGGGGGAACGGCTTCATCTCGGCCTTCGTCGCCGGTCTGACTCTGGGCAACACCTCGCGTGACATCTGCACGTGTCTGTACGAGTTCGGCGAGGCGGAGGGGCAGTTGTTGACGCTCCTGGTGTTTGCGATGTTCGGCGCGATTCTGGCGCCGCAGGCTCTAGCGCATCTCGCGCCCAGACACGTCCTCTATGCGATCGCGAGCCTCACGATCGTTCGCATGGTGCCGGTGGCGCTCGCGCTCTGCCGCACCGGGCTACGGCCCGCGAGCCTGGCGTTCATCGGCTGGTTCGGGCCGCGCGGCTTGGCATCGATTCTCTACATGCTGATCATCATCGAGGAGGCGCGGCTGCCTTCTTCGTCGGACATGGAAGCCGTGATCGTGTTCACGGTGCTTCTCAGCATGCTCGCGCACGGCATGTCAGCCTTCCCTCTGTCGCAGGCCTACGGCAGGTGGGTTGCACGCCAGGAGGGCGAGGAGCACGTGGGCGTTCCCGAGATGCCCGTGCGCATCACGCCGGCCCTGCATGAGCCGGCGCAATCCGAGGCTGGTCCCACATGATCGCGATTCTCTCTCTTCTCGTCATCGTGCAGGTCTCGCTCATCGTGATGCGTGGTGCCGCCGTGGCCTTGGAGCGCACCGGGCTCGATCGGGACGTCGCCCGCTTTCAGGCGAGATCGGCGTTCACTGGCGCGGGCTTCACCACGGGGGAATCGGAGCACGTCGTCCGCCCTCTCGCCCGGCGGCGGATCGTGATGTGGCTCATGCTGGCGGGGAACATCGGCTTCGTCTCGGCCACGTCGACGCTCTTGCTGTCCCTCGTCGACATCCGGTCCAGCACGACGATCTGGGCTATGGCGGGACTTCTCTTCGGGGGACTCGTGCTGGTGTGCTTGCTCGAGACGAACAAGACTGTCGACCGGCTCATGTGTGGCTTCTTCGGCCGCGTGCTGCGGCGGACCTTCGAGAAGGAAAGTGCACCGAGGGCTCTGCTCGAAGTGGACGACGGATTCTGGGTCAGCGAGGTCCTGGTCCGGGCCGGCGGGTGGCTCGATGGCTTGTCGCTCGAGAGCGCGGCGCTGGAGAGCGAAGGTCTCCAGGTGCTTGGGCTCCGCGTCGACGGCGAGTCGTACCTGGGTGAGGCCGCGTCAGACAACCTTCTGCAGGCGGGGGATCGGCTGACGGTCTACGGGCTCGGCGAGCGGATCGCAGCGCTCGACGACCGACCGGCAGGCGCCCCGGGTGAGCGGGCGCACGAGGAGGCCGTGATCGCGCGGCGAGCTGGCGGATGCGGGCGCGGGGGGAATGAAGAATGATCGAGGTCATCCAGCCGTTTCTCGCGCCGGCCATCATGTTCTCGGCCGGCGGCCTTCTCTGCTTGGCGCAGTTCGCACGCCTGACGGCCATCCACGGGCTCGTCCGTACGCTGAATCGCGAGCGGCTCGCGGTTCTGCGCGATCTGCAAGAGGATCCGGGGCAGCGCTCTCTGCTCGAGGAGCGTGCCGAGGGTCTGGAGAGCCAGACTTCTCGAGTGCTCGGACACGCGAGGACGGTTCGCGATGCACTTCGCTTTCTGGTGGGCGGCATCCTGCTGATGGTCGCGTGTTCGCTCTCGATCGGGTTGAGCCTCGTGCTTCCGGAGGCTGGCGTGCTGGTGCTGTTTCTGTTCGTGGGCGGCTTGGTGTCGATTTTCGTCGGGCTGTGCCTGGTTCTGCGAGAGCTCGGGGTCAGCACGGAGCTGATCGAGTTCGAGCACGAGAACCTGAACCGCCTTCGGCGTGAGGGCACGCTGCTCGGAACCACTTGACGCGGCGTCTCCGCCGCAGGAGATCGACTCTTGTCCAACGACATTTCCAAGGCGTCCGCTGGCACCGATCGCGTGGTCAAGGTACGCGGTGAGCTTCACCGTGTGACACCCATCATCGACCACGACGGGCAGGTCATCGACCACGCGATCGAGCCCCTGATGGTGGAGGTGCACGCGCGCGACATGGTGCAGATCATCGCCGGCGCCGCGGTCCTGACGGTGCCGGTCGCGCTGACGGAGGAGGCGTGGACGCTGGGCGAGCAGCTCTCGGTGGCGAGAGTGGCGACGCTTGCGGTGGCCGGTCTCGTGCTGGTCGCGATGTTCGTCTACTGCAACTACTACCAGGGCCACCTGCGCGAGCATTGGGTCTCGTACTACGCGCGCGTCGCCCTCACGTACTCCTTGTCGCTCGTGGTTGCTGCCGTACTGCTCACCCTCTTCGACCGCTGTCCCTGGGGCGTGGACAATGTTCTCGCCATCAAGAGGGTGATCGTCGTGGGGTTCCCCGCGTCGATGGCCGCGTCTCTGAGCGACTCGCTGCGGTAGTGTCGGCGCGCGGATTGGGCGATCGAGAATGCGCTCGAAGCGCTCGCCATTTGACACTTCCAGCCGATACAGCTCGATCGCGGCGACCTGGAGGGCGAAATACGTCGCGAGCCTCACGCCCGGCTGCTCTCGCCAGGTTGGGCGAACGCCCGTGCGGGGTATCACGGCCATGCGGCGGGCGGTTCTGGTGCCTCTGGGGTTGGTCCATGCAGGCCCCCCGCACGATCGGATGGACTTGGACGGCTACGGTTCTCGCAGGTGCGCGCTGATTTTCCGTCGTCCTCGCGTGACCAGGCGAGGAGGTGAGGCATCCAACCACGAGTGATGGAGGACTCGTCGAAGCGTTGGCTCGTGCGGATTACGCACGAGCCCAGCGGGACCGTGATCGCGGAGGGGCCGCGCGGCTGGGGCGTCACGCCGTTCGAGGGCAACTACTACGTGAGGCGCAAGTACCTGCGAGCGGGCCGGTTCGCGTCGTCTTGGCTGCCGGGGCTGTGTCCCTACAAGTTCCTCTACGTGTGGCTCGACTTCACGCCGCCCGACGGCGTACGGGTTCCACGACTCGGCTGGCTGTATTGGTTGCCGAACCCCCTCTTGCCGTTCATCGCCTTCCGAGTCGCAGTGCCGGGTGTGCACCCGGAGATCGTCGTCGAGGAGATCGAGGCGTCGGCGGCCGAACGCGGGGGCTCCGGGCCAATCTCGACATGAGTGCCGGAGAATCTGCCAATCTGTCCGGGCCTACTCACCGGACGGTCGTGCTGGCGGGGGCGGTGGCGACGGTCGGAGCGCTCATCGTCTGCATCGGTGAATTCACGATGCAGTTCTCGCCCCACGGGGGCTACGAGCGGGTCGACTACGCCTACTTCCTCGACGTCTCCGACGCCCGCCTTCGTCGGGGCTACTTTTTGGGGGTTCTGGCGGCTCCCCTCTACCTTCTCGGGTACTGGCACGTCTCGGAGGCACTTCGACCCTCCGGTGTCCGGCTTCGTGCTGCCGTCCTCCTGCTCGGAGGCTACGCGTTCGCGATCGGTGACGTGTGGCTCGGCCAGCGGATCTTTCTGGCTCGGGTCGTGAAGGCGCGGGCGTCGGCGCCGATGGACGAGATTCCGCTGCTCGACGGCTTGCTCGCCACCTTCGCGTCGGACAATGAGCCGCTGATTCAGCTCGTTCGGGTTCTCATTCTCATTCTCTCGGCTCTGATTGTGGTTCCGGTGCTTCGTGGTCGCACACTCTACCCGCGGTGGATGGCAGCGTGCACTCCGATCGTTCTGCTGGGCTCCATCTTTGCGAGCTACGCAGTGCTTCCGGCGATCGGAACGTACCTCTTGCCGGCCGCGATGAACGTCGCGCACGTGGTCTTCTTCGGCCTTTCTACCTGGTGGGTCGCCAGAGCCGGCTCGGGGGCGGTGGCGGCCGTTGCTCGATCTTGAGGATTGGATCATGAAGCTCCTCACACGCGTTCTCTTGTTGGTCGCGGGACTCGCCGTTCTCCTGGTGAGCGTCTTGTACGTCGGCGTGGTTGCCGACCGAAGCGACCCCTATCCCGAGATCACCGTCGATCCCGACGGGGTTCCCAGGTTCCGCCAGGTGGCTCTTCCCTTCGTCCACCGCCACGACGCTGAGAACTCGCTGCCATTTCTCGGCTCCGCCATCATCGATGTGGACGGAGACGGTACCGAGGAGGTCTTCCTCGGTGGTGGCTACGATCAGCCGGATGCGCTCTTTGCCTTTCGGGGCGGTGCCTTCGTCGACATCAGTGACGGAGCGGGGCTCGACAAGAGCGAGCAGGATACGACGTTGGGCGCCGCCGTGATCGACGCGACTCGAGACGGTCGCTCCGACCTGGTCGTGACGCGTGACAGTGGCGTCTATCTCTACACCAACGCGGGAGGGAGATTCGAGGGGCGGCGGCTCGACATCGAGATGAACGACATGACGACCCCGCTGTCGCCTTCCGTCGTCGATCTCGACCAGGACGGAGACGTCGACATCTTCGTCTCGGGCTATGTCCGGGCCGACAAGGTCGAAGGGCAGAGCATCTTCAACGACGTGGGCTACGGCGGCACGAGCGTGATGGCGCAAAACGATGGGTCCAATCGGTTTCGCGACATCACCAGCGAGTCCGGCCTCGAGTACCTGCACAACACCTTTCAAGCTACGTTCGTCGACCTCGACGAAGACCGCGCCCCCGACCTCGTGGTGGCGTACGACACCGGCCAGGTGCGGACCTGGCGCAACCTGGGCGACGGTCGGTTCGAGAACGTGCTCAATCCGAACTCGGGACAATACAGCTACCCGATGGGGATCGCGGTCGGCGACTACGACAACGACACGAGCATCGACTTCTTCTTCTCCAACGTCGGCACGAGCCCGCCAGGGTTCCTCGTCGAGGGTGATCTCCGAGAGGATCAGGTCTTCAACCGCGACTGGATTCTCTTTCGAAATGCCGGCGGGTTCGAGTTCGAAGACAGAGCGGAGCAGGCCGGCGTGGCGGGTTTCGAGTTCGGGTGGGGCGCGGTCATGGAGGACTTCAACCTCGACGGCCGGGAAGACCTCGTGGTGGCGGAGAACTACGTCGGCTTTCCCCCGCATCAGCTCGGCCGGCTCCCTGGGCGTTTGCTCGTTCAGCGCGAGGATCAGAGATTCGCGGCGGCCGAGGACGTGGCGGGGATCGCGAATCCGTTCTTCGGCATCACGCCGCTGGTGGCTGACTTCAACGACGACGGCTACCCGGACCTCCTCTGGGTGAATCTAAATGGTCCGACGCGCGCCTTTCTGAACGAAGGCGGGGACCGGAGCTATCTCAAGATCCGTTTCAACGATCAGCCGCGGTCTCTCGGGGCGATCGCCCGTGTCACGACGGATCTTGGTCAGACGTACGTGCGCCATCTGGTGGCTAACGAAGGACTCTGCTCGGATCAGAGCCACGTGCTGCTCTTCGGTCTCGACGACGCTCGCGCCGTGGACCGGGTCGAGGTGTCCTTCCTCGACGGAGAGAAGCGAATCATCGAAGCTCCTCCGATCAACACGACTCTGCGGATCGACTAGGAGCCGGGAGTGCGACGCACTGCGAAAGGGTTCGTGATCGGCTCGAGCCTGCCGGCGACGCTCTGGCCGCTCGTAGGTCTCGGCTACGAGGGCCGCGATCTCGTGGCTGGCGCTGTGGATTGGTACTTCGTCGGCCTCTTTTTCCCGATCCTGTTCGGTCTCACCAACGCGCTTTCCGTTAACCTCGGCCTGTCGTCGCGTCGCCGCGGGATGGCCTTGATCGGCGCGGTGATGGGCCTGGTGAGCGCGTCGGTGGGTACGTTCGGCGCCAACATCCCGGAGATCGTATATGGGCTTCACGGCAATGCGCGGTATCTCGCTCTTCTTGGCGGCCCGGTCTTCTACGGAGCGGTGTGGGCGCTTCCGGTGTACTCACTGAACGAGTTCTTCGAGTTTGGAGAGACGGCACGTGGCCGACAGGGCTGACTCTGTCGACCGTGCTCGCGGGGGCAGAGTTGCCGCGGGGGCGAAGGCTGCACGTTCGTTTGCCGACGTTGACTGAGTCGTCACGAGACTCAGGTGTGACGTCGCACGGGCGACGATCGGCTGCCTGGTATCCCATTCTCACCGTGGCGCTTTCGATGGCGGCTTTCGTCGCCATCAAGACCGCGCGCGATACGGTGTTCTTCGGTCAGGGGGATCTCCGGCAGCTCCCACTCGTCTATCTCCTGATCGCGGGCGTCGCGATCCCTGCTGCGATGATGCACCTCGGAGCGATGAGGAGATGGGGTGTCCGCCGAGTCCGGAGCGGGACGTTCGTCGCGATGGCCCTGCTCTTCCTCGGGTTGGCGCCCTTCGTTGGTCTGGAGCATCGCACCGCTGCAGTCGTTCTCTTTGCCGTCGTGCCGGCTGCATTTGCCGCCGTCTTCGCGTCGGGCTGGCTCTTGGCGGGCGATCTGTTCGAGGGAGCCGGGCCTGAGACGGTGCGTTGGTTATACAGCAGGATCGGAGTGGGCTCGGTCCTTGGCGGCGTCATCGGGGGAACGTTCGCCAGCGTCCTCGCGACGGTCGTCGAACCGAGCTTCTTGGTCGCCGCGGGCGGGCTGATGATACTAGCTGCGGCGGGTGTCGTATCTCGCGCACATCGGTGGCATCCCGTTCAGAGCTCCGTTCCGCCCGGCACGGATCTGTCCGAAGAGGATCCGGTCGGGGACGTCATCCAAGGGGAGGAGAGGGTGAGCTCGCTCGGTCTCTTGCGGAACCCCTATGTGCAGGGGGTCGTCGCGATCAGTGCGTCGGGTGCGCTCGCCGCCCTCTACATCGACTTTCAGTTCTATGCCGCAGTAACCCTGTCGGGAAGCGCCGACGCGCGGTTCTTCGCGAACTTTCATCTCATGCTCAATCTGGCTTCACTCGCCTTGCTGTTGTTCGTCGCACCTCGGGTTCAGCGACGGCATGGCCTCGGAGGGGCGCTGCTCGTTCTTCCACTGTCCCTGTTGGCGGGAATGGGAGTGACCGCACTCGGAGGCCTGGTGTTCAGCCGATCGATGCTGAAGGTGACCGAGGCGGGCATGAAAGCCTCGATCCATCGCTTCAGCTGGGAGCAGGTCTTTCTGCCCCTTGGCGGCGGGAGGCGAGAAGCTGCGAAGGTGCTAGCCGACGGCTTGGCCGCCCGCATCGCAGAAGTGATCGGCGCCCTCGTCCTTGTTCTGTGGCTGTCATTGGGTGCCGGCTTGGATTCAGGGCTGAACTTTTCCTGGATCTCCTGGGTCATCGGCGGCACGATCGTTTTGTGGATCGCCTTGACCCGATCCCTCGCGAGGAACAGCGGCGCGCAAGGCGATGAGGTCGAGTACATGCTGCCGATCCCCGACAGTTGACCCGTGGTCTCGTCCCTTGGAAAGGGGCTTCGTCGATGACGGCTTTCGTACGGTTCGACACCGGCGCAGTTGTTCTCAGCTATTCTGCCCCTTGGCGTGACGGAAGGTCGCTGTGCGGCATCTGACTTGAAGGCATGGTGAATTTGCCCAATGGGCGGCGGGTGCCGCGTTTCCTCCGGTTGCGTGGCGTCGGTGGGGGTTTTCGCGAGATTTACGCCTCGGAGGGTGCGGTCGGGGGCTGAGGCCGGGGACGCTGGGGCGTTCATCGGGGTGGCAAGTTCTCGTCGATGCCACGGAGCTACGGGTTCGCCGGAAGCGGTCGTTGCCGGCACGCCTCGCCCGGGCTGCGTCACCGTCCGTGGGCATAGTTGAGGAGGAGGGCATCATGGCAGGACCAACGGTCGCGCAACACATGGCGAAGGCCATCGCCGAGGCCGGCGTCGAGAAGGTCTATGGCGTCGTAGGGGATTCGTTGAACAGCCTGACCGAGGCGATCCGGGCCCAGCCCGGGCTCGACTGGGTCGGTGTGCGCCACGAGGAGACCGGCGCGTTCGCGGCCGGTGCGGAGGCTCAGCTCACGGGCCGGCTCGCCGTGTGCGCGGGCAGCTCCGGTCCCGGCTGTATCCACCTCGTGAACGGCTTGTATGATGCGCAGCGGAGCTTCGCGCCGGTTCTCGCCATCGCCGCACACATTCCGAGCACGGAGATCGGCACCGGCTACTTCCAGGAATCACACCCCGACCGGCTCTTCGTCGACTGCAGTCACTACTGCGAGCTCATCTCGTCTGCTCGGCAGATGCCGCGGACGCTTCAGATCGCGATGCAGAGCTCCATCACGCACCGGGGGGTCTCGGTCATCGTACTTCCCGGTGACGTGGCGGCTGAGACCATGGTCGACACGCATCTCGCCTACCCGGTCGAGGCGACGTGCCCGACGATCCGCCCTTGTCCGAAGACTCTCGAGGCGATGGCACGACTCCTCAACGGAGCGAGCCGTGTCACGATCCTGGCCGGGGCTGGCTGCGCGGGGGCCCACGAGGAGCTGATGCAGGTCGCGGCGGCCTTGAAGTCTCCGATCGTCCACGCGCTTCGGGGCAAAGAGCATGTCGAGTACGACAATCCGTACGACGTCGGGATGACGGGTCTGATCGGGTTCGCCTCGGGCTACAAGGCCATGGAGTCGTGTGATGCTCTGCTCATGCTCGGAACCGACTTCCCCTACCGGGATTGGTACCCGCGTGACAAGAAGGTGATCCAAGTGGACATCCGCGCCGACCACCTCGGGCGGCGCGTTCGTCTCGATCTCGGGGTGCAGGGAGACGTGAAGGAGACCTTGATGGCTCTTGCGCCCGCCTTGGAGACGAAGTCGGACAAAGCGCATCTAGACCGATCCCGCCGAGACTACCGGGCGGCGCGCAGACGTCTCGATTCTCATGTGCAGGGGGTTGCCGGTCGTCGGCCGGTTCACCCGGAGTTCCTGGCGGCGAAGATCAGTGCCCTGGCCGCCGACGATGCGATCTTTACCGCGGACGTGGGGATGTGCACGGTGTGGGCCGCGCGATACTTGGAGATGACAGCAGACCGGCGACTGCTGGGCTCGTTCACGCACGGTTCGATGGCCAACGCGCTGCCGCAAGCGATTGGCGCGCAGGTGCGGTTCCCCGACCGTCAGGTCATTTCCCTGTCGGGCGATGGAGGCTTCGCCATGATGATGGGCGACTTCCTTACGCTGACGCAGTACGGCCTGCCAGTGAAGGTGGTCGTTTTCAACAACGGTTCGCTCGGCATGGTGAAGTTGGAGCAGAACGTGGCAGGTCTGCGTGACTTTGGTACCGAGCTGAAGAATCCCAACCTGGCGGAGGTCGCCGTGGCGATGGGGGCCGAGGGCTACCGGGTTGCGGACCCCAGTGAGCTCGAGGGCGCGCTGCAGAAGGCGTTGGCGTCCGATGGGCCGGTACTGGTCGACGTCCTCACGAATCCGAGCGAGCTCGCCATGCCGCCGAAAGCGACCGTCGATCAAGCACACGGCTACAGCCTCTACTTGATGAAAGAAGTTCTCTCCGGTGGCGCGGCAGACGTGCTGGAGACGATCAAGAGCAACCTCCGCTGATCTGCCCGGGGGCATCGGAATGTCTGAACGATTCGAGAAGAGGGGATTCGGCTTGCTCGTGGATCCCGCTACCAACAAGTCGACTGCTTTCACGGTCGAGGAGCGCAGCCGGTTGGGACTCGGAGGGCTTCTTCCGGCGCAGGTCGGGACTCTCGAGCTCCAGAAGGAGCGGGTGCTGGGTAGCCTTCGTAGGAAGGCCTACGACATCGAGCGGTACATCGCGCTCCGGGCGCTCCAGGATCGGAACGAGGTTCTGTTCTACCGGACGTTGATCGATCACATCGAGGAGCTCATGCCGATCGTTTACACTCCGACGGTCGGACAAGCGTGCAGGGAGTTTGCGCACATCTTTCGTCGACCGAGAGGGTTCTATGTGACGCCAGCGGATCGCGGTCGGATCCGAGCGAACCTGGACAACTGGCCCGAACCCGACGTTCGCGTGGCCGTTCTGACCGACGGCGAGCGCATTCTCGGATTGGGAGACCTCGGGGCGAACGGGATGGGCATTCCGATCGGCAAGCTCGCGCTTTACACGGCCTGTGCCGGCATCGCTCCCGAGCACTGCCTCCCCGTGATGATCGATGTTGGGACCAAGAACGAGGAGCTTCGGGAAGACCCGTTGTATCTCGGCCTCGCTGAGCCGCGGGTCCGTGGTGACGGCTACGACGACCTCGTCGAAGAGCTGATCCGGGCTTTGCAGGACAAGTGGCCTCGCATCCTGGTTCAGTTCGAGGACTTCCTGACCCCGAGAGCATACGGGCTACTCCGGCGTTATCGCGAGGAGGTCTGTTGCTTCAACGACGACATCCAAGGAACCGCCGCCGTCGCCCTGGCTGGGTTGCATGCCTCCACGCGGATCTCGGGCCTGCGTTTCGAGGACTTGCGCATCATGTTCCTTGGCGCCGGGTCTGCAGCCACGGGAATAGCCGATCTGACGACCGAGGCTTTCGTCGCGGCCGGTCTCTCTCGAGAGGCAGCGAGAGCCCGTCTCTCGTTCGTCGACCGTTGCGGCCTTTTGGTGGCCTCTCGTACGGACCTACAGGAGCACAATCTGCCCTACGCCAGAGAGGGCTCGGGGATGGGCTTTTTGGAGGCGTTGCAGAGCATCCGCCCGCACGCGCTCATCGGTGCAACCGGCGCGCCGGGTACGTTCACCTGTGAAGTGATCGAAGCCATGGCAGACATGAATGAACGGCCCGCGATATTCGCTCTCTCCAATCCAACGTCACGGGCAGAGTGTACGGCGGAGCAGGCGTACACGTGGTCTAGCGGACGGGCGATATTCACCAGTGGCAGTCCGTTCGCTCCGGTTGAGCTCGCAGGCAAGACACATCGGCCAGGGCAGGGCAACAATGCCTACATCTTTCCCGGGGTCGGCTTGGGGATCCTAGCGTGTCAGGCGTCGCGCGCGACGGACGGGATGTTCCTCGCGGCGGCTGGAGCCCTGGCTGCGCAGGTCTCTGAAGCGCAGCTCGGTGCCGGGTCGATCTACCCTCCATTGTCGTCGATTCGAGCGGTCTCCGCGGAGATCGCTCTAGCGGTGGCCGAGCAGGCCTACACGGATGGGGTTGCCAAGCTTCGGCATCCCCAAGATCTCCGTTCGCACATCTTGAAGCAGATGTACGAGCCCGTGTACGTCGACAGCGGCGGCTCTCCAGAGACGCATCGAACTGGATGAACCATCTCGACAATTGGCTCGTCGCACGCCGGACCATCGGAACTTTCAAGCGCACGTCCACACGCTGGATCCTCGGCGACGGAGCACAGCGGCGCGGGGCCTTGGTCATTGTCCTCATGATCGGAATCGTTGCGACTCCTCGCGCCGCGACTGGGCGGGATGCTGCTCGAAGCGTCCACCACAGCCCGCATCTCGAGCACACGACGTTTATCTCCGGTGTCGGCGCTGCTCTCTACACCGCTTGGAATCCGGGCCGCGCCGAGGATCCATCTCAGACTGTGACGGCGCCCGGCGTTCGCGGGTTCGTGGAGCTGAGCCTGATAGAGGATGTCGCAGAATTGGAGGTGTCAGCCGCAGGATTCTGGGAGGGCGCCGACAGTAGGTTCGTCGTGGCGGACTTGCTCCTCAAGAAGTCCTTCGAGTTCGGCCGGTTCAACCCGTATGTTGGGGTCGGGCCGTCGCTGAGCATCGACCTGGTCAATGGGGAGTCGGAGACGAGCGTCGGCGCATCGCTGGCGATCGGCTGTTACCATTGGATCACGGATCACTTTGGTTTGGACTTGGACGTCACGTATGGCCTGATCTCGCGCGGCGGTGGAACGGGCCAGGAACTCACGGTTTCCTTGGGCCCGGTCGTGCGCTTCTGACTGCTGGCCGATGCACCGCGGGGGCAGCTGCCTTAGTGGGTAAGCGCGACGAGCGCCCTCCAGGCTCTCTTGTTCTGACCTCGCTGGGTGAGGTGCACACCATCCGCGATCTCGATCGGGCCGGCGTAGAAGAACTCGTAGTGGTCGACGATGTCCTCGGGCGGGAACGCTTGCTGAATTCTCTCGTTGAGGCCGATGATTCGCTCGTTGAACCCGTTGGGGCCGAAGAGCATCTTCCAGCGAGGAGGCATCGTCGCGACGTATGCCCGCCGACCCGTCGCTTCGATCGTCGCGTGGTGGATCTCCAGATGCGCAGCGATCTCGTCGAGTTGTGACTCGAACACAGCAGGGTTGGCAGCGAAGTGAACGAGGTTCGTGTCGTTGGTCCCAAACGAGAGGACTACGGCATCTATCGCGAGCGCAGGGTCCAGGAGTGTGGCAACTTGGTCGTACGCCGACGCGGGCGACGGAATGGCCGTAGACCCGGCTACCGAGACGTTCACGACACGAAAGCTCGGATCGTCGACGAGTTGCGCCAGCCTCTCGCACCACTTGGTCAGGCCCTGGACGGGGGCCGTGTTCGAGTCTCCTGCGCATCCGAGCGTGAGGAATCCGTCTCCGTCGAGGTCGGGGAAGTTGAGCGGCATTCGGAGATTCACTTCCTGCACCTCCGCGTCGCGCTTCTTCACGGCGAGGTAGGCCATCGGCCCGTCGAGGACGAAGTCCTTCGTTCCCTTCACGTTGAGCGGCGGGTCGGCGGGTCGCGGCGTGATCGCCGTCGACACGAGGAGCGGAGATGTCGGATCGCTCACGTCGATCTGGAATTGCAGGCGCTTGTTCGAGGCCACTGCGACATCTCCGGCTACTTCGATCGTGTCGACCCGTTTGGGAAGATGGAGACCTCCCAGGATCTGCCCGGCGTGGTCGAGGATCACGAACTCCTGTTCGCCCGAAGACGATCGCCCCACGAAGACGAGGCCATCGGTTACGGCGACGGCGCGGGCGTTGGCCTTGCCGGGCAAATCGATCGCACCGCCAATCGAGATCGGCCCTCCCGGTGGCACGGCGGCAATGAGTAGCTCCGCATCGTTTTCCGATGAGGCGAGGTAGATCGACTCTCGTACGAGCGGGAGATTCGTGGTCGCGTCGAGCTCTTGAGATCGAGAGAGTGCCAGATCGAAGAGCCGCCCATCGACCCCGAGAGACGGCACGGCCTGAGCGGCGGTCGGTTCTCGTTCGATCACGTCCAGCGCGACGAAGTCGACCGCCGACGGTTTCGTAATTGCGAACGCCCGTCCATCGGAGGATACGATGCGAGTTGGCTTGGCGCGGCCGGGGAGATCCCATCGAGCCGAGATCTCTGGGGAGGCCGCGGAGGCCTGGGCCGTCAACCCCAACGCGAGCAGCAGCAGGATTCCCGAACCCTTCATGACGGGGTGGCTCCGGAAATTCGTCCCGCCGCACCGGTCACCTCTACGCGGCTCGCTATGGCGCCGGCGCGACGATCGCCGCACCCGCGCTTTGCCGAGAGCCCATGGTGAGGGGTCTACCGCAGGAGCGCGGATGGCTGAGGATCTCTGACCGTACACGAGTAACTCCTGGTGTGCGCCCCACGCGCGGTGAGGACCCTCGCCGTTCTCCTTCGCGAGCGACACCCCGAAGTACCACAGGCATCGGGCTCGCGTCCATGTGTTCGATGACCACCGACGACAGGTGGTCAGGGGCGAAAGTCCAGGCGGTAGAGAGTATGGCCTTCCCGATCCGGGCGTCGCCGGGGGCGCGGACGGATCGATCGGGAGACGAGATCGCTCATCGTTGCGTCCCGGCACCTCTGATCCCAAGCCGCTGAAGCCGTGATGCGACCGTCGTCGGCTTGAGGCCGAGAAGGTCGGCAGCTCCCCCGTCGCCGTAGACTCTACCGCCGGCGCGC
>JAJCZO010000387.1 GCA_029262355.1 Deltaproteobacteria bacterium
CGCCGCAGACTACGTCGGCGGCGCACGTGGCGACGCAACGGACGTCGTCGACTGGGCGTCCGACGACACGGCCGTCGCAACCGTCGACAACAACGAGGACAAGGGCCGCGTACGGTTCCTGAGCGACGGCGAAGCCTTCATCTCCGCGACGGCGCCCAGCGGCCATGTCGCGATCGCGACCGTCGAGGTCAACGGGGGCGTCACGTCGCTGCGCGTCGTCCCCAACTCGAAGACGATCCGTGGCAGCACCGGCCGGAAGCTCAAGGTCATCGCAGAGCTCAGCGACGGGGATCAGAGCACGGTGACGAACAGCGTCTCCTGGGTATCGAGCGACGAAGAGATCGCGCGCATGAGCGACCGCCCTGGCGAAGAACGCGTGGCGCTGGGCGGTGCGAAGCTCGGCACTGCGACGCTGACGGCGTCGTTGCCGTCGGGCGAAACCGGCTCCACCGAGATCACCATCAACTCCCTTCTCACGGGGCTCTCGATGCGGCCCGACCGACGCACGATCAAAGTCGCCAAGCACCGGCGCGTGACGGCGCGGGGGCACTTCGACGATGGCAAGACCAAGTCGGTGAGTCGCTACGTCGAGTTCATCAGCGACGACCCGACCATCGCCACCGTGCAAAGCGGCGGGAGCAAGCCGGGCCGCGTGACCGGGCTCGCCCCCGGCACGACGACGATCCGTGCGATCGACCCAGCGACCGGATTCGCAACGGACAACGTAACCGTCGTCGAGGTCGTCGCCCCGTAGCGCACGGGACCGCGGCGCTCGACACGAGCACGGGGCGTGGCTACTCTGCCGCGCGGCTCTCCATGCAATTTTTCGTCACGCGTCGCCGCGGATCGCGAGGCTTCCTCACCGGCCTACTCGTTCTGATCGCACTCGGTTCGGCCTCCTGCCGGCGTTCGAGCGATATCGCGCTACAGCCCGTCGTGCGCCTGACCGAGCAGCTCCAGGAGGGGCACCCGAGCAACGCCCGAGCGCGCTGCGAGGTCGCCGACGAATCGCGCCCGGCGCTCGGCTGCCCGACGCGGCGGAACGTGCTGAGCACCACATTGCCTTTTCCAGCCGGAAAGACGCTGCACGTTCAGGCGCGACTCCCGGCCGAGCTTGCTCGGGGTCGGGTGGTACTCGAACCGAGCCTGATGAGCGACGATGCCGAAGGGTGGAAGAGCACTCCGCCGGTCGTCCTCGAGGGCGACCACCAAGGTGTCACGTTGAGCCTCCCGATACCGGGAGAGCTGAAGCTCGCAGACCAGGTTCGCGTGCGCATCGTCGGGCAGGCGATTCCCACCACACTCCCGACCTATCGCACACGCGACATCGCAATCGCCCCGGGGTCCCAGCTGCGGGTCGGACTCGCGATTGATCCCGTTGCCGCCGATGTCGGAGCGGCGCCGGCGGTGTTTTCCGTCGATGCCCACGGCGCGTTCGGCACACGCGAGGTTCTGCGCGCCGAAGTGCAGCCCTCCGAGACGCGAGACCGGTGGCTCGACCGGCGCGTCGACCTTTCGTCGCTCGCGGGAGAGACCGTCCAGTTCGAGCTCCGCACCGAGATGGTCTCCCCAGCCGACGGCCAGTCCGTCGGCAACTGGAGCGTTCCGATCTGGGGAAATCCCCAACTCCTGGTGGCGCGACCGCGCCGTGAGCAGCGTAACGTGATTCTGGTCTCTCTCGACACGATGCGGGGAGACTTCGTCGGCGCGGAGTACGAGGGCAAGCGTCTGACACCTCGGCTCGACGCCAAGGCCCGCGAGGGCGCGTCCTTTGCCCAAGCGCTCGCACCCTACCCGTCGACCAGCGCGTCGCACATGAGCCTCTTTACGAGTGCGTACCCCGCGGAACACAAAGTCCTGCACGCGAAGAACGTTCTCTCCGCGGAGATGCCCACCCTCGGCGAGATCTTCGCCGCCAACGACTACGAGACCGCCGCGTTCACCGAAAACGGCATGCTCGCCGCCGCCGCAGGCTTCGAGCGTGGCTTCGACGAATACTACGAGAACCGCGGGCTGAGCATGTGGGACGCACGCGGCGACATCGAGCAGACCCTCGATCGCGGACTCCGGTGGATGGGCCACCATCGTCGCGAAAAGTTCTTCCTCTTCCTCCACAGCTACCAGGTCCACAACCCGTACGAGCCCCCACCCGAGCACGACGTCTTCGTGACGAAGCCGAAGGCCGGCGAGAAGCCTCATTGGGCAAGGATGCGAAACCGCTACGCGGGCGAAGTCGTGTACACCGACCGGATTCTGCGGCGCCTCTTCGACACCCTCGATCGTCTCGGTTTGTCCGAGAACACGATCGTCGTCGTGACGGCCGACCACGGAGATGAGTTCGGCGAGCACGGCAGGATGGGGCACTCTCGCACCGTCTATGACGAAGTCCTGCACGTGCCTCTCGTCTTCTGGGCACCTGGGCTCATCCCGGCCGGCACAAGGATCGAGGAACAGGTCTCGCTCGTCGATCTCGGTCCGACGCTACTCGAGCTCGTGAACATCCCGCCCGTGTCGGCGCTCAGGGGCGAGAGCCTCGCGCCTACCCTCCTGCGAGGCGAAGGCTTGAGGAATCCGGTGCGGTTCGCGGAAGGCCCCAGTCTGAAGCACCCAGACGGCCGAATCTTCTCGGCACGAACCGCCGAGTACAAGTGGATTGGCCGAGAGAACAGCTCCGAACCGCTCGAGATCTACGACCTGCGCAACGATCCCCACGAGAAGAACAACCTCGTCGACGATGCAGAGCTCCGCGCGCAAGGCCGTTCGCTCCTGCAAGCATACAGCGACATGGACGCGGCCGCGGAACGGGGCGAACAGCCCGAGCGCGAGGTCGATACACGCACGCAGGACAAGCTCCGGGCTCTCGGGTACGTGGAGTAGCGGAGACCGGCTACTCGGCCCGCGTAGCGGTTCGCTTGCGCGACGAGTTCCATACGATCTCGCTCGGCATCGACCGCAGGTAACCGACGTTCCGACCGAGCTCCTCCTGAGTCTGGAACTCGCTCGCGACCGAGAAGTGGTAGCCAACGGCGTCCTCACTCAGGCGATACTCCTCAGGAGTTTCCACCACCGCGCCGTGCGCAATGAGCTTCTCGAGGGCGGCGTCTTGCTGAGGCGAGAGTGCGTCGCGCAACAACGACTTCGGCACCGACCAGAGCTGCCCCATACCCAGCACGAAGTCCCTCTCCTGCCAGGTCCGGTCGCTGACGTGATGCGCGCAGGACCAGAACGGTCCACCGTCTTTCGCTCGCGCGACATAGTCGGCGATGTCGCGCTCGTTCATGTATGCCCAGCTGGCAGCAATGCCCATGGCGCCCGGGCCCAGCGCGAGCATGTCGTGTGACGAACGATAATAATAGCGGCCGTAGTGCGAAACGGCACTCGGGACGTCCGGGCGATTGAACTGCTGGAACGTATTGAACACGTATCCCGCATCCTTGAGCGCCCGGTACGCCTGAAGGTACTGCGCGAGCGCTTCGGCCTGCGTCGGCAGCTCCAACTTGCCCTCCCGAACGAGGTGATAGAGCGGCGCGGGGGGCACGAGGTCGGTCCGGTGGATGTCGATGCACGCCACACCGAGATCGATCGATCTCTTCACGTCGACATCCCAGTCTTGGGCGGTCTGGGTGGGCAGCGCGTACATGATGTCCCAGATGAGCGGATAGCCGAGACGCTCCAGATGACTGAGCCGATCCGCCAGGGTTTCTTCGGACGGAACCAAGGCCAGGAACTTCCGAAGCCGCGGCACCGAGGTCTGCCAGCCGAAGCTCACGCGGTTCACACCGAGCTCGTGACAGAGCTCGAGATTCGACGGACTCATCGTCTCGAGGTTCATCTCGATGGTGAAGTCCTGCACACGGCTCAGGTCGAAGTGGTCGCGCAGCCCCTGCAGCACCCGCCGAAGCTGTGCGTCGGGAAGGCGGGTCGGGGTGCCCCCGCCGATGAAGATGTGCTCGATCGAGAGGCCTCGCGCGTAGGCGCTTTTCGCGTAGAACTCCATCTCGCGAAGCAACGCGTCGGCGTACGCACGCATCACCGGATCGTCTTCCTTGACCACGTTGATGTTGTAGAAACAGAACGAGCAGTGCGTCCGGCAGAAGGGGACGTGAAGGTACAGGATGGCCTTCCGCCGCTCGGCCGAGCGGTCTGCCAAGTCGCGGCGGAACGCCACTTCCGAATCGTCGGTCAACTGGTCCGTATCCGTGTTGACCGTCGGATAATAGAAGAACGGCATATGGCGCACCCGGTCGACCGGGTACAGATCTTCAACCGACATGCCGCCTCCGTAGTCTGGCGCTAGAGCACACGAGAGCCTTACGGTACCTCGCACACGGGCAGACCGCCACGCGCCTCAGACCCTCTGTACGAAGGGCCAGAGCCACCACTGGTGGGGAAACCGGTGGATGAACCGCGCCAGCTCGGCGAAGACGGCGGAAAACGAGTCGGAGCCCGTCGCCGCCACGGAGCGGCCGAAGTGCACCGCCATCTTCTGGGCGCCGCCCACCGCGACGACGGGAACGATCGTGCTTCGAGTCATCTGCGCGAGTGAGACCACTCCGGTCGAGAACCGAAGGCGCTCTCCCGCGACCTCGACCTCGCTCGTGCGGTCGGACACGTCGCCCGGAACGTCGAGAGCGGCAAATACCGCACCCCCATCGAGAAGATGCTCACGCGCACGGGCCGTTGCGACGGCGTCCACCCCGAAGACCGCACCGTCGAGCAGATCCCTCACCCACCCGACCTTGCGCTGCCCCCAGCCCCGCTTGGGGTCCGCCATCGGATTCGTGTCGTCTAGACCGCGAATGATCGGACGCACATCCCCACCACCATTGCGCTGGAGATAGACGCAACTCAGAACCGGGTGGCCAAAGTGCAATGTCGCGTAGACGACCGGGCCTGCCGGACGCGGAATCTCGCTCCCGCCGGGCAGCCACCGATCGAATGCCTCGGGGTGGCGTCGGAAGAACGCGCTGTCGGCCTCTTCCTGCGCCTCGGAAGCGAGAGCTCCGCGGTACGCCTCACGCGCGTCGGCCCCCGAGAGACCCGTCCACCGGCGAATCCGCTCCACGGCCACGCCAGCCCGCTCCCCGTCGGCGGCCAGGTCCATGCTCGCACAAGCCTCGGCGTAGAGCCGTCCCACGCGACGGCTGCTTCCCGCAACGGGGAGCAGGGCGTCGTATCGCACGCGTGTACGCCAGCCTTCGAGCAGAGACATCTGCGGGCCTGTACTCGCATGCATGGCACCTGAAGTCATGGCTTGAATCACCGTCCCTGGTTTGACCCGCCGAGCCCGTCCCGGGTACGTTTCGGAAGGCCAACGAGGCGATCAGATCCTCGAATGGACGTCCCCCGTCCCCGTTCCTGTCGCCCCGCAGACAGGAGTGAACCGCGAGAGCCCATGAATACGTATGAGGAGAAGCCCTTCGAGACCTTCCGGGTCGGTGACCGGGCCACCTTCACGAAGACGTTTACCGAGCGAGACGTGCAGCGCTTCTCCGAGCTCTGCGGCGACGCGCACCCGGCGCACCGCGACGGGCCGTACGCACAGCAGGGCCGCTATGGACAGCCCGTCGTCCACGGCATGCTGACGGCGAGCCTTCTGTCGACCGCCAACGGCCTTCTTTTGGGCACACCGGGCGCGGTCTCGATCGAGCAGAACATCAAGTTCCTCCGCCCGGTCTTCATCGGTGATACCATCACCGCCACGTCGGAGGTCGCGAAGCTCTTCCCAGAGCAGCGATGGCTTCGGTGCCGAACGACGTGCACCAATCAGAACGGCGAGGACGTACTCGTCGGCGACGCCCTCGAAGGGAAGTAGCCTCTCGCGCGCTCGTGGACCGCCGTCGACCTGACGTGAGCGCCCTGCCGCCCCTCGGCGTCAACTCGTTCAGGCGATGTCGACGGCGGTGCGCTAGTCGTTCCGGTCCGCCGGACCGGGCCGGAGCCGCTCGACCACCTCGATCATTACGCCCTGGCTCGGGCCCTCGGGAGAAGCGAACTGCACGCGCATCCCCTCCCCCTCGCGCGGCGCCTCATCGAGAGGCTCCATGCCGGCCGCCCGGAGTCGCTCGATTGCCGCCGGAACGTCGTCGGTCCGCAGGCCGACGTGATAGAGTCCCGGTCCCTGGTAGGGCATGTGGCGCAGCTGGGTCTTCTCGACCGGCGCCTCGATCAGCTCGAGTTCTACGCCGTTCACGCACACGTGAGCCAAACGGATGCCGTGCTCGGGCCGATCCTCGGGGCCCGTGCACTCGAGTCCGACCACGTCGCGCCAGAAACGTACCGCCGCGTCGATGTCTGCGACGTAAATTCCAAGATGGTCCACCTGCGAGATCTGGCCCTTCATGAGGACCATCAATACCGCCGGTGCCAGATCACGTCCACGCTGCTCTCACCCTCCGTCGACGACGCACCCTGCACGGTGACCGAAGGCGTCAGGTAGTACTGAATCGTCACGGACGAACCCACCAGTCCTTGGAGTTGCCGGCTCGTACCGCCGCTCGGGCCGCCGAAGTCGCGTGCGACGGACACGAAGAGATCGTCGCCGAAGTAGCGCCCGACCCCGATCGTGCCCGCCGTGTCTCCGGTCGGCATGGAAAACGTGAGACTCGTCAGACCGAACGTGTCGAGCACCGACCGCTGGAGTTCCGGCGCGACGTACGACGCGAGAAGCGCGAAGGCCTGGCTCTGCAAGACCTGGCCCTGCGAATCGTTCAGCTGCGAAGCCGGCTTGCCAAAGAGCACGACCGCGAGGATGTCGCTCTGATCGAGCGGCGGATCGCTCGAGAGATCGAGGTTCGGATGCTTGGCCGTGCCTGAGATGCGAATGCGCACGAGGTACTCGCCAGTGCGGTACTGCGCCTCCACGTCGAGATAGGGATCGAGCGGAGTTTCTCCGCTGAACGTCACGTACGCAGAGCGAACCTCGAAGCGGCGCCCCTGGAAGATGTACCATCCCTGCCGACCGCCGATCCCCCCGGTGATCCGAACCTCGTCGGCCGGCTCCTTGGTCAGGTACACCTCGCCACTCAAGCGGATGTTCGCATCGTACCTCCGAACGACCACCGGATCGCCGAGACGAACGCGGACCATCATCTTCAGATCGTCGTATAGGAGCGACGTCCGGGCGTTCGCACGCGGATCGGCCTTCCCGACGCGCAGAGGCCCACTCGTGACCTCGCCGCCCAGGGCCACCGGAACCCCAGAGACCCATGCAGGCTCGGTGCCGTACCGCCGCACCACGACCACGCTCGGATCGGGTTCAGGCGCACCCCCTCCTGGCGCTACGGTCGGCCGGATCGTCGCGCGGTCGATCGTCACATCTCCGTCGAGACGCGGCGCCGCCACCGCACCGGTGAGTGCGACTCTCCCGCTCGCCGTCACGTCGGCCTCGGAACGGCTCACGACGATCGCCTCGTCCAAGGCCAGCCAGACGTCAAACGCTGTGGGCAGACCGTTGGAGAGCGTGATCTCCCCTCCCGCCGTAATCTTGTCGTCATCGAGCGTAAACTCCTGGAGCGCTACGCGTCGCGGGTCGATCGACATCCGAACGCGACCACGCCGGTGCGTCGCCCCGGTGGCCGCGGCGCCGAACGCGAGATCGACGATCTCCAGCCGTCCGGTCAGCTTCGGATCGGCCAGAGGGCCGCGAAGTTCCACCTGCGCGGTAGCGCGGCCGTCGAGGCGCCGGACCGCTCGCCCGGCGAAGGCGCGAAGAACGTCGACCTGGAGATCGCTCGTACGAAGATCGACGCGAGCCGGGCGCTGTGTCGAGACGGCCGGCGCACGTCCGCCGGCTTCGAGGGGAAGCGTTCCTTCGAGGCGGAGCGTGCCGGCCTCCCCGCCCTCGATCGTCGCGTCGATCGCAAGCGCCGCGCCCTCGGTTCGCGCCTGTGCCCGTACCGTGCCATAGCGCTGCTCGGAAACCACCACGTCGTCGATCCCGAGGTCGAACGTCACCTCCGGACGCGACGCCGATCCTTTCACCTGGAGCTGCGCGCCCAGACGACCGGCGCACTCGTCTCCCACCACTAGGAGGTCGCAAAGGAGGCCAAGATCGATGTCAGCGATCTCGACGCCGAGATCGTTCCGAGGCCCGGCTTCGCCAGCGACACGCCCGTGCGCTTCGATGCGACCGTCGCCCACGTCGATGCGCACCCCGTCGACCTGGATCTCGTCCGCGCGGATGTCGACCATGGCCGGCGGAGACAAGGTCCACGCGGGGCCCACGACCGGACGCACCTGAAGACCCGGCACGTCGATGTGTGTCTGGTCCCCGCGGCGCTCAACGACGGCCTGGAGACTCGCGCCACTCGGGCTCGACGCCCCAATCCGCGCATCGACCTCAATGCGGTCGAGCGGCGACGTCGCATCATTCTTCGGCGGCGTCCGCGCCCACGATACGCGCACGGTCGTAGGACGCTCGTCGCGGCCGAGGATCCGTGACACCGGCGCCTCCGGTGCGAAGACCCCGGTGAGCTCCATCTCGGCCTCGCCGCCCGAGCCGCCCAGGTGAGCACCGTCGATTCGGCTCGAGAACGTGCCTTCGAGACCCGGGAACTCGACCCGGCTGCTGCTGTTCACCAGCACACTCACGCCGAGGTCCGTCGTGTGCCCCCAGAACTTCGCGTCGGTCTCGACCACGCCGTACGCGTCCGTGAAGAGAGCGAGGCTGACCGGCCCACGCAATTGCCCCCCCACCGCCGTGGGCGTGGCCCCTTCCGAGAGCTGGGCCCAGGCGTGGCCGGCGAGGTCCGTGCGATCCGCGCCGATCCACAATCGCTCGAGACTCACGAGATCCGGCTGGATCTTCACCGAGAGCTCGGCCCCGTCGACCGGGAGGCCGCGCAGATGTCCCGGCTTCAACTTCAATTCGACCGCCGCCGTCGGCACGTCCGCAAGGGGATCGGCGACCTCCGCGGTGATCGTCCCGCGCAGCTCACTCCCCGAGAGGTATGTGCGCAGCTCTTCCGACAGCGCGGCTGGGTCACGTAACTCGAGATCCCCGGACACCTGAAGGCGGTGCGGCGCGTCGATCTGGACCGAGCCGTCCAACGTCGCACGGAGTCCGGAATCCGTGGTCGCCGCATCGACCTGCAGCTCGACGGCGCCGTCGGCCGTTTTCGCCTGTACGGTCAACGATTCGACGTCGACGTCGAAGAGCCGACTCGAGGTAACCGTGAGCTGGCCCTGCACGGCTCGCACGTCCTCCCCGCGAAGCCGCACCGACCCCTGTGCGTTCGCGGTCACATTCCCTGCCGGAGCATCGCGGAACAACCCCGCTACATCGATCGACGTGGCATCGACCGACAGCATGATCTCGTCGTCACTCTGGACACCCTCCTCGTCGGCCACGAGCTGCCCGGTGGCGACGAGGTGGGAGCCTCCACTTTTCAGGTTCGCCACGAGCTTCGGTCGATCAAGCACGCCGTCGAGCTCGACCCGACCGACGACGCGTACGTCATCGCGCAGCGCCGGCACGACGCCACTCAGGTCACTACCAACGAGCGGCTCGGCCCCGAGTACCGCATGCACGCGCTGTGCTCCTTCGAGTTCGTACGTACCGTGGAGCGCCAGCTTCGAATGGTCGCCCAACGTCGCAGACAGGGAGTCGATCTCGAGCACCGAATCGCGCAGAAGGCCGACCCAGAGTCGCCCCCCGATGTCGAGCTCGGAGAGCGTCATCGGCTCGGGCGATACGCCCGCCACCGAGATCCGGCCTCCCTGCACATCCAGACCCACGCGGCTCAGCCAACGCGGGAAGCCGACACCGTCGTCGGCGCCGTCGGCCCCTCCCCAACCCTCGACGTTCCAGCGACCATCGTCCTCACGAACGAGGTCGAGATCGGGTCGCACGAGTATGATCTTCAGCGCCAATCGCGGCGGCACGAGGCGAGGCAGCCCCAGTTCAACCGTCAGGGATGCGGCCCGCGCGATCGGATCTTCACCACCGATCTGAATCCCGTCGAGCGTGATCCGGGTCGGCGCGAGAGACGAAACCGCCGCGATCTCGACCCGATCGTCGAGCGCCGCACCAAGAACGCTCTCGAGCTCGCTCCGCACCCACTCCCGTGTGGCCGACAATGGCGCAACCACGAAGACGAGCGCGACCAACAGGCCGACGAGCACCACGACGCCAAGGAGCGCCGCGAGTAGCCACCGCAAAAGTCTACCGAGCGCCTTCATCAGAACTGAGGTCCAATGGTGAAGTTCACCTGGAAGATG
The DNA here is from genome assembly GCA_029262355.1 of Deltaproteobacteria bacterium. GTDB lineage: Bacteria > Desulfobacterota > Binatia > UBA12015 > UBA12015 > VGTG01. Next base: position 10,222 of record JAJCZO010000387.1, read on the forward strand.
GAATCGCCGTCAGGGTGGTCCAGACCAAAGCCGAAGTCGATCTCCACCGGCCCGACCGGCGTGACCGCGCGCAACCCAGCACCGACGCCCTTCTGGACGTTCTCGGGCTTGAGCGTCCACCCGGAAAGCTCCACGTCGCCGGCATCGAAGAACACCACGCCGAGCACCGGACCGAACAGCGGATAGAGGAGCTCAGCCGTGCCGACCAGCGCCGTCCGGCCACCCAGAGGATCGTCCGACCCCGACAGAGGTCCGACGCGACGCCGTCCGTAACCGCGCACGGGGAAAGCAGCATTGCCACCGGCGTAGAGACGCGCCCACAGAGGCACCTGCGGCGTCTCGTCGTAGGGCACGATCGAGCCACCACGCAGCGTGACCGCCGCGACGAGATCCCAAGCGAGCGGCTGGTAGTATGCGGCCTGGCCGATCAAACGGAATAGATCGAAATCCGCCCCGAGCGGCCCACCAGAGAGCTCGCCCGCAAGGGCCAGACCGAGGCCACTCGTCGGATTCGCGGGGTCGTTGAAGCCGTTCCAACGAATGCCGAGGCCGATCGTGCTGGTGAATCCGGAGTTTTGAAATTGGTCGCCCGGGCCGAGGGCGGCCACGGTCTCCGGCGTAACGTCGGACAGGCTGTCGTAACGGAACGAGTAGTAGGTGGTCGCCGTCATCGCCTCGTCCAACCACCATTCGATCTTCGGCGTCGAAATGAAGCTGTTATCGAGATACGTCGACTCGTCCTGCTGTCCGAGCGTGAACGAGATCGAGGCCGTGTCGCGCCGGCCCGGAAAGTGGGGCTGGACGAACGACGCATCGACCCAGCGATTGATCTGCGAGATCTTCGTGGAGACACCGAGGCGCCGATTGCCACCCAGAAAGTTGTAGTTCCACCACGACGCAAGTCCGCGCACGCCATCGTCGGTTCCGTAGCCGACGCCCAGCCGGATCTCGTGGGGCGGGCCTTCGCTCAGTTCGATCGCGACCGGCACCTCGCCGTCATCGGTGACCTCGCCCTTGTCGACCCGGACGACCGAGAAGAGCCGCGTGCCTCGTAGCCGGCCCTGCGTCTCGGTCATCCGCTTCGCATCGTACTCCTCGCCCTCTACGTACGAGATCTCGCGGAGCGCAATTTCGTCGGGGATCGTCGTCAGACCGGAAATCGTGGTCTTGCCGAAAACAGCGTGCCGCCCGGGCTCGAGTCCGTAGGCCACCTCCGCGCAACGCTCCCGAACGTCGACCCGAGCATGGCGTTCCACGACGGCCTCCGGGTACCCATTGTCGGCGAGATACTCCGCATAGCGTTGCGCAGCCGCCTGGTATCCATCGCGCGTGAAGGGTTGGCCGACCTCGAGCGGGAACCTGAGGCCAATCTCCTCAGCCGACCCATCGGGAAGCGAGACCGTCTCGAGATCGATGTACAAGCTGCAGACGACCACAGGGAGGCCCCGCTCCACGCGAATCTGCACTTCGACCTCTCCGGGGGTACCGTCCTCACCATTCGCCAGATGGGGCCCCGGCCGCGTGACGATGACGATCCGTTCGCCGACATCCGCCTCATAGTACCCCTCGGCCTGGATCCGAGACCGGATCGTGTCGAGATCCCCGTAAAGATACGCGGGAACGAAGGCCGGATCATCGCTCCAGAAGCTCCACCAGGCCCGCGCCTGCGTCTGCAGAGACGAGCCGACCGACCAATTCTCCAGCCAGCCAAGCCCTTCGATCGAAACGTCCCTTAAGCGCCACGGGCCACGAACGTCGAAATCGGACAGGGAGACGGACCGAGGCGCCCGCTCCGCCGCCGGGGCGGCCCGCGCGCTTGCGGACGGTAGGACGACGACGGCGAGGAGCAGCATCGTAGCAACCGAGCACGTCGTTCTGCCTGCCGGGACTCGAAACACGCTGCCGCTTTACAAACACGGCTCGCCCACCGAGAAAAGAGAAGACTCCGATTGGTCTGCACTCCGCCCAACAGCTACGCTTCGAGTTTCCGAGTGAGCCCGCCGCTGCTCGCACCCAGAGGATGAGGAATTGTCAACGCCAGACTTCGTGAATCGCGCGAACGCGGAGTTCATCGACCAGCTCCACCAGCAGTACCGGAGAGACCCCGACTCGGTCGATCCCACGTGGCGCGCGTTCTTTCAGGGCCTGGAGCTGGGGCGCAGTGAAGGGTCTGGCGATGCCACGGACGGGATGCTCGGTGACCCCCCACCTGCCTTCGGAGGCAGCACACCACGCCCGCGGACATTCGGTCTCGTCCATGGCTACCGCGACCTCGGGCATCTACTTGCAAACGTCGACCCTCTGAGTGACCCTCCCGATTGGCACCCTCTTCTCGACCTCACCCACTACTCGCTTCGCGAAGAAGATCTGAGCCAACCCTGCGAGCCCGGAGGTCTCCACGGCGACGCACCGAGAACGCTTGGCGAGCTCGTGAGCGCATTGCGAGAGACCTACTGCGGCACGATGGGCGTCGAGTTCACCGGCATCCGCGACTCCGAGCAGCGCGAATGGCTCGAAGAACGCATGGAGCCCACCCGCAACCGGCCCTCCCTGGCGCGAGAAGAGAAGCTTCTGATCTTCACGAAGCTCGTCGAGGCCGAGACCTTCGAGCAGTTCCTGCACAAGAAGTTTCCCGGCCAGAAACGATTCTCGCTCGAGGGCGGCGATACCCTCATCCCCATGCTCGAGATGCTCGTCGAGGATGCCGGCTCACAAGACGTTGAGCAGGTCGTGCTCGGCATGGCGCATCGCGGTCGACTGAACGTGTTGGCGAACGTCGTGCGGAAGCCCTACGAGATGATCCTCGCCGAGTTCGAGGGCAGCCTGCTCCCCGACTGGGTTCAAGGCGACGGCGACGTGAAGTACCACCAAGGCTATTCACGCGACCACCACGCGAGCGACGGCCGGATCGTTCACGTGTCTCTCACGCCCAACCCCAGCCACCTCGAAGCGGTAAACCCCGTCGTCGAAGGCAAGGTTCGGGCGAAGCAGAATCTTCTGGGAGATCGCGCGCGCCGCTCCGTGATGCCGGTGCTCGTCCATGGCGACGCCGCCTTCATCGGCCAGGGCGTCGTCCCCGAGACACTTCTCCTAAGTCACCTCCCGGGCTACTTCACCGGCGGAACGATCCACGTCGTCATCAACAACCAGGTCGGCTTCACGACATCACCCGAGGCGTCCCGCCCGACCCGGTATTCGACGGATATCGCGCGCATCATCGAATCGCCGGTCTTCCACGTAAACGCCGACGACCCGGCAATGGCCGTGCACGCGATCAAGCTTGCCGTCGGCTTCCGCCAACGGTTCAAGCGCGACGCGGTGATCGACCTCACCTGCTACCGCAAGCACGGCCACAACGAGACCGACGAGCCGACCTTCACACAGCCCGTCATGTATTCCCGGATCGCCGAGCATCCCGGAACGCGAACGATCTACGAGCGGAAGCTCAAAGACGAGGGGGCGTTCACGGAGTCCGAACTCGACGCCGTGCATCGCGAGGTTCGCGAGGTGCTCGATCTCGCACTCGACTACGCACGCGAGTTCCGCCCACGCCAAGAGGTCTTCAGCTTCGGTGACGCGTGGAAGGGACTGGGGCCGGCGAGCGACGACCGCGGCGCCGAGACGAGCGTCTCCACCAAGAGACTGACCGAGGTCGTCACCCACGCGGGCGAGTTCCCCGACGGCCACGTGCCGCATGCCAAGGTCAAGAAGGTCTACGACGACCGAGTCGAGATGGTTCGGCGGGGCAAGGGCATCGACTTTGGCTGCGCCGAGATGCTCGCCTTCGGCAGCCTACTCCGAGAGGGCACCCCGATCCGCCTTGCCGGGCAGGACAGTGGGCGTGGCACGTTCAGCCACCGCCACGCGGTAGTCCACGACCAGGAGACCGGGCTTCCGCACGTCCCACTGAACACGATCGCCGCCGAAGGGGAGGCCCAGGCCTGGTTTGAGGTCATCGACAGTCCGCTTTCCGAGGAAGCAGCGTTGGGTTTCGAATACGGATTCTCCTCGGCCGCGCCGGAGACGCTGTGTATCTGGGAAGCGCAATTCGGCGACTTCGCGAACGGCGCGCAGATCATGATCGACTCTTTCATCGCCGCTGGCGAGTCGAAGTGGCAGCGCGCGAGCGGCCTCGTGCTCTACCTGCCCCACGGGTACGAGGGGCAAGGGCCCGAGCATTCGAGCGCGCGACTCGAGCGATTCCTGCAACTCTGCGGCGACGACAATCTACAGGTCGTCCAGCCGACGACTGCGGCGCAGCTCTTTCACCTCCTGCGCCGACAAGTCCTGCGGCCGTTCCGCAAACCGCTCGTCGTGATGGCGCCAAAGAGCCTTCTGCGCTTCAAGCCGGCGAGCTCCGCGCTCGAAGACCTGGCGGAAAGCCGCTTCGAGCCCGTACTGGCCGATCCCGTGACTCTCGACCACGACGAAGTCCGCACCATCGCGTTCTGCAGCGGCAAGGTATTCTATGAGATCGCAAAGGCCCGCCAGGAGCGTGCCGATCTCGGCGTGACGGCGTTGCGCGTCGAGGAACTCTACCCGCTCCCCCGGACGGAGATCAAAAAGGCGCTCGCGCAGTACCCCAACGCGAACGACATCGTCTGGGTTCAAGACGAGCCAATCAACATGGGCGCCTGGTGGTACATCTCCCAGAACCTCCCGGCCGTACTCGGCACGCGCCAGCTGCGCTACGCGGGCCGCGGCGATGCCGCAAGCCCGGCGGCCGGCTCCTACGCCGTCCATGTCCGCGAACAGAACCGGCTTCTCGCGGCGATCTTCGACGGACCACCGGCGCGCGCCCGGCTCGAGCCCGCTCGCAAGCAACGTGCGCACGCCGACCCCAAGACACCCAAACGAGCCGAAGCCGGAGGCAGCTGATGCCGTTCGAGGTAAAGATCCCGTCGCTTGGCGAGTCCGTCACCGAAGCAACGATCGGGACATGGATGCGTAAGGATGGGCAGAGCGTCACGCTCGACGAACCGATCCTGGAGCTCGAGAGCGACAAGGCCAACATGGAACTCGTCGCCGAGTGCACCGGCACGTTGAGAGTCGTCCGCCCGGAGGGCGACACCGTCGCCGTCGGCGACGTCGTCGCGTTGATCGAAGAAGGCGACGCCCCCGCGACGGAAGCAGGAACGCAGACGGAGCCGTCACCGGTTGCGCCGAAGGCCGAAGCGACCCCGGCCGGCAAGGCCGAGGCATCACCCGCTGCGGCCGCAGCCCCGGGTACGAGCAAGCCCTTGAGTCCGTCCGTCCGGCGCATTGCCGCCGAAGAGAGTCTCGACCTGAGCAGCGTCGAAGGGACCGGCCCTGGCGGGCGCATCATCAAGGCCGACGCTCTGGACATTGCCGCGAAGCGCCCCGGCGCACCGAAGCAGACGCCCGGCGCGCCTCCTGCAGCCGCCCCCGCGCCGCCTCCTGCAGCCACGAACGCACCTCCGGCAACCACGAAGGCCCCGCCCACAGAAACACCCCAGCCCGCAGCGACCGATGACGAGCGCGTCCCGATGAGCCGCCTACGGCAAGTCATCGCCAAGCGTCTCGTCGAAGCGCAGCACGTTGCAGCAATCCTCACGACCTTCAACGAGGCCGACATGAGTGCGGTGATGAAGCTGCGCAAGCAGTACAAAGACGACTTCAAGGCGAAACACGGAGTCGGTCTCGGCTTCATGTCGTTCTTCGTAAAGGCATGCTGCGCGGCGGCGAGCGAAGTGCGCGAGCTGAATGCGCACATCGACGGCACAGACCTCGTGTACCGCCCGCGAGTCCACATGGGTGTGGCCGTGGGGACCGACCGCGGCCTCGTCGTGCCTGTCGTGAAGAACGCCGATCAGCTCTCTTTTGCTGGAGTCGAGAAAGAGATCGGTCGGCTTGCCGAACGCGCGCGCGACAACAAGCTCGCGATCGACGACCTGTCGGGCGCAACCTTCACGATCTCGAACGGCGGCGTGTACGGTTCGCTACTGTCGACGCCGATCCTGACTCCGCCCCAGAGCGGCATCCTCGGGATGCACAAGATCGAGAAACGTCCGATCGTCATCGATGATGAGATCGTGATCCGTCCCATGATGTATCTCGCCCTCAGCTACGATCACCGGATCGTCGACGGACAGGGGGCAGTCACCTTCCTCGTTCGAGTGAAGGAGGCGCTCGAGGATCCGGCGCGTCTCCTGCTCGGTTTGTGAGTCCCATGTCCAAGACCGAAGAGTTCGATCTCGTCATCATCGGCGCTGGTCCGGGCGGCTATGTCGCCGCGATCCGGGCCGCGCAACTCGGCATGCGTGTCGCCTGCGTGGAGAAGGACTCGTCGCTGGGCGGCACCTGCTTGAACGTGGGCTGCATCCCCAGCAAAGCCCTTCTGCACTCGAGCCATTTGTACGCGGAAACCAAGCGTGGGCTGAAGGAGCACGGGATTCGGACCGGCGCCGTTTCGCTCGACCTCGGCGCGATGCTGAAGCGCAAGGACAAGGTCGTGACGATTCTCACGCGGGGTATCGCCGGGCTGTTCAAGAAGAACGGCGTGACCCATGTGAAGGGCCGCGCGCGGCTGGCGGCACCGGATCGAGTGGTGATCGAAGACGGGGCGGACGGCGGCAGGACGCTCCAGGCGAAGAATATCGTGCTCGCGAGCGGCAGTGCACCCATCGAGCTCCCCGGTCTACCGTTCGACGGCGAGCGCATCATCGACTCGACGCGCGCGCTGACACTCGAGAAGGTCCCCGAGCATCTCCTCGTCGTGGGAGCAGGCGCGATCGGCCTCGAGCTAGGGTCGGTTTGGAGCCGGCTCGGCACGAAGGTCACCGTTGTCGAGCTCACTCCTGGAGTGACGCCCGGCATGGACGTGGAGATGGCAGGCCTCCTACATCGCTCACTCGCCAAGCAAGGGATCGGCTTCCACTTCGAGACCAAGGTCGAGTCGGCGACGGCGCACGAAAAAGGCGTCACACTCGAGATCACCGATAAGGCCAGTGTCGCCTCCGAGCTTCAGGCAGACATCGTGCTGGTCGCCGTGGGACGCCGCGCCTACGCCGAAGGCCTGGGCCTCGAGGAGATCGGCGTCGCACTCGACGACCGCGGCCGTATCCCGGTGGATGCGCGCTACGCCACGAACGTTCCGGGGGTCTACGCCATCGGAGACGTCATCCCGGGTCCGATGCTCGCCCACAAGGCCGAGGACGAGGGCGTCGCTTGCGTCGAGCTACTCGCCGGCAAGGCGGGACACGTAAACTACGATGCGGTCCCCGCGGTCGTCTATACGCACCCCGAATTCGCCAGCGTCGGGCAGACCGAAGAACAGGTTCGCGCCGCCGGCATCGACGTGAGCATCGGACGCTTCCCCTTCGCAGGAAACGGTCGCGCACGCACGATGGGAGAGACAGACGGACAAGTGAAGGTCCTCGCCGACGCGAAGACGGATCGCGTCCTCGGAGTGCACATCGTCGGCGTAGGCGCATCCGACTTGATTGCCGAAGCGACCGTGGCGATCGAATTCGGGGCCTCCGCCGAGGATATCGCGCGCTCGATCCACGCCCACCCCACTCTTCCCGAGGCGCTGCGTGAGGCCGCACTCGCCGTCGACGGCCGGGCCCTACACCTCTAGTCAGACCGGCCGGGCCGTACGCGGCGAGCCAAGCGCGGCCGAGCCCTTCACGTCCAGCCAGGGCGGCCACGGCCCAGCGCACGTCCAAACCGGGCGGCCAAAGTGCCGCCTACGAGTCCAGAAGGTCCTGGACGGTGTCGAGCAGGTCGGTGATCTGGAATGGCTTCTTGAGGAACCTGGCGCTGTCGCCGGGGATGCCCCGCGTGACCTGGTCCTCGGAGAAGCCCGACATGAGAATGACCGACGTGTCTGGGTTCTTCGCCCGAATCTCCGTGTAGACCTCTTCGCCGTTCATCCGTGGCATCATCATGTCGAGCAGAATGAGTCGAATCCGATCGGAGTTGGCCTCGAAGACGTCGAGCGCCTCCACCCCATCGTTGGCGGTCAGGACCTCGAAGCCCGCATCCTCGAGAACGGTTGCCATCAGATTGCGCACCATCTCCTCGTCGTCGACGACGAGGACCGCGCCCTGCCCCTCCCAGGCATCGTCGTCGACACCAGGGTCGTCCTCGAGCATGTCTTCCGCGGCTTCGGCCGGCGGGAAGATGATCGTCGCGCGCGTCCCTTCGCCCGGGGCACTCTGAACCCGAATGCCGCCACCGTGGCTTCGCATGATACCCAGCACCGCCGCGAGCCCAAGCCCTCGCCCCGTGGACTTCGTGGTGAAGAACGGATCGAAGATGCGCGTTCGCGTGTCTTCGTCCATCCCGACGCCCGTATCCACGACTTCGAGGAAGGCGTAGGTCCCCTCGGTGAGATCTTCATCGGGCACGACCTCGGAAAGGAAGTACCGATCGAAGTGACGCAGCCCCGTCGCCATCGTCACGGCACCCGGCTGATCGGCCAGTGCATCGGACGCGTTGGTGATGAGGTTCATGACGATCTGTCGAACCTGCGCGGCGTCCGCCTCGATCGGCAGGGTTTCGCTGCCGAGCTGGAGCGAGAGCGCTGCTTTCTTGGAAACGACTGTGCGCAGAAGGCGCGCCATCTCCTCCACGAGTCCATTCAAGTCGAACGAATCCGCCGTAAAACGCGCACGCCCCGAGTACGCGAGCATCTGATTCGTGAGTTCCGCCGCACGCTGCGCCGCAGTCTCGACCTCCGCGAGCTTTCGGTCGGCGAGAGAGCCCGATTCAACTGCCCGCCTGGCAAGTCCCGCATTGCCCAGTACGCCCATCAGAAGATTGTTGAAATCATGGGCAAGCCCACCGGCGAGAACCCCAAGGCTCTCGAGGCGCTGCGATTGCTGCACCTTGGTCTCCAGACGCTGCCGCTCTGCTTCCAGCTCCTTCTGGCCGGTGATGTCGATTCCCGCGCCGATCGTCCGAACGGCTTTGCCGTCCGCATCCCGGATCGCCCGGCCCCGGACGAGGACCCATCGGGTCGTGCCGTCGCGACGTTCGACCCGGTGCTCGACGAGGTACCCTTCGGTCTCACCGCGGACATGGGCGCCAATCGCCTCACGGACGGAGTCGCAGTCGGCCGGGTGGAGAGCCTCCGTCCAAGCGGCGAGCATGTCGTCGGCTCCGGGAGCACCGAGGATTTCGCGTGCATTGGAGTCGAGCTTGAGCGTGTTGGCCTCGAGGTCCATTTCCCAAATGCCGATGTGACCCGCCGCAGCCGCATGCTCGAACAGCTTCTTCTGCTCTCCCAGCTCTCGCTCGGCCTGCATTCGGGCGAGGCACGCCGCCGCGCGCGAGGCGAGGATCCCGAGCAATCGTTCGCGCCGCGGGAAGCGGCCAATGGGATCCGTGTTGAGCGTCGCGATCAGCCCGATGCTCTCGCCGTCGTTGTCGCGCATGGCGGCTCCGAGATAGCTCCGCACGCCGAGCGTTGCGAGATCACGATCTTCCGGGAAGAGCTCCTGCACCCCATCTGCACAGTGATAGAGCCCCTCTTCCAGAACTTTCTCACACGGCGTGCCCGCGAGCGCATACTCATAGGGCTCCCCGACCACACCATTGGCGAGGTAGGCGCGCGCGCAGACGCGCGACGGGTCCGGGCTCGAACGCTCGCAGATGGCAACGTAGTCGGCCCCCAGCAGCTCGGCCGCCTTGCGCGCGAGCACCGTGAAGAACTCGTCGGGAGAGTTGCTCGATACCGCAGCCAAGGCATCGGCGACCGCGGTGAGATCTTCCTGGCCACCGATCACACCTTCGAGGTGCCGTCCCAGCACTTCGAGAATCTGCTTCTCGTCTAGACCAAAGGGTTCGGTCCGCCGCTCGCGGCTGCCGAAGCTGAGCACTCCATGAAGCTGATCGGCGATCCGAATCGGCACGCCGACATACGTCTCGAGCCGCAACACCGGGTCGCTCGGCCACTTCGGGGAGAACGCCTGCCCATCATCCGGGAAGCCGATCGGTCCGCGCGCTTCGACGAGCGCGCCACAATAGGTATTGCCGACGGGAAAGGTCGCCCCGGGTTCAACCGTGTCGTCGGGGGCGACGGCATCGAGAACAGTCGCCTGGCCATCACGAATCTTGATCAAGACGCCGACCGGCAGGTCGAGCTCCCGGCACCCGAGCGCCAACACCTCCGCGAACTGCTCGCCCACATCCCCCCGAGCCTCGGCCGCCAGGTCCTGAAGAGCGCGAAGGACCTCCACGAACCGGATCGGGTCGCCGACAATCGGACGCCGGGCGCCCTTCGCAACCACGTCGATACTGCCTTGGGGCACGCTCATTCTATATTGCCGCCTACGGCGTAGGCCGAATCCAATATGAGAGGGCCTCCCAGCTTAGTCAACGAGCCCGGCCCGCAGCGCTCAGATCACGCCTCCCCGAGTCAGCTTCAGGGGGTCCAGGACCTCGGCGAGCTGATCGGCGGGCATCACGCCGGCCTCCTCAGCGACCTCTCGAATCGCTCGGTCGGTTTTCACTGCGTTCTTCACCAGATCCCCCGCCCTGTCGTACCCGATCACGGTGTTGAGGGCCGCGCCGACCTGGAGGTTTCGCTCAGCATCCGTGCGGCATCGTTCCTCGTTCGCGATGATCCCGTCGACGCAGCGATCCGCGAGCAAGGTGCACGCGTTCGTGAGGATCGAGATCGAGCCCAACAGGTTGTGGGCAATGACCGGAATCATCACGTTCAACTCGAAGTCGCCCAGCGCCCCCCCGACCGAGATCGCCGTATCATTGCCCATCACCTGCGCGGAAACCTGCCGGCACATCTCGGGAATGACCGGGTTCACCTTGCCAGGCATGATCGACGAGCCCGGCTGCAGCGACGGAAGCTGGATCTCCGCAAGCCCGGCACGTGGGCCCGAACCCAGCCAACGCAGATCGTTCGCGATCTTCATGAGGCTGACCGCAACGGTGCGCAGTGCGCCGCTCGTCTCCACACATGCGTCGCGCCCGCCCTGTGCCTCGAAGTGATTGGGCGCCTCGATGAGGGGGAGCTTGGTGCGACCGGCGACGCGCGCGATGATCGCGGCGGCGTAGCCCTCCGGCGCGTTCAGCCCCGTTCCGCATGCCGTGCCACCAAGAGCGAGTTCCGCGAGGTGTGCCTCGGTGCTCTCGACCCGGCGGATCCCGCGTTCGATCTGCGCCGCATACCCGCTGAACTCCTGACCGAGGGTGACCGGCGCTGCGTCCATCAGGTGCGTACGGCCGGTCTTCGCAATCGCCGAGAACTCGTCCGCCTTCTTCCCGAGACTCCCGTTGAGCCGCCTTAGGGCGGGCAACAGATCGTCCTTCAGCGCGAGCAGCGCGGCGAGGTGCGTGGTGGTCGGGATCACGTCGTTCGACGATTGGCCCATGTTCACATGATCGTTCGGATGGACGGGCTTCTTGCTCCCCATCTCACCACCGAGAATCTCGATCGCACGGTTGGAGATCACCTCGTTGGCGTTCATGTTGGTCGAGGTCCCTGAGCCCGTCTGGAAGACGTCGAGCGGGAAGTCACCGTCGCGCTGTCCTTCGATCACTTCCTCGGCCGCGTCGGCGATCGCCCGACCGAGCGTCGCGTCGAGCGTCCCGCGAGCCTCGTTCTCCAAGGCGGCGGCCCACTTCACCAGGCCCAGCGCCTGAATGAACCGGCGCGGAAAGCGCTGCCCGGAGACGGGGAAGTTCTCGACCGCCCGCTGGGTCTGCGCCCCGTAGTAGACGTCGTTCGGGACTTCGATCGGGCCCAGGCTGTCGGTTTCAGTACGAGTGCTCATGCAGGTTTCTCCTCCGATGCCTCTTCCCTAACGAGCCGGTTGCCCGGTCGCATCCGGCACCCGCTGGGGCCGTGGGGACCCTGAATCCGGTCAGGCCGCGAAACGAGTTCAAGAGACGCTCTCTTGCGCACCTTGCACAGGAAGCGCCATGATCCCGCGACATCACATAGGCCGCTTCCTGAACCAGAGGATCTCCGATGCATGCGCCCCTCTCGCGCGCTCTGATAATCTGCACCCTTCTCGCTCACATCGCCACCGCAGAGGCGAGTGCGAGATGCACGGATTCGACCGACCTCAGCGCGCTCGGAGACGCGCTGACCGACGACATCAACTGTCGCATGAATGTGCTGATGAGCGGCGGCAGCCCGTGCCCCACCCCGAGCTTCCCCGCATGCGCGGGCACCACCCCCGAACAGATCGCAACCCTCCTGCTCGGACAAGAGCCAGGGCCGGTGCTTGGGTGGACCCCGACGGCGACACGCTGCCAGCAAGCCATCGCCCTCTTCGGCAGTCGCTTCGCGAGAAAGCGACTGATCGAACGCGGCGACGACCAACGCCGCGCGAAGTCGGGGCGCGTCATGAAGCGAATACAGAAGACCTGCAGCAAGACCACGGTCGAGCAGAACCAGTTCGGCGACGACCTCGTCCGCGTGGGCGCCCCCTGCTCCTCCGTACTTGGATCTCCCGGCGAATCGATCGACGGGACGCGACTCGCGAGGTGCCTTCGGGCCGCAATCGAAGGAGAGATCGACGAGATCGCACCCAGCGCACTGCAGCCGAACATCGTCGTGATCATGACCGACGACCAGCGCCGCGACACCTTCGAGGTCATGCCGACGGTGAGTGCCCTGCGCGATGAGAGCATCTCGTTCTCGAATGCCTTCGTGACCAATCCGGTGTGCACGCCAAGTCGCGCCAGCCTACTGACCGGCCGCTACTCCCACAACACCGGCGTCCTCGACAACGGGGACTTCGCCCAACTCGACGACTCGGACACGATCGCAACCTGGCTCGCAAGCGCGGGATACACGACCGCACTCATGGGCAAATACGTGAACAACTCAGAACTCCTCGGGCTCGCACCGCCCGCCGGTTGGGACGAGTGGAAGTCGTTCCTTTCTGCCAGCGGCGGCGAGTTCTACTCGTTCCGCATCAACGACAACGGCGTCGAAAAGAAGCTCGGCTCGGGTCGCTACTCGACGGACTGGATGGGAAGCCAGGCAGTCAAATTCATACGGCGGCAAGCGCGGGATCCCTTCTTCGTCCTGTACACGCCATACGCGCCCCATGGGCCCTCGCTGCCTGCCCACAAGTACGAGAACGAGTTCACCAATTACCCGCTGCACCGACCACCAAGCTGGTTCGACGATGTCTCGGACAAGCCGACGTGGGTCAAGTTCTACAAGTCGATCGCGGATCCGGCTCTCCCCGCGATCATCGACGAGACGCGACTCGATCAGCTTCGCACCCTGCTCTCCGTCGACGACGCGGTCGAGCACATCCTCACCCGCCTGGAGCGGCTCGACCTGACCGACAACACCATCGTGGTCTTCACCTCCGATCACGGCTTTCTGTGGGGCGAGCACTGGCTGTCCAGCAAGTTCAACCCGTACGAAGAATCGATCCGGGTTCCGTACTCACTGCGATACCCACGACGTTATCCGCTCCCTGGCACGAGAGACCAGATGGTCCTGAACCACGACCTTGCACCGACCTTGGCCGAGCTCGCCGGCGCCCCGATCCCCCCGGACCTCGATGGAGTGAGCCTGGTACCACTTCTCGATTCAGCGAGCGCGCCCTGGCGCGACGAGTTCTTGATCGAGACCGAGGGCGAGTTCATCACGTCTCCGAGCGTCTCGGTCCGGACCGAAACGTTCAAGTACATCGATACGGACTTCAGCGGCGGCGTTACCGAGGAACTCTACGACATCGTTGCCGACCCGCACGAACGGACGAACCTCGCGAGCGACCCCGCATACGCGGCGGTCCTGGCGGACATGACCGCACGCCTCGACGCGCTCCGACCCTGAGCTACTCCGAGCCCGACCTCGCTCCGAAGTACCGGACCAGCGCAGAGAGGTACGGCGCACACGCCCGGCGCTCCTTCACGTAGAAATGCGCTTCCTCGATCGACATCCCACCGTGAGCGTGCAGGTAGGCGATGGCAACGGTCGGCGCCCGGTTGAACCCCGCATTGCAGTGCACGTACACCCGACGCTTCTCACCGAGGAGCCGGTGAACCGTCTCGAGGATTCCATCGAGTGACGGAATGAGGTCGTCGGGGTCGCCGTCGATGACCCCGTACCGATGCAGGGGAAGTCCGGCTGCGGCGTATGCTCGCTCGAGTGCCGGAAGGTCGAGACTCTTGTACGTGAGATCGATCTCGTCCTGCAGGGAAACGACCGCCCCGATGCCATGCTCATCGCGGAGCCACTCGATGTCGTCCGGCGTCGGATACTCACCGATCAGCAGGCGTCCATCGAGAATCGTCGAAACGCCAGGACGCCCGGCGGGACGCATGAAGGGGTGTGAGACTCCCGACCAGGAACGACCTGACACCACCCACGCCCCGTCAATCGAAGATCAGGGTCACGGGGCCCTGATTCGTCAGATGCACGTCCATGTCCGCGCCGAAGCGGCCTTCCGCTACGCGCACGTCGTGCCCGCGTACGGCCTCGACGAATTCTCGGTACAGCGGTTCCGCCTCATCGCCCGGCGCGGCCCGTCCCCACGAGGGTCGCCGACCAGAGCCGAATTCACCGAACAGCGTGAATTGAGAGACGGCGAGCAACTCACCGCCCACATCGACCAAGGACCGGTCCATGCGACCATCCTCGTCGTCGAAGATCCGCAACCCCACGATGCGCCGAGCCAGCACCGCGGCAGCCGCCGCATCGTCGTCTCGACCTACGCCCAAGAGCACGAGGAGCCCGGCGCCGATCGCGCCCACGGTTTCCCCCTCGACTGTGACGTGCGCCTGGCGCACGCGCTGGACCACCGCGCGCATCCGGGGCTACGTCATACAGTGTCGATGCAGGTGCGCAGGAATCCGCACCGCCGACACAGGTACTTGCAATGCCCCATGGGCTGCATATTCGACCCGCAGGCATCGCACCCCGGACCATCCGCCGAACGAAAGATCGGCTCGGTCGATTCGACGCCTGCTTCCCCCCGGTTCTCCGTCTCCGCCATCAGCGCCCCTCCCCGCGGCTGCATCCCACACAAGCAGGGCTCGTGTCCAACCCACAACCTTGCATCGCTCGGGGCCAACTGCGAGTTTCGGAGCGACCGGGCACCCCGCCCGGTCCCACACCACGAACGAGCAGCACCGGAGGTCGAAATGTCGACGAAGCGCGATACTGTGATCGTGGCCACCGCACGAACGGCGATGGCCAAATCCTTCCGTGGGTCTTTCAACATGACCCGCCCCGACGACATGGCGGCCGCCGCCGTGAAGAAGGTCATCGAGAAGACGCCGCAGCTGGATCCCGCGGAGATCGACGACTGCGTGATGGGCACGGGATTCTCCGAGGGGCCGCAGGGCTTCAACGTCGGCCGCAACGTCGCCGTCATGGCGGGACTTCCCGTGACGGTTGCCGGTTCGACCGTGAGTCGGTTCTGCTCGTCGGGGCTGAATGCCGTGATGGTCGGCGCGCACATGGTCCAGGCCGAGGGTGCGGACGCTGTCGTCGTCGGCGGCCTCGAATCCATCACGATGCTGCAGAACGACCTCAACACGAAGAACCTCTTCAACCCGTGGATGCTCGACCATAAGAAAGAGGTCTACATGCCGATGGGCGCGACGGCCGAGATCGTCGCCAGCCGCTACAACGTCAGCCGCGAATCGCAGGACGAGTTTGCTCTCGCTTCACAGAAGCGCACCGCGGCCGCCCAGCAGTCCGGCAAGTTCGATGATGAGATCTTCCCGATGACCGTCACGATGCAGGCCAAGGACAAGACCACCGGCGAGGTCTCCGAAAAGGAGGTCACGGTCGACAAGGACGAGTGCAACCGTCCTACGACGACGCTCGAAGGCCTCCAGGGCCTCAAGGGCGCCTTCGACGAAAACGGGAGCGTCACCGCCGGCAACTCGTCGCAGCTCTCGGACGGCGCGTCGGCCAACCTCCTGATGTCGGCCGACCGTGCCAAAGAACTCGGCATCGAGCCGCTCGGCTACTTCCGCGGCTGCGTCTACGCCGGCTGCGAACCGGACGAGATGGGCATCGGCCCGGTCTTCGCGGTGCCGAAGCTCCTAAAGCGCAACGGCCTCAAGATCGACGACATCGACATCGTCGAATTGAACGAAGCGTTCGCGTCGCAAGCCGTCTATTGCCGCGACCGTCTCGGCATCGATCCCGAGAAGATCAACCCCAATGGTGGTGCGATCTCGATCGGCCACCCCTACGGCATGACGGGCTCACGCATGACCGGGACTCTGCTGCTCGAGCTCCGTCGCCAGAAGAAGCGCTACGGCATCGTCACGATGTGCGTCGGCGGCGGCATGGGCGCAGCCGGACTCTTCGAAGCGATCTACTAGCCAACCACCGTCGACATACGGCCAATGGATTGCCGTCGATGGGCTTCAAGGCGTTGGCCGCCTGCCGGCGGCAAGACACAAAGCAACCTCAAGCAACGTACGTGTGCAGCCGCTCCACGAGCTCTTCGACGTGGAGCGGCCTGTACTCGTCGTACACGCACGAGGAGTGCGGATGGACGAACACCTGGGGGTGTGCCCACAACTTCGAGTCGGCACCAAGCGGTTCGGCTTCCGTGACGTCCAGCCCTACCCCCGCAATCTTTCCCTCGCCGAGCGCCCAGAGAAGGTCGTCCTCGAGGGAAGTCGTGCCGCGGCCGAAATTGTAGACGTAAGCACCCGGCTTCATGTGAGTGAGGAGTTCCCGCGAGAGGAATCCCCGCGTCTCTTCGCCCCCCGGCAGCAGCAACACCACGTGATCTGCTCGCGCGAACTCCGCTGGCAGGTCGGTGGGGCGGCAGTACCGAGCGCCGCTCTCGGAATCCGTGCCACTCAGGTGGCTCCGCTGGCATGCAGCCACGCTCATACCAACCGCCGCGAGCAGCTTCGCACAATGCCGGCCGATCGCGCCGTAGCCGACGATGATCGCGTGTTGATTGCGCAGTAAGGCCCCGGGGAACTGAATATTGCGATCCCACTGCCGATGCTTCTCGTTCTCGAGCATCTGGGGGATTCGCCGATTGAAATGAAGAATGAAGCCGAGCATCGATTCGGCGATCAACGGCCCGTGAAACGTCCCCATGTGGATCGGCACCCGGCCGCTCGGGTCGACCGCAACCCAGTCCCTTCCAGCGGCCGGCGTGAAGACGGCCCGCAGATTCGGAGCACGCTCGTACCAGTGCGGCCGGATACCCCAGGTATCGACGAAGTCGGCATGCGGGAGAGCCGCCTTCAACTCCTGGGGCGTCTCATGATGTACGATCTCGAGCTCCGGGTAGGCCGCCCGGACCGGAGCAAAGTCGCGCTCCTCGAAGCTCATCGCCCGGACGTCCTCGTTCTTCAGCCATACGTGGAGAGCCTTCGGCACGAGGACTACTTTGCACACGTCCGGCCGACCGGCGAGTCGCGCAGCCAACGCCCCATGGCGCCCCCCGGCGCCCGAGCATCCGTTCCGCGGCGTACCGAACCGCTCTCGCGCCGGCGCGACTACGGCTCGTCGTCGATGAACGGAGCGTAGGCCTCGCCCTCGGAGATCACTTCGCCCGTCTCCACGTGCCGGAACCGTAGCGGAACGATGAAGTCGAGGTCGCCCGCATCTTCGGCGTGCTCCTCCAGCAGCACCGCCAGTCGTTGCGGCTCGCCGGATACTGCGTCCCATCGTTTCCCGTTCCAGGTCTGGGTCTGCCAGACGGGCTTGGACGCGCAGTGATGCCGGAGCGGATTCGGACACCGAGTTGCCGTCATTTCATTCGAAACATCCATCACTCTCGAGATCCTCCATTCGACCAGAGGAGATCTCTGGCCAAGAAGAGAATGCCGGTCCGATCGGGAACGCAGCAACCGCGAAACCGGCTCTTTCTCCGCTCGTCGGATTTGTCGTCGAACGAAGAACCCGGGATGAGGGGGAGGGGCTCTCGAGAACGCGGGTTCGGTATGGGGCTCGGACTCGTGAGCCGACTCGGCTATGAACAGCGGATGCCGTCGACCACTTTCGTATTGATCGCAGTCGCCATCGCCGTGGGATGCTTGCCTCCGTTGCAGGCCGGTATCAACGCAACCCTCTCCGGCTACCATGGACACCCCCTTTGGGGAGCGCTCACGAACACCGTCGTCGCGAGCCTCGCGTTGGCCGTCGCGATCGTCGTGCTCGGTGCACCCGTGTCCGGGGTGCGCACCCTAGCGTCCGCACCAGCGTGGAGCTGGCTCGGAGGTGTCCTCGGCGCCACGATGGTTCTGAGCGCCATCCTCCTGGCACCGCGACTGGGCGCAGCCGGCTACGTATCGGCCATGGTCGTCGGCACGGTCACGGCATCGATACTCATCGACCACTTCGGGCTCGTCGGCTTTGCGGAGCATCCGGTCACGCTGCTTCGACTGTGCGGCGGCGCGCTCGTGATCGTCGGGATGATCTTGGTGCAGACCAACTGACCGCGACGGGCGTCGAGCCGCGGCCGCGCGTAGGCGCGATGTCGACGGAGGTGCACCAGACTCCGACGATCAGGGCCCCAACGCTTCCTTGTGCGTTCTCAAATCCGATCCGCGAGTCCATCACGCGGCCTCCGCCCAAATGTACCGATATTGAAGGC
The DNA here is from genome assembly GCA_029262355.1 of Deltaproteobacteria bacterium. Classification (GTDB taxonomy): domain Bacteria; phylum Desulfobacterota; class Binatia; order UBA12015; family UBA12015; genus VGTG01. The sequence goes on from JAJCZO010000387.1 coordinate 28,761, forward strand.
CACCTGCGGCTGGCAACAGGATTACCTGTGCGGTGGAGAAAGGCCGTTGCTCCACCCGTCGGCACGACGAGGAAGTCCATTGCCCCGATCGCGTCTCGGTGGTTCCGAAGGAAGGTCCCCCAGCATTGCGGCCCGCGTGGGGAAGAGCTCTCGAGAACGGACAGGCGTCGCGCGCTCGCCGCCATCCTATCCTGCCGGTCTCGGCTTACTCCTCGTCCTTCTTCAACAACTCGAGGCCGAGCCGTTTGCGGATGTCCATCTCGAAGGCCTGAACCCCTGGGCCGGCATGCTCCTCGAGTAGCGCGGCTAGCTTCGCGTAGCCCGACGCCCCCTCGGCGTCCCACTCCTCGGCAAAGCTGCCGTTGGCGATGTTCTCGGTGATCGCGGCCATGGGGGTCGCGACGTCCAGATGATCGAAGTAGCCGCGGCGAGAGAGCTGGCCATACTGACTCGTGGGAGAATGGAAGCCCATTTGGCCTGCGAACCCGCGCTCACGCAGGAGTCGATAGCTGCGCTCGACCTCACCCGAGAGGATCAGCTCGGTCATAATCGCCTCGATGGAGATCCCTTGGGCCAGCATCGTTTGAACGAAGGTTTGATTGACGAGGGTGAGAGCGGGCGACAGGACTTGCTCGACGCCGAGGTCGAGGATGGCCTCCTGCTTGGGTGTCATCGCGAGAGCGCCCTGGCGCAGGCCGCCAATCGCGCCGGCGACCGCCAGGGTGCGAGCCAGCGCATTGCCCGAGCGATCGTTGTGGACGCCGACCGCAGTGATGAACCCAATCCCTTCCTCGTAGCATAGTCGCACCTCGGGGCCGAGCATGCGGGGCGCTACCATGCCAGCGTCGCCGGCGGGCTTGAAGCGGTCGAACCCGAGCGAGTAACCGCTTGCGACGATCGTGAGGCCGCCGTCCGGACGCTCGAGCGGAAGCGCCGGGATCGTATCGTCAGGAATCAGGATGCAGACGACGTCAGCGTCGCTCGCGTCCTTCAGCTCCCCGATCTCGAACCCCTCGAACTGGGCGAGCTCGCGCGATTCGTCTGCGCGCACGCAGACTCGCGGCGCAAGACCCGAGTCGCGCAGGTTGAGGGCCCAGGACCGCCCCTGGTTGCCATAGCCCACGACCGCGATTGATTGATCGTGAAGGATCGAGACGTCCGCATCGGACTCGTAGTAGATCTGTGACATTCGGGAACTCCTCCGATCTGGTCCTCTCTTAGTCTAATTGACGTTTTGCGCATGAAATGTCAACATTGCCTCGTGGAAGGCACCGAGATGGGGTCGCGGGCATTCTCGTCCCGTTCGAGGCGGGGGGAGGATACACGCCGTCGCATCCTGGACTCGGCCGCGCACTGCTTCTCGGAGGCTGGGTTCCGAAGGACCCGGTTCGAGGAGATCGCCGCTGGGGCCGGCGTGTCGCGGACACTCGTCTACGCGTACTTCGACAGCAAGGAGAACCTGTTGCGAGCGGTACGCGACCGTGCCCTCGAAGGCTGGCGCGCCGCGGTCGAGCCCCGCATCCGGGAGGCCGAGAGTGCACGAGATGCCCTCGGCGCGATGGTCCGCGAGACCCTGCTCTATGCTCGCACCAGGCCCTTCCTGCGCGCGATCATCTCCGAGGACTCGCGGGTCGTGCTCCTTGGCCAAAACCAGCTCAGCCGCACCGCGATCGCACTCTGGCGCGATCAGCTCGCTGGCGTTCTGGAGCAAGGGGTGGCATCGGGCGAGTTCCGCCAGGATCTCGACATCGAATCGACAACGGACGCGATCCGCGCCATGCAACTCGGAGTGATCGATCGCATGCATCGACGCGACAACCCTGTGGAGGTCGCGAGCGAGGCTCATGTCGAAGCTGCGGCGCGCATCCTCATCGAGGGCGTCGCATGCCGATGAACGCCCATCGATCGTGTCGTATTCGCACGGACGCACTTCCGACGACTCGTGAGGCTGCGCAGACGCTCTGTACGTGGCTCCTCACTCTGTCGCTGGCGGCGCTGTCCGCATGCGCGGATCGCTCCCTCCCGCCGCCGCCGAAGCCGACTGCCCAGTGTGGAGAGCATGACTCGCTGCGCAAGCCATATTTCGGCGACTTACACGTCCACACGACGTTCTCCTTCGACGTGCCGGTCTTCGGGGTCGGCGCGACACCGGAGGACGCCTACCGTTTCGCTCGTGGGGAGCCGATCCTCGTCGCCGGAGCCATGGCCTCCCTCGAGCGTCCACTCGACTTTGCGGCGGTGACCGATCATGTCGAGTATCTCGGCGAAGTCGACGCGTGCACCGACCCCGGCTCCGGCCCCTTCGAGGCCCTCTCGTGCCAGATCTTCCGAAACGGAGGACTGGCGGGACAATCGGTCTTTGCAACACAGACGGTGTTGCCGCTACCTGTACGCGACGCCAGCGTCTGCGGCGAGGATGGCTCGGTATGTCGCCAACGCTCGGCAAGCGTATGGGGGAGAATCGTCGAGGCGGCGGAGGGCGCGAACGACGAGAGCGACGCTTGTACGTTCGCGAGCCTGATCGCATACGAGTACACGGCGAACACGGGCGCCAGCTCTCAGCACCGCAACGTGATCTTCGCCAACAACGAAGTGCCGCCGCCAATCTCCTACGTCGAGGAACCGACAGTGCAGGGGCTCTGGCTCGCCCTCGAGGCGCAGTGCATCAAGGGTATCCCGGGCTGCGAGGTCCTCGCCATCCCCCACAACAGCAACCAGAGCAATGGGAACGCGTTTCGGATCGAATATCCCGGCGCGGAGAGCCTCGACGACGAGCGTAACCAGGCTGCGCTGCGCGCGCAGATGGAGCCTCTGTTGGAGGTCTTTCAGCACAAGTCGGACTCGGAATGTCGCTCGGGGCTCTCCGGCGTGATCGAGTCGGCCGACGAGTTTTGCGCTTTCGAGAAACTGCGCCGAGGCGAGGTCGAGGACTGTGTCGAGGGCACCGGCGCCGGGGGAACCGGCAACGGCGGGTGCGTCTCTCGGCGAGATTTCCTGCGTGGCATTTTGCTGTCCGGCCTGGCGGAGGAGGAGCGCCTGGGAGTGAACCCGTACGCGCTCGGCGTCATCGCGAGCACGGATACTCATCTAGGTACGCCTGGCGCGGTCGAAGAGGACTCTTTCCGCGGCCATCGTGGCGACATCGACGACGAGCCGGCCGAACGACTGCAGCCGGATGGGAATCGCGCTGGCACCCGGTTCAATCCGGGAGGTCTAGCTGGAGTATGGGCTGAGGAGAACTCCCGCCCGAGTCTGTTCGCGGCGTTGCGTCGTCGCGAAGTCTTCGGCACGAGCGGTCCGCGCATTCCGGTGCGCTTCTTCGGTGGCTGGAGCTTCGGGCCGGACCTCTGCGGCGATCCCCAGTTGATCGACAAGGCCTACCGCGACGGCGTCCCAATGGGTTCCGTGTTGCCCGCATCGGCGGATACTCTCGACGCGCCTCGCTTCGTCGTCACCGCGCAGCGGGATCCGGCGACAGCCACCCGCCCGGGCACGCCTTTGCAAAGGATCCAGATCGTAAAAGGTTGGAGCGCCGACAACGGCTCGCACGTCCGCGTGTATGACGTGGCGGGCGAGGTCGATTCAGACGCTTCGGTGGATCGTTCCACCTGCACGCCCATCGGCCGCGGTGCCGATTCGCTCTGTGCGGTCTGGACGGACCCGGACTACCGTCCTTCGGAGCGGGCGTTTTACTACGCCCGAGTTCTGGAGAATCCGAGCTGTCGCTGGACAACGTATGAATGCAATCGCCTGCCGCTAGACGAACGACCACCCACATGCTCCGACCCAGCAGAGCCGCGCACGATCCAGGAGCGAGCGTGGACGTCGCCGATTTGGGTCGGGTCCGGCGACGAAGCGGGAGCGTAACCCCGACTCTCCGCTGGGCTCTGCCACTTCAGGCCCAAGACCGCCGTGAACTGCTCGGCCAAGACGGTCCAGCGACGGTCTCCCGCAGAGCGGGACCAGCTGATCGCCTTTCATGCGGGCGCGACAAGACCTTGAAGCAGAACAACCACGTCAAGAACGGTCGGCTTCGTGACGAGCAAAGTGCCTGCGCAATCGGGCCAGAGACGGCGGAGAATGACCCAGAAGATTCGATCTCCCGGTCGGAGCTTGGGTCGCGGCTTCGAGCGCAAAGCGACCATGAGTTGCTGCCGCAGCGGGGCGTTCTCGAGGATCAGGTTCGCCCTCGGCCTCACGATGGCCCGACCCAGGGCGAGATGCGGCGAATCCGGGCAGGACCATCATCGGGAAATCACCGGTGCGGCGGGGGCGTTACAGGTTTTCGCGGACTACGCCACCTTTCATGGGTGCCCTGGCGGCTTCGGCAAGACTACCAATACGTGGTTGATCATCGCGAGCGTTCTGCCCTCGCCTACGGCGGACACCCAAAGATCGCCGCGTTCTTCCCCTTGAACTTCTTCCCGTCGCTGCCGTCCGCAACACCGTCGGGCGGGAATGACGAGCAGAACTTGTACAGGCCCATGTCGAGCACTGCGTGCACCGTGCCCTCCGACGTCTCGACTTCGAGGTCGTAGGGCAAGTCGGTCGTCTCGCCCTTCCCCTGACACTTCACCGTGATGCTCTTCTCACCCTTCACGAGCACAGACTTGCACGGCCCCTCATCGAGCTGGCTGTCGCGGTAACGGTAGGAGCGCTTCGACACCTGGCCGGGCTTCAGACCGCCCAGAGCGAACCAGTTCTCACACGGCAGATCGATCACCCCAGAGTCGTGGCCGCTCGTGGGGCTGAAGAACTGGACGGTCGCCTTCGCCGTGCCCACGGGGTCGCCGTTACAGCGTGGGTCGCTCGATGTGCCTCGTGGTGGCGACACGATCTCTGGCCCGGTGGCCTTCCATTTCAACTGGTTCTTCTCGGGATCGTCGGGGACCTTGTTGGTGAGTACGAGCACCTTGCCAAAGACACCGATCTCCTGCTCGACGGGGGTCAGGACTTGGAAGCGTTGGGCCTTTGCGTAATCGGCGGCATCCTTCCAAGCGACGATGAAGTCGCCGTTCGCGGCGGCTGCCACGTCGGGACCGTACCGACGGCCCATCGGGCTGATCTCGAAGACGCTGCTGAGGGCGTTGCCCTCCAAGTCGAACCGCTTCCCCATGACAGGACCGTTGTTCCAGACCACGACGAAGGAGTCATCGCTCGCCGCCACGGCCGGGTAGTAGCTCGGATCGTCATGGATGAAGAAGGCGTCCGTGACGGGAACTCCATCCGGCTCGAAGATCCGACCGGCGAGGTAGTAATCGACCCACACCACCATGAACCTTCCATCAGCCGCGTGTGCGATGTCCGCGCCACTTCCGGATGAGTCCTCCGACGGCCCCACGCCGAACTTGGGACCAACCTCCTTGCCCTTGTCGTTGTAGATCTGAGCGCGGAGAGATCCGCCAGGCGCGTAAGAGTAGTTGTAGTACTCATCCTCGTACACAACCACGAACCCGCCGGAGGGATCTCCGCTCGCCGAGAAGTTCCCGTACTGCCCCTGGTAGTACGCGGTGCCGTCGTTCACCCGAAAGTAGCTTCCCTTCGGCTGGCCCGACGCGACGGTCTTCCGAGCGAACGTACTCTCATCACTTGCGTAGTCTCCCGGCACCCCGGACTTGTCGTACCCCTCCCACCCGACGACGAAATCGCCATTGCTGAGCGATGCGACCTCGGGGTTGGACACTTGATCGTTTCCGACCCAGGCATGGACGTACGTGGTCGACGAGTCCTGAATCGTGAACAGGCCGCCGCTGACACCGTTCGCGTCGTTTCGGCGGGCGAACAGGCAGGGATCACCGGCGCACGTCGCAGCGCCCAGGCTTTCGTCTTGCGCCGTGTACACCATCATGAAGTTGCCAGCCGCATCCGCTGCCACTCCGGCCATGTTTATGGCTCTTGAGCCGCCCGCCGAGATCTCGTGTCCGGGGCCACTCACCTGGAACTCGGGCAGGAACTCATTCCCGGTTGCATGCCACCGGCGTCCGAATACCAACTCTGTGACCGGCTCCTCCCAGACAACCATGAAGTTGCCCGCTGGATCGGACGCCACCCGAGGGACGGTAGCGATGCGGCCGGAGGAGGCGTCGATCTCCGGCCCGACCTTGATCGGGTCGGCCGCTGGGGCGGCGCTGACTACGACCATCTCGAAGACGACGACCGCAAGCCCGGCAGCAAACCATCGAACCCCCGACACAGAGTTCACGGCCCCACCACCGTCTCACAGTTCGTCACAAGCGTGGCCTTTTTCACCGTCGTGCCGGTGAGATCACAGGTCGACCCGGATCCTGCCGAGACTGTGATCGTGGGCGTTCCCTTCCTCCCACGGATGTCGCTTTCCACAATGTCTACCGGCGGGCACACGATGGAGCCAGGGTCGGGAAATGGGGGGAAGCTGAACTGCCCCTCGATCTCCGCCTTGATCGGCCCATCGTCGACGCCGCCGTCGAAGCACCCATCGTTCCCGACGTCCCGATAACAGAACCCCGGATCGGAGGGGCACGGGTACTCCAGCGCCAAGGCGGGCGGCGCCATGAGCAACAGCGCGAGTACAGCTCGGATCAACTTCATGAATGCCCTCCTCGGGGGACGGCACGAGTAGAGCGCAGCTGCCGAGCGCCGGTCAACAGTGCGGCGCACCCACCGAGGCCGCTCGCATCGACGGAACGCGATCAACCGGCTAGCACGGTGGCGCACTCGCTGGGTTGGGTGTCGGGCCGGGGGCCTGCCCCGCTGATCTCGGGCAACGACGTCGAGGGCCTCCAGGAGCGAATCACCTCGCGCTACCTGACCACCCAAAGGCAAGAGCACTTCAAGACCGCACCGGGGCTTCCAGACGATTGCGTAATCGAGATCACTCCCGAGCGTTGGCTCTCGTTGGACATGAATGAGGGCTTCAGGCGCATGCCTGAGACGGGCCACGCCGACGAGGAGATACTGGGTGGGTTCCTGCCGTTTGAGAATTGATCCTCCAGCGAGGTCGTGACGAGTGGTGAGAGAGGCGCGGTGACCGGCAGCCCGCCGGTCGAGCTCCGCGTCGTTGAACGGCATCTCCTCGCCAGAGCCCTCGACCCAGGTCATCGGAGCACCAGAGAAGCTCTTCATACCGTCCAGCATCGAGGACTCCCGGCGTCGGGTCGCGCTTCGCGAGGGAATGTGACAGGCAGTTCCTTGCGGAACCCTGACCAGATCGAGAAAGAGACGTCCGCTTGACTGATTGGATGGTTGTCCGCAGTTGCACCCGGGAGGACCTGGTATTGGCCAACTTCGTCAACATCAACGAAACACTTCGAGCGATGAAAGCGGACCCTGCGACTGCGCACGATCCGATCAAGCGCGAGTTCGTCTTCGACGGCGAATCCCTGACCGCCAACCTGTCCATTCTCGAAGAGAGTGGGGACGCGCTGCATACTCAAAAGGGGCACGACGAACTCGTCTTGATCCTCGAAGGGAAGGTGGACTTCCGTGTCGGTGATGAAACCCGCCAGGTCGAGCCGGGGGACTTGGTGCTCATCCCCAAGAACACCCTTCATGGCCCGATTCTGAGAGATGGTGGCAGGTTCGCTGCTCTCTCGGTATTTGCACCTTTCTTCGACCGGAACCGGAAGAACATCGACTGGCGGCGCGACACTACCACCATATCGAGAGTCATCAAGAAGAATGTCGAGGATGATGGGCAATGAACGCACTGACGCGGTTCGCCCTGCTCACGCTATCGCTGACGTTCGTCGCCTGCGCGGGTTTCGCGAGCAGTCCCGGCCATGATCACCCGGCCCTCGTCATCCCGCCCGGTGAAGGGACGGTTCGCTGGTGGATGCCCCAGAGCGGCGACAAGCTCGGCGACGGCGCTGTCTTCAACCTCAAGGTCGATCGCGTATCCGTCCCTTACGCGAATCTCATGGTGACTTCACAGACGACCGGCGCCGACGGTATCCCCGTTCACCTCCACGTTTTCGAAGACGAGATCCTCTACGTCTTGAGCGGCACCGGCTCGGCGATCGTCGGCAAGGATCGCCGCGAGATCCCGGTGGAAACCGGGAGCGTAGTCTACGTCCCGACCGGCGAATGGCATGGCCTCCTCAACGCCGATCCCGGCGACCGCATGGAAGTCCTCGTCGTCACGACCCCGGTTGAGAAGAATGGTCTCGGTGGTTTCTTCCGCGAGGTCGGCACCAAGCCCGGCCACCCGCCGCTTAGCGTTCCGGAAGAAGAGTTTCGAGCACTCTTCCGCAAGTACGGCATGGAGTTACCGAACGACTGATACCCCGCTGCCGTGAACGAGATTGCTCACTTCCGACCCGAGAGGAGAAGCGCGGGGAAGGGAATGAAGTAGCGTCCCCCTTGCTGGTACTCTCCAACAGCGCTTACGACGTCGGCGCGAAACGCCCTCAGCGCAGTCTCGGAGAGGCCGCTGAAGTCGCGCAACGTCGCCAGCGCATCGAACAGATGATCTGCGGACGCCAACTCCCAGATCATGGGTAGACGCTCAACCGTCGGATCGACGAACTCCGCCTGTGACAGAGCGTTTCTCAGAACATCGTGGTCGGACACCCCGAACAGCGGAGGGTCGCCGCCAAGCATCGGTTCTTCGGGCGCGTACTTCTCCATCCGAGAATAGAACAGGTCAAACCCCGGGACCGGCCAATCCCACACGGTGCAGGCTACCTTGCCCCCAGGGACAAGGACCCGATGCGCTTCACGCAACGCCGTGTGCGGTTCGGCCATCATGAATAGCACAAATCCGATCACCGCTGCATCAAAGGACCCGTCGTCGAACGGCAGCTTCGCGGCATCCGCGACGTCGAACTCGGCTCCTGGGTGCCGCGCCCGCGCGACGTCGACCATCTTCTCGGCAGAGTCGATGCCCTTCGGCGTTGCGCCTCGTTCCAGCGCAGCCGCGGCGATGATCCCGGGGCCGGTGGCAACGTCGAGGACGCGAGACCCGGCCACAACTCCCGCCGCATTCAAGACAGGCTCAATGGCTTGAGTGACCGACCCCTGGAACAGATCGGCGTACGCCTCTGCCGTCCGGTTCCACGGCTTCCTAAGCTCACTGACGCTGCTCGGATCATTAGACATGAGAACAATGGCCGCCTTGTCGAGCGGCCCTAGAGCGAACGTACCGTTCGTCGAGTCCGGCCGCCTTCGCCAGATCCTCGCTCGTCATCGGCCGCTGATCGGCCAGGGTGTCAAAGAGCCCCGTCTGGTGACCGATGCTCGTCATCAGGGCCAGGAACGCATCGTTCAGCATGCTCGTCATGCGCCCGGCGAAGGCTTCGGCGATTCCGCTGTGCACGTCGGACATCAGTCCTCCTCGGCTCGCACTGTGTGGTGAAGGCCACACTGTGTCCGCAAGTCGCTCCGCTCGTCAACTCAGGCCGACCTGCCTCCCGCTTTCCACTCCTAAGGTCGCCAGACGGTCGCCGGTCGCGGGATCCTGGTACGACTCGCGCACGACCTCACGGACCCCGACGACCTCGGTCCCCCGTTCAGAGTGCCTACATGGACTCGCCCACCCCTCCGATTTCGGCTACTCACCCTCCATGCCCAAGCATCACTGGCTCGTAAAACAGGAGCCCACCAAGTACTCGTGGGACCAGTTCGTCAAAGACAAAACGACCTACTGGGACGGTGTGCGGAACTACCAGGCCCGCAACAACCTCAACGCCATGAAGAAGGGCGACCAGGTGCTCTACTATCACTCGGTGGTGGGGACCGAGGTCGTCGGGGTCTGTGAGGTCGTGCGCGAGTCGTACCAGGATCCCACGACCGACGACGACCGGTGGGTGGTCGTCGATCTGGCGGCAAAGAAGGCCCTAAAGCGAGCCGTGACCTTGGCGGAGATCAAAGAGGAGCCGGCGCTGGCGGACATGGCGCTGTTGAGGCAGTCGCGCCTCAGTGTGATGCCGGTCACGAAGCCCGAGTTCGACCGGATCGTGAAGCTAGGCTCGAAGGCCCGCTGAGCCCGCCCCGCTTGCCGGCGGGCCCGCCGAGCCCTAGGCTTCCTAGTCGATGGCGAAGAAGACCCAGACGGCAGGGGCGAAGCGCTCGCGGGCGGATGACGTCCGCGCGCTGGTGAAGCGCGGCGAGCCAATCGTGATGGGCGGCGTGCACGACGGGGTTTCCACGCGCCTCGCCGAAAAGGCCGGCTTTCCCCTGGTGTTCATGGGCGGTTACGCGGTCGCCGCGTCCCTGCTCGGAGAGCCAGACATCGGCCTCCTCACCCAAGCCGAGATGGCCGACGCCGCCCGGCGGCTCTGTCGGCTCGCGTCGATGCCCGTGCTGGTCGATGCGGACACGGGCTACGGCGGGATCCCGAACGCGGTGCGTACCGCGGAGCTGTACGCCCAAGCCGGCGCGGCCGGCATCTTTCTCGAAGATCAGGTCTGGCCGAAGCGCTGCGGGCACATGGTCGGCAAGGCGGTCGTCGATCGTGCCGACTGGCTGGCCAAGCTGCGCGCCGTCGTCGACCTGCGGCCCACTACCGATCTCTTCGTGGTCGCCCGCACCGATGCGCGCGCGCCGCTCGGTCTCGAAGAGGCGATTCGCCGTGGGCGCGCTGCCCTCGACGTCGGGGTCGACGCGGTCTTCATCGAAGCACCGCAATCCGTTGCGGAACTCGATGCGATCGCGATGGGGATTCCCGGTCCCAAGGTCGCGAACATGGTCGAATGGGGAAAGACCCCCCTTCTCGGGCCCGCCGAGCTGCACCAACGCGGGTTCGATCTGATCGTGTTTCCGGTTGCCGCGATCCTCGCGCAGGCCCAGGCCATCAGCAACGTCTACTCGACGCTGATGCACCGAGGCAGCACCAGCACGATCATGAAGCAGCTTTACCCGTTCGAGAAGTTCAATGATCTCCTCGGGCTCGAGAAGCATCGCAAGCGCGAAAAGGCGTCGCTCGCCGCAGTCAAGTTACCGCGGCCCGCGCTTCGATCCGTCCCGAAGGCCGCGCGCACCACCAAGCGCGCGAAGCGCTGACGTTCAGCTCTCGAGCTTCCCGGGGTCGGCCGTCGCCGGCTGGACCGGTGCTGCCGCAGCGTACGCGTCGAGCCGATCGAGAGCGTCGCGCACGTCCGGCACTACCGCCAGCATGTCGCGATATCGCGGCTTTACGAGATCGAGCTCCACCATCCGATCGATCTGCGCGACGAGCGGCGCCCAAAAGCCCCGATGATCCACCAGCAGCAACGGGCGCTCATGCATGCCGAGCTGACGCTCGACGAGAATTTCCGACAACTCTTCCAGCGTGCCGAATCCGCCCGGAAGGACCACGTAGGCGTCGCCGCGGTGCGCGAGGCCGGCCTTGCGACTGCGCATGTCGGAAACGGTCTCGAGTTCGTGAAGGCCGGCGTGGGCGACGCGGGCAAAGGTGTCGAGGATCACGCCCTCGACCCGTCCGCCAGCGGCGAGGGCGGCATCCGCGAGAGCCCCCATCAGTCCAATCCGCGCGCCGCCATAGACGAGCGTCCAGTCGCGCTCAGCGAGCCCCCACCCCAACGCGCGGGCGACCTCGAGAAGGTCGTCGGGCGCGCGGGTGGACGAGGCGGCATAGACGGTCACGGAACGTAGATGAGGCACCTCCCGTTCATCGCCATGCTCGGGCGCGTTTGCAACCATCGCCATCTCCCCGCATGGTCGGTGGCCATGGGCACCGATCGCTACGTCTTCCTCGATCGTGACGGCACCATCATCGAGGAGGTCGGGTACGGCCACCGTCTCGAGGACTACGCACTCCTTCCCGGTGCCCTCGAGGCGATGCGCGACCTGCGCGACGCCGGCTACAGGTTCGCGATCGTCACGAACCAGAGCGGCATCGGACGCGGAATCTTCAAGCGGGAAGACTACGATCAGTTCCACGGCCGCCTCCTCGACGACCTGTCCGACGCCGAGATCACCGTCGAGAAGACCTATATGTGCCCGCACGCTCCAGCGGAAATCTGCACCTGCCGCAAGCCGAATCCGAGCTCGCTGTTCGATGCGCGCGACACACTGGGCGCAAACCTGGCCGAGTCGTGGATGATCGGCGATCACGTCAAGGATGTGGCTCTCGCGGCCAACGCCGGCTGCAGCGGCATCCTGGTCCTGACCGGCCACGGAGAGGAAGAGCACGTTCAGCTCGGCGACACCCCGGTGAGTGCCGTGGTCGACGATCTCCGGGCCGCAGCAAATCACATCCTCGACAAGGCCTAGATCGACTCTCTGCTCCGATTCACATGACCCGCACGGAGCGCACCTACTACGTCCTCGAGGGCAGCTTTCAGACGTGGGGCTGGTTCATGGTCCCCGTCTACCCGATCTTCCTTCTGAGCAAGGGACTCGACCTCTTCCAAATGAACGTGGTGCTCGCGACGTACTTCATGGCGACCACCGTGTTCGAGGTGCCGACGGGCGCGATCGCCGACGTCTACGGACGGCGCGTTTCGTTCGTACTCGCCTGCTTCGTGCGCAGCCTGGCGTTCCTTCTCTACACCCATGCCGACGGCTTCACCGATTGTCTGATCGCCGAAGTGATCGATGGACTGGGCTTCACTCTCGCGAGCGGCGCGCTCGAAGCCTGGGCCGTCGACGGGATCCGAGCCGAAGGAGACCATCGCCCGACCGACCGGCTCTTTGCCCGCGTAGAGATGATCATCCGCGGGGTGATGATCGTGGGCGGCATCGTCGGAGGAGTCCTGGCCGACGTGAACCTCCTACTCCCATGGTACCTTGCGACTGTGGGGTTCGCTCTGACCGGGCTCTACGCGCTGGTGGCCATGCACGAACCCGGGCGCGCGAAGCGCCCGCGGGCTGGCAACGTGTTCCGGCCACTCGTCTCCCAGATGCGCGAGGGCCTTCGGGCGGCGCGGGGATCGCGCGTCGTCGGCATCCTCTGCCTCCTGTCCGCGCTCGGTGCCGCGGCCCTGCTCCCGGTGAATCTCACGTGGCCTCCCCGCCTCGAGCAGCTCACCCAGCAGGGATACTGGATCCTCGGTTTGGCGACCGCCCTCTTCAACGCGGCCGCCTTCTGCGGCGCCTCGCTCACGACCAGGCTCCTGCGACACGCGGGGCGCGAGTACCTTCTGTTCGGCACCACCCTCGTGCGCGCCATCGCGCTGGGCGCCGCCGCGCTCGCGACGCACTTCTCGCCCGTCCTCTTTGGCCTCCTGATCGGCGAACTCATGGGGGGAGCCGCACGACCGCCCTACCAGGCGTGGCTGAACGAGCACATCGAGTCTTCGCAACGCGCCACCGTCCTGTCGGTTGCCGCCATGGCGTTCACGATCGGCGCCTCCGTAGGGCTCATCGGCCTGGGGCTCCTGGCCCGGAGCGCGGGATTCCCGAGCGCCTGGCTGGTCGCGGCAATGCTGCTACTGATCGTCGCGCCGGGCTATCTGGTTCTGGGTCGCGTCACCCGAAAGCTCGCCCACGCGTCCGACGGCAGCCGACCAGACACACGCTGAAGAACCGTCGCGCGCTCGAGGTCCGGGCGAGACGCCATGGCGCGCGACCGGCGGGGCAAGCCACATAGGCACTCACAGGTTTCGCGCAACTCCACGCGCCCACACCGGGCGCCGGCAGCGGACCTCCTCCGCGACCGGAGTGACGCACCGTCGCAAACTCGCCGCGAACCACGCGTAGCGTTCGCGCATTCATCAGACCGCTGGAGGACTCTTCGCAAGGTACGACCGCACTTCGGCGACGCGAAGGTCGCATCACGTCCGCGGCCCGGCTCTTGCTCGAATCGTCTCACACAATGAGCGAGTCAGCCGACGGGAGGCGATGGCCCGCGCTTGGGGCGCACCGAGGTAACACATCATGGCCTACATGCGATTCACTCTCCGCCTTGCCGTCTGCGCCATCCTAACGACCGCCTCGACCGGGGTTGCCGCGGTGACCGAGGTCGTGAGCGTCGACTCCGTCGGGAATTTCGGGGACGCAGGCAGTACCTTCTCGGTTCTGTCGGGCGACGGCCGCTTCGTGGCCTTTACGAGCCGAGCCAGCAACCTGGTTCCCGGCGACACGAACGGGGCGGACGACGTCTTCCTGCGCGACCGCCTGACTGGCGATACCGTGCGAGTGAGCGTCGGTCCCGGCGGAGTCCAGGGCAACGCCATGTCGGTCGCACCCGCGATCTCGGGCGACGGGCTGGTCGTGGCATTCGTCAGCTCGGCGACCAATCTCGTACCGGGCGACACCAACGGACGCCTCGACGTCTTCACCCATGATCGAACGACCGGCGTGACGTCGCGGGTCAGCGTCGATTCGCTAGGCCTCGAATCCTCGAGCGACAGCCTCGCTCCCGCCCTGTCTCACGACGGCAGCCGCGTGGCGTTTGCGAGTTCGGCCGACGATCTCGTCGCAGGCGATACCAACCTCACCTTCGACATTTTCCTGCGCGATCGCACCATGGGCGTGACGATGCGGATCAGCGTCGACTCGGACGGCGCAGAGGCCAACGGGCCAAGCCTCGCCCCGCGCATGTCCTCCGACGGCCTGGTGGTCGCGTTCCACAGCGCGGCAACCAATCTCGTAACGGTTGACGCCAACTTCTCGTTCGACGTGTTCGTCCACGACCTGCCGACCGGATCGACGGAACTGGCCAGCGTCGACTCGAGTGGCGCCCAGGGCAACTTCCAGAGCGTGGCGGCCTCACTCTCGGCCGATGGTCAGTTCGTTGCGTTCGACAGCAACGCAACGAACCTCGTCGCAGACGATACCAATTTCCGAACCGACGTATTCGTGCGAGATCGCACCGCGGGGACGACTGAGCGCGTCAGCGTCGCTGCGGATGGCACCGAGGGAAACGGTCAGAGTGGATTCGTCGATCCACCCGCCATTTCTGCGGAAGGTCGGTTCGTAGCCTTCGCCAGCGGAGCCTCCAACCTCACGCTGGGAGACACCAACAACTTCGTCGACATGTTCGTCCACGACCGAACGATGGGCGGGACGACACGAGTGAGCGTCGCCAGTGACGGCACCGAAGGCGACGGCCCCACGGCACACTGGCCGAGCCTCTCGGCCGACGGCAGCGTCGTCATCTTCGCCAGCCAGGCAACGAACCTCGTGGCAGGCGATGGCAACCTCACACAAGACGTCTTCGCACGAGCGGCCTCTTGCGGAAACGGCGTCGTGGACGACGGAGAGCAATGCGACGATGGTAATCTCGACGATGGCGACTGCTGCACAACGACGTGCACCATCGCGCCGCTGGGTTCGAGCTGTGATGACGGCGATAGCTGCACCGTTGGAGACGCCTGCTTTGCCGGTGCGTGCGCGTCGGGCGACTTCGACCCAGAGGGATGCCTCGACCCCATGCGGTGCTACAAGGCTCAGCCCGCCGATGGGCACGCACCTCTGAAACCAGGCAAGGTCGCGGTCGACGACGCCCTACAGGAAGGAACGACGAAGGCGCGCGGGCCGCGCAGCCTTTGCTCCGCTGTCGACCTCGAGGGTACCGACGCAATGGCCTTCGACGGCCCTCGCCTCGCGTGTCACCGACTTCGGAACCACAGGCGGCTGGCCTCGATGGAGGGTGAAGAGATCCTCGTCGCAAATCGCTACGGTGTCCAAGCGCTCGAGGTGTACCGTCCGCAGAAGCTGTGCTTCGCCGCGGGTGTGTCCGAGGCCCCCGCCGATGGCGAGCGGGATCACTACACGTGCTACCGCGCCGAAGGCCTCGAGGACGCGGCGCGCATCCGCATCAAGGGCGTCCACGCAGACGCGTACGGTCGATTCGAGTCGAAGATCGCAAGCGCTGTCGAACTGTGCGTTGCCGCGGGCGTGGACGGCTCGGTGCGAGCACAGCCCCGAGCACATTTCGTCTGCTACCGAGCCCACGACCGCCGCCGTCGTACGGCAGCCGACGTGTTCGAGATTCAGGAGGAAACGGTCCACCACGCGTTCGGAACCGAAACCTTGGACCTGATCAAGCTGCGGCGCGTTTGTGTGCCCTCGGAGATCCTCGAAGGCGGCGGGCAACCACCACCGCTCGGCTAGTCAGTGCACCTCCGTCGAGATCACGTGAACGCCTTGTCGCCCCTCGACGTCAACTCGCTCACGCGATGTCGCCGGCGGGGCTAGCGTAGCCACGCGGCGACACTACTCACGATCGCCACCACCAGCACGAACCTCCGCAGGGTCTCGTGCCCGGTGGCGATCGCGAAACGGACCGCGAGTCGCGCCCCGAGGACCATTCCGGCCGCGAGAGCCAACCCGGGAACCCACTCCACCTGCCCCGCTCCGACGAACACCAGGAGCGCGAGCCCGGTGAAGGCCGTCGTGACCAGGAGCTTGAGCGCATTCGCTCTCACCAGGTCGTAACGCAGCAGGCCGCCGAAGGTCGCAAGCAAGAAAATGCCGACACCAGCCTGCGCAAACCCGCCGTAGAAACCAATGGCGATCAAGACGGGGATGGAACCGGGCACCTCACGAAGAGAGCGCGGCGTCCCGTCGGGCGACGGCGCCAGGATCTGGGGCCGCACCATCAGCAACACCGCGATCGAGATCATTGCGGTGAGCAGCACCGGCTTCAGAATGTCGTTCGGAAGATACGCCGCGGTGGAGGCGCCCCCGAGGGCACCCAGGAGCGTCGGCCCGGCGATGGCAACCGACGCCGGCCGGTCGAGCCGTCCTTCCCGGTCAAAGGCCGACGTTCCCGCCACACCCTGAAGGAAGACGGCCACCCGATTGCTCGCGTTCGCAACCTGCGGAGGCAGCCCGGCGAGCATCAACACCGGCAGTGTCAGCAGCGAGCCGCCGCCGGCCAGCGTGTTGACGAATCCCGCCGCGACACCGACCATCGCGAGCGCCCCGTACCAGAGAAGTGCGTACTGTGGATCCTTCACGAGCCCTCAGGAAACCCGGTTCACGAGATTCTCGAGCATCTCCTGGCGGCCCGAAGCAGGCTTCGGATCCAAGCCTGTGTCGAGCACGTAGGCAGAGAGGTCATCCAAGCTCTTGCGCCCGGCCAGGATGTCCCGCCCCAGCGGCTCCTTCCATCCCGCGTACCGCTCCGCGCGGAACTTCTCGACGTGTCCTTCCTCGACGAGCTTCGCGGCCTGCATCAGCCCACGCGCAAGCGTGTCGACGCCACCGATGTGTGCGTGAATGAGATCGTGTGGATCAATGCTCTGGCGGCGGAGCTTTGCATCAAAGTTACACCCGCCCGTCTGAAGCCCTCCCCCCCGAAGGATCTCTGCAAACGCGAGGGTCATCTCCTCGGCACTGTTGGGAAACTGGTCGGTATCCCAGCCGTTGTGCGGATCACCCCGGTTCATGTCGACGCTGCCGAGGAGATCGTTCGAAACGGCATAGGCCAGTTCATGCACGAAGCTCTTGCCGGCGAGCGTGGCGTGATTCACCTCGATATTCAGCGCGATCTCGCGCTCGAGGCCGAACTTGCGCAAGAAGGCATGCACCGCGGCGCAGTCCGAATCGTACTGATGCTTGGTAGGCTCCATCGGTTTGGGCTCGATGAGGAGCGTGCCCTTGAATCCGATCTTGTGCTTGTGCTCGACCACGAGATGCATGAAGCGACCGAACTGCTCCGTTTCCTGACGGAGGTCGGTGTTGAGAAGAGTATCGTAGCCCTCGCGGCCTCCCCAGAGCACGTAGTTCTCACCCCCGAGCCGATGCGTCACATCCATGGCCTTCTTCACCTGGGCCGCCGCGTACGCGAAGACCTCCGGATCCGGATTTGTCGCCGCCCCCGCTGCAAACCGAGGATTGCTGAAGAGGTTCGCCGTGCCCCAAAGAACTTTCACGCCGGTCCGGGCCATCTCCCTCTCGAAGACCTCTACGATCTGGTCGACGTAGCCATGACTCTCGGCGAGCGTGGCGCCCTCGGGAGCAATATCGCGATCGTGGAACGTGAAGAACGGCGCACCCAACTTCTCGAAGAGCTCGAAAGCCGCCTCGGCCTTGCGCCGTGCAACCGCCATTGCATCCTCGCCAGCCCACGGGCGGTCGAACGTGTCGCCACCGAACATGTCCTGTCCCTGGAAGACGAAGTTGTGCCAGTAGCACACCGCGAACCGCAGATGATCTTCGAGACGCTTGCCCAACACCTTTCGATCGGGGTCGTAGTGACGGTACGCGAACGGGTTGCCGCTCTCGGGTCCTTCGTAGACGACCTTCTGGACTTGATCGAAGAGTGGCTCCGACATGGCGAGCTCCTTTGGTGTGATGAGAATGGCCGCGCTCACATCAGAGCGCGGCAAACGATTCCTTCAGCGTCTCGTAGAGGAGGCCGTAGGTCGCACGCCGCTCGGCATAGCGGGCCACCAGACCGGGCTCGGGTTCTGCCACGTACTCGGCCTCGGGCGCACGACACACGGCCGCGGCGGCCTCGCCGGTGACGGCGAGGCGTCCGAGTCGCGCCGCACCAAAGGCCGGACCCAGCTCCCCGCCCGCCGCGTAGCGCAACGACCGGTCGAGCGCGCCCGAGAGGATACGGCCCCAAAAGCGACTGCGCGCTCCGCCGCCGATCACCGTGACCTGGTCGATGCGTGTTCCGGTGGCCAGCAACGCGTCCTGCCCGTCGGCCAAGGCGAACGCCACCCCCTCGAGCACCGCACGACCCAGGTCCGCGCGAGAGGTCTCATGGGTCAGACCGAAGAAGACGCCCTTGGCCTCCGGATCGTTGTGCGGGGTGCGCTCGCCGGACAGGTACGGAAGAAAGAGCAGACGCGAATCGCGATCGGCCGCCTCGACTTCGCCCAGAAGAGCAGCCTCATCCTTGGCGCCGGTCACTCCGGCGACCCAAGTGAGACAGCTCGCCGCGCTGAGGCTCACCGACATCTGGTGCCAACGCCCCGGCAGGCAATGACAGAACGCATGCACGGCGCGCGCGGGGTTTGGCGCATACCGGTCGCCCGCCACGAAATAGACGCCCGAGGTACCCAGGGACAGAAAGGCCTGACCGACATCGATCACGCCGACTCCGATCGCGCCGGCCGCGTTGTCGCCCCCGCCGCCGGCCACGACGACATCGCGACTCAAGCCCCACGCTTGGGCAACCTCGGTGCGCAGCCGTCCGGTCGCTGCCGACCCCTCAAACAGCTCCGGCATCGCCGACTCGGTGAGCCCCGTGGCGGCAAGAAGCTCGCTCGACCACGCGCGCTTCTCGACGTCGAGCCACAGAGTTCCAGCCGCGTCGGACATCTCCGACGCGTGCTCGCCCGTCAACCGCAGCCGCAGGTAGTCCTTCGGCAACAACACCCGCGCGATGCGCGAGGCCACTTCCGGCTCATTCTCGGCAACCCAAAGCACCTTGGGCGCCGTGAACCCCGGCATCGCGAGATTGCCACTGATCTCGCGCGAACGCGGCACGCGCCGTTCGATCTCCGCGCACTGTGCCGCGCTACGCCCGTCATTCCACAGGATGGCTGGCCGGAGCACACGGTCGCTGGCGTCGAGCAGAGTCGCACCATGCATCTGGCCCGACAGCCCGATGCCGCGCACCGCGGCCAACTCCTTCGCGTGCGTGGCCCGGATCGACGTCACGCTCGCTTCGGCCGCCGCCCACCAGCTCTCGGGATCCTGCTCCGACCAAAGCGGCTGCGGCCGACTCACGTCTAGGCCGGATGACGCCTCGGCCAAGACCCTCTGGTCGTCATCGACCAGCAGCGTCTTCACTCCGGATGTCCCCAGATCGATCCCTAGAAACGGCACCCCCGGGATCTATTCCCAAGCAGCGCGGATCTCAAGGTGGTCCGCGAGTCCTCGTGTCGCGCGCGATCGGAGCCGCACCCTGTCGAGTGGGACGAGAACGGACCGAGACACTGCCGTCGACAGGCGGTGCGCTAGATCGTGGTGGAGCTGATCAGCACGTTCAGAAACGGGTTGTCCGCGTCGCCGGCGAACTCCTCGGCAAGCTCCCGCACCGCCTCGTCGAGGCGCTTTTGGAACTCGGGCAAGCGATCCGCATCGATGTGGAAGTAGTGATCGCGCAGATAGGTGTGCGTCTCTTTATCGACGAGTGCGAGCTTGTCGAGAAGGCTCTTTGCGAACAACGCGCAGAACTCAAGGGCAAGAGCCTGCTTTTCCGCCTGCCCCTCCGCCACGAAATGGCGCGCCTTCTTGCGGACCTTGCGGCTACGGGTCTCTATCAGGTCCCGCTCCTTCAAGACCTTCTCGACCTGCTTGACGAGCGCCTCCGGGACCTTCGTCCTCGGACGACGTCGCGGTGACGCCTTCAGCGTCTTGCGCCACTCGTCGGCGGACACCCAGCCTCCGTCGTCCGGGAGCGCCGCGATGCCCTGGCTCAGCAACACCGCCAGGTCCGCGTCGTCCACGCCCGTCGGGGCACGCGGCGTCTGGAGGACCTTCTTCAGCTCCCGACCGAAGGCGTGAATCATCCGATCGCGCCAGAGGATCGCGAGCAACTCGTGGGCATCCTGCTTGCGTACGACCGCCAGACGGCGGACGAGGGCTTCGCTCGGGAAGCGCTTGCCCTTCTCGATGTAGCCCAACATCACGGGATCGACGGACTTCCCCAGAACCTCGTCGACGAAACGGCGCAGGGTGTACTCCCGCCCGAGAAGGACCCGCGTCTCGTAAAAGACGTCCTTGATCCCTTTCATTGGCTTCCGAGCCGCGACCACGACAGTCATCTTATCGAACCTCAGGAAACCGGCCAACCTAACAAATCTAGTTTGGCCAAACGCTGGGCCGAGATCGAGGCCTTGGGAGAGCGCCCTAGCGTCTGCAGTGCCATCGTTCTGGTCTCAGCCCGCCAGGTAGCGTACGACTGCGCGCCAAGCTCGAATGGAACCGCTCGAAACCTCGCTGCTGTTGACCGCCGCTGGCCTGCTCCTCGTGACGGCGGCACTCACGAGCCCCCTGTCTCACCGTCTCGGAGTCCCCTCCCTGTTGTTCTTTCTCGGCGTGGGCGTGCTCGCGGGCTCCGAGGGACTCGGCGGGATCGAGTACGAGGAATACGAGGACGCCTACCGGGTCGGCACGATCGCTCTCGTCCTCATTCTGTTCGACGGCGCCTTGAACACTCCGATGGCGACGCTGCGCAGGGCACTGCTCCCCGCAGGGCTACTCGCAACGGTCGGCGTCGTACTCACCGCTGCGCTCGCCGGGGCGGTCGGAGTTCTGGTCGGCTTGCCCGTTCCGATCGCGGTACTGACCGGCTGCGTGGTCTCGTCGACCGACGCGGCAGCCGTCTTTTCCGTGCTTCGCGGTGGGGGCATTCATCTGCGAGGACAGCTCGGCCCGATCATCGAAGTCGAGTCCGGCCTGAACGACCCGATGGCCGTGCTCCTCACGATGGTCGGCACGGAGATCCTTCTCGGCACCACGGAACTGGGCGGAGACACCGGGGTCTTTCTCGTACAACAGCTCGTCGTCGGAGCCGCCGGCGGAGTCGCGATCGGGTACGGCGGGCAATTCCTCTTAGCGGGCATCCGGCTTCCCTCGCCGGGTCTTTATCTGGCGTTCACGGTCGCCTTCGCGTTGCTGGCGTACGGCGTCCCCTCGAGCGTCGGCGGCAGTGGGTTCCTCTCGGTCTACATCGCCGGAATTCTTCTCGGCGACGGCCCGCTTCCGTACCGACGGGGAGTCCGTCGCGTGCACGAGGCGCTCGCGTGGCTCTCGCAGATCACGATGTTCCTCCTGCTGGGCCTGCTCGTGTTTCCGTCGCGCTTGGCCGCCGTGTGGAGCGACGGTCTCGCGATCGGCTTCGCGCTCGCGCTGGTTGCCCGACCGGCCGCCGTGTTGCTGACGCTTCTGCCGATCCGACTACCGCTCGTGGAGAAGCTCTTCATCTCTTGGGTCGGACTTCGGGGAGCCGTGCCGATCATCCTGGCAACCTATCCCCTGCTCCGAGGCGTTCCCGACGCGTATCTGATCTTCGACATCGTGTTCTTCGCGGTGCTGGTGAACAACTTCATTCCCGGCTCGACCGTGGCGTGGCTCGCGAAGCGCGCCGGCCTTGCCGACCCTCAGCCCATCGTGGCCCCCGCGAGTGTCGAGCTGTTCTCGGACGGAGAATACCCGGGAGAGTTCGTCTGGTATCGACTCGACAAGCAGTCGGCCGTCACCTCCGCTCTCGTGCGCGACCTGCCGCTTCCCGACAACACCGTCGTGACGCTCATCCTGCGCGGCGCCAAGGTCGTGCCCCCGAGGGGAGACACCGGGCTTCTGGTCGACGACTACGTATGCCTCTTCACGCACGCCGACGATCAGACCTTTCTCGACCTGCTCTTCGGTCGTC
>JAJCZO010000388.1 GCA_029262355.1 Deltaproteobacteria bacterium
GAGCTCACCGAAGAGCAACGCGCCCAGCTCGAGGCCTTGAGCCGCGACGAGCTGATGAAACGCTTCCTCGAGACCCTGGCCGAGCAGGACGAGCGCCACGACGGCGGCGACAAGTGGGTCGGCACCGGCGGCAAGTCGCCTTACGGATACGGCGGCACGCACCCCACGGGGATTCGCGTCGGCGGTCCCGCCAAGTCTCGATCGGCCATGAAAGTCGCCGAGGAGCGACGCTTCTCCGACTACCGCACCGATCGGATCCTCGACACCAGACAGCTTCGAGTCGCGCTGCGCCGCCTACGACAGCTCACGCGTCGCGGTCAGCAGACCGAGCTCGACCTCGACGAGACGATCGACGAGACGTGCAAGAATGCGGGCGAGATCGAGCTCGTCTTCCGCGCGCCGCGCAAGAACGACATCCGGCTTCTTCTGTTGATGGACGTCGGCGGCACGATGGACCCGTTCTTCGAGCCGATGAGCCAGCTGCTGACGGCGCTCCACGAGGAACGCGGTCTTCGCGACTTCGCTGCGTACTACTTCCACAACTGCGTGTACGACCACATCTACACCAAGGCCTCAATGGGCAAGGCCGACGCGATCCCGACCGGCGACATCCTGCGCAAGCTCGACGATCGCTGGAAAGTCCTGTTGGTCGGCGATGCGGCCATGCATCCCGCCGAACTCTTCGAGCCATTCGGGAACATCGACCCGCGCAACACAACTCCGACGCCGGGCGTCCAGTGGCTCAACAAGATCGCTCATCACTTCGACCGCAGCGTCTGGCTCAATCCCGAAGAATCGAAGTATTGGGACAACTACCACACCACGCGAACGGTCCAGAAGATCTTCCCCATGTTCCACCTGAGCGTCGACGGTCTCGCCGACGCAGTTCAGGCGCTGGTCGGGGGGCGGACCTAAAGCCACCGTCGGAGAGCAGGTCGCTGAAGAGTTTCGCGCCGGGCCAGGTGCGTTGATTCGCACCAGAGGCCAGGGTGCGCAAACGAAGCGATCGTCGGATGAACCTGGCTAACCCTTCGGGTCATCGCCGGGCTTGGCCCCCGTCGCCTCACCCTCGATCGCGTAGTGCAGAGCCAACTCGAAGCCCGCCCGCGTGACATCGAGGACTCGCTGGAAACCCTCATCGGACAGAGAGCGTGCGCGATCGTCCGCACGGAAGATGTTCAGGAATTCGCGCTCGCGCTCGAACTGCACCGGCACCCTCGTCGCGCCTACACCTTCCAAGCGTCGCCAGAGGTCGGGGTTGTACGTGCGGGTGAAGCGGATCAGGAACGGGACCGGGTCGTGGCGGGCCAGGATCGCCGAAAGCCGCAATACGAGGTCGAACGAGAGCGCCGCTGTTCCGTTCTCCACCGCTTCGAGAACCGTCTTGTCTTCGAGATCGATCGCCGTCGCGAGCTGCTCGACCGTGAGTCCAGCGAGCTCACGAAGATCCCGCAGAGAATGACCTGCCTCTTCGGCGATCCGCGCGCTGTCGGGCTGCGAGAAGAATGCGGCGCTGGCGCTAGCCGAGGCGGTCCCAGCGTCGACGGCGAGCTGACGAAGCCGCCCGCCAATGTCGCCGGCGACCTCTTCCGCGAGCACACGCAGCCAACTACCCAGGGTACGGTCCTCGTCTCGCGACAGGGGCGGCTTCTCGAGCCTACGATCTTCGCCGGCCATCTCTGACGCAACTCTACCTGAGGCATGCCAAGGGCAGAAGTCGCCCGCAGAGCGTCGGTGGCGCGGCGCGTGTCCCCTCAGGGTGATCGCGTCTTTGATTGGCATCGATCGGCGCTCATTCCCAAGCAGCGGCAAGCTAGGGATATCGGGACCGTGCGCCACCAGACGAGACGCGCCGAGAGCGCGGTAGGGCGTTGATGCCACGTCGCTGATGGTTCATTAGGTTCACGTGTGAAAGGGGATCCACCATGCAGATCGCGTTTCTCGCCTACGAAGGCCTGACCTGTCTCGACCTCATCGGCCCGTATGAGGTCTTCAACGCCACACCCGGCGCCGACGTCGTCTTCGCCAACACGAGGAAGGGAGAGATCCGGGTCGATTCAAAGGCCTTCGGAATCGTCGTCGACCATGCATTGGCCGACGTGCCGCAACCCGACGTGTTCGTCGTTCCCGGCGGCATCGAAGGGACGTTCGCCGCGGCGGCGAATGAGGAGATCCTCGCTTGGGTCCGCGAGGCTCACGCGCACACGACTCTGAGCACCTCGGTGTGCACGGGCTCCCTGATCCTTGCCGCCGCCGGCATCCTCGAGGGCAAGCGCGCGACGACCCACTGGGCGGCCAAGGCGATGCTCGAACAAGCCGGGGTCGCCTACACGGCCGACCGTGTGGTGGCCGACGGCAAGATCATCACGGCAGCGGGCGTGTCGTCTGGCATCGACATGGCGCTGACGGCCGTTGCGCAGCTCTTCGATGAGGATACGGCCAAGGCGGTACAGCTGGGAATCGAGTACGATCCGCAGCCCCCATTCGACGCCGGCTCCCCCGACAAGGCCGGCCCGAAGATCCAGGAACTGGCCTTGCAGGCGCTGGGCGGCGGCTGATGCCTACTTTTTCTTGGTGAAGTCGGGCCGGCGCTTCTCGCGCAGCGCCGCAGTCCCCTCGGCCGCGTCGGGGCCGAAGAAGCCGAGCATCTCGAAGCCGAGGCTCGCATCAAATGCGGGCGCGGCCTGCTGCATCCACAGGTTGAGCGCACGCTTGGTCCAGCGCGCGGCCTCTTGCGGACCGGTCGCGATCTTGGTGGCGACCTTCATCGCTTCGTCATTCAGCTCGGCCAGCGGCACCGCCTTGCTCACGAGTCCAATGCGGTCCGCGGTCTGACCGTCCACGAAGTCCGACGTGATCAAGTAGTACTTCGCCTTCGCGAGGCCGCAGAGCAGCGGCCAGCAAACGACGGCGTGATCGCCGGCCGCCACACCGAGGCGGAGATGACCGTCGGTGAACCGCGCCTCGTTGGCCATGAGACTGATGTCGGCCATCAGGCCGACCGCTAGCCCCGCGCCCACCGCGACCCCGTTGATCGCCGAGATGATCACCTTGCGACACCGCAGCATGCGATAGACGACGTCGCCAGCCTCGCGCATGACTTCGCGCAACGCGCCGAAATCACCCCGAAAGCTCTCGATCCACTCGAGATCACCCCCGGCAGAAAACGCTTCGCCCGCGCCGGTAATGACGACTACATTCGTGTCGTCATCATCATCGATATCGTCCCACACCCGGCTCAGGCCGCGATGCAAGGGCGCGTCGGTCGCGTTCAGCGCCCCGGGACGATCGATCGTCATCCATAAGATTCCATGGCCGCGCCGCTCGAACCGCAGGCCCGGATACTCTGCGAAATACGCATCAGACATGGTGCAGTCGTAGAACTCAGCCCCCCGAGATCCAACCGCTCCAACCGTAGTGCCCGGCGGCGCGCGCGGCGATCAGTTCCCGAAGTCCCAGGTCTCGCCGCTGTGGTACGCCTTCAAGACGTTCTTCGCGATAAGAATCTTGTGGACCTCGTCGGGGCCATCGGCGATTCGCAGCGTCCGCGCGCCCTGGTACATGGCCGCCAGAGGCAGGTCGCCCGACACACCCGCGGCACCCCAAACCTGAATCGCTCGGTCGACGACCCGGTGGTAGGCCTCCGGCACGAAGATCTTGATGGCAGAGATATCGGTGCGTGCATCACCGCCGGAGTCCATTTTTTGGGCGCAATGAATCGTCATGAGCCGAGCGGCCTGGATGTCGATGTACGACTCCGCGATGAAGCCCTGGATGAACTGCTTCGTCTCGAGCGTCCCTCCGTGCACCTCGCGCATCGTCGCCCGCTCGACCATCAGATCGAAGGCGCGCCACATCTGCCCAACCGAGTTCATGCAGTGGTAGACGCGCCCCGCACCCAGCCGATCCTGAGCGGCCTGGTGGCCCGACCCGGTGCTCCCGAGCTGGTTCTCGAGCGGCACGCGAACGTCGTCGTAGATGAACTCGCAATGGTCCGAGGAGTGCCCCCAGACCTCCACACCACGCACGAGCTTCAGGCCGGGAGAGTCCGTCGGCACGATGATCTGCGTCATCCGACCGTTGCGGTCCGACGACTCGTCGTCGGTACGGCACATGACGATCAGGAAGTCAGCCCGCTTGCCGTTCGAGGTGAACCACTTGTGCCCGTTGATGACCCACTGATCGCCATCGCGGCGGGCCGTGGTCTTGAGTGAGCGCGGATCCGACCCGGGCTGGTCCGGCTCCGTCATTGAAAAGCCCGACTGCATCTTCCCCTCGGTGAGAGGAACGAGCCACTTCTTCTTCTGCTCCTCCGTACCGTACTTGAGCAAAATCTTTTGGTTGCCGGAGTTCGGAGCGACCACGCCGAAGAGCGACGCCGCGCCGAGACAATAGGCCAGCACCTCGTTCATGTACGCGTGCTCGAGGAAGCTCAGCCCGGAGCCACCGTACTCGGGAGGAAGATGGGGCGCCCAGAGACCCGCCTCTTTCACCTTGTCCTGGACCTTCTGGCGCAACTCACGGGCCCGGTCGCGCTCCGCCTGGGTGGCATCACCGCCCCGTCGCATCGCCCAAAGCTCGCGCTCGTTGGGCAGGATCTGCTCGTTGATGATCCGCGCCGTGAGATTGCGGATCTCGTTGATTCGAGGCTCGAGTGCGGCAACCGGCTTTACGTTCATGGCCATCGGGGACTTCCCTCCTTGTCCGAAAGCTCAGCAAACGTCCGGCGGGCCGTCCACCGCCGCCGCCTGAACGGTCAACGCGGCGCCCCAAGGGCACGCGAGAGAGCCAGCCGAGCGGCCGGGTCCAGATCGGGGTCGGCCAGGTCCTCGAGCAAGGCCCCCCGGGCCGCCTCACTGAGACCCGGCTGGTGATGCGAGATCTCTGCGATGTCGAGCGCCGCGAGCAGGCGGAGCTTCTGGTGGGGCAGGCGAAGCCCTTGGCGAAGCAGCAGGCCGAGATCGCCGTCGGGGTCGGCGGCGTGGGTCGCCTTCCAGAGCCCGGCCACGTACTGCGCGGTCGCTGGGTCGAGTCCCTCCGCCCCGAGAACCAGGCCCTCTCCGGCGAGCTGCGTGGCCGTCCAGAGATCCCCCGTGTGCTGGACGGCCACGATCGCCGTCTGGCCTGCGGCGTACCGCATCGGTGAGAGCGCGTTTTGTAGATCGAACTGCTCTGGAGCGGTTCGCCCACCGAGGACCTTCCGCGTGCGCACCCGCGTATGCGACTTCGGCGCGTCCTGAGTGGCCGCGAGTACCTCGACGACGATCACTCCGTCCGAGCGCACCAACAGATCGAGCAGACTCCCCCCGACCGCGCGCAAATGCGCACCCGCCGGCGTCGGAGGACCGATCGAGGCGACGACGACGATGGACGCGGCCCAGACGATCAGCGAACTACGGCGCACGCGGGCTCCGACGCGATCGCCTCTGGGCCGGCAAGCAGCTCGACCGCGGTACACGTCACGTACGATCCGAGCTCGGCTCCGACCGAAAGCGTCTCGTGATAGTGGTCGGGCACTCGCCGGCGAGGGTAGTCCGGGTCGTAGGGCTGATCTTTGCAGGGGTCTTCGGACTCGTCGAAGATCTGCGCCGGGTAGAAATCGTACTGCGGGACGATGTAGCCGATCTCATCGGGAGACATCCCGATCACCATTCGGTAGGGCGCCGTCATCGCAGCACGAATCGAGGGCTCCGATGGCAACCCGGTGTCGGCCTCGGGGCAGTCGGTCCGCTTGTTGCCCTCGACGCCGAGGTAGAGTTCGGGGAAGACCTCACCGGGAACGGTGACGATCTGAACCTGCGCCGCACCCTCCGCATCGCGCAACGTGATCGCGTACTGCTCGGCCGGCCCGCAGAGCCCTTCGGCGCCCGGACACAGTGCCGGGTCGTAGATTTCCGGGTCGAGGTCGAGCAGGCCCAGCTCACGCCCCAGCTCGAACGTCATGTTCGAAGCGGCGAACCGATACGTCGCACCGACGATGTCGATCGTCGCCACGTCGATGCTCTCCCCCGAAGCCAACTCTCGTGTCACGACGCCCCCGACGAGCCGCCCGAGTCGCTCCGTCCGCTCGAAGCCAAGGTCGCTGCGATCGTCGAACTCATTGGTACCGTCCGGATTTCGAGCCGTCGCGCCGCCGACACAGGTGTCCCCGACGATCTCCGTCGCCCCCATGTCGGAGGGCATGTACACGGCAGTTCCCCCGAGGACGGTCTCCACTTCTTCGCGAATGTAGTGCACGAAATCGGAGCTGACCTGCTCATTGTCGGACTCCAGCGATTCGGGGTGGGTGGACCAATTGATCAGCGTCGCCAGCGCGCGCCCATCCTCACCGTCGAAAGCGAGTGCCCGCAGTTCGTCATCGAATACGAACGGCGGACGACAGCCCGTCCGCACCTGTAGACCGACCAGGTCCGGACTGGCCTGGGGGTCGGTGGCCATCACGCGAACCCGCGCGACGTCCGCCAGCGACGCGACGGCATCGGTCACGGCTCGAGCCACCTGCCGATCGACATACGTGAGGTATAGGGGGAACTTCCCGTCGATCACCGTGTCCGGCCCCCACAGGCCCAGAGCATCCGGCCCTTCGTGATTGTGGGTACTGGAGTAGATGAAGTGGGTCACCCCGTGTTCCGGGGCGAGCATCGCTTCGGCGTGCGCAAAGCCGTAGTAGGTGCCGAATTTGAGTTCGCCGACGAGGTCGACCACGACGAAGGCGACCCGCGTCGAGCCGTCGTCCAGCACGAGGGCTCGGGCCCACAGATCGTCGTGGCATCCCTTGGCCACACGGTCGGCGCCGAAGCCGGCCATGTAGATGCCGTCGTATTTTCCGGCCGAGGCAGGGTCGAGAGAGTCGTTGCGCGGGTCGTCCTCGAAGGTCTCCCCAATGTCGTAACGACCGTTCCCGTTGGCGTCTTCGTAAAGCTCACCCCAGACACCAGACGTCGTCACAGGTCCGTCCCAGCCGGGCGCATCGCCGCACGGCGTGATCGGAACGGCGGCAACGCCGACGCGTAGAGCCGACGGAGCGCGGGAGCTCGCGACGTCCGTATCCGAGCACCCCGCAGCAAAGAGGGCCCCGGCGGTGAGCACGACAGCAGCGCATACTTGACGATCGATCATCTCTCCGCCTTAGACCCTTCGCGCCCATCGAAGCAAGGCGCACCAGCGTCGTTGCCCCTTACGCGCAGACGGGCGGCCGGCGATCCCGCCAGGGGCAGGCCTCTTCGAGCTGTGCAGCCACGCGAATCAACAGGTCCTCGCGGCCGAGCGCG
>JAJCZO010000389.1 GCA_029262355.1 Deltaproteobacteria bacterium
CGAGGCCAAGTACGGCATCCGCAATTGGCAAGGCGGCGGGCGGGCCAGCGCGCGAGAGACGATCGGCCGGGTCGCTGGCGGCGCGATCGCGAGGCAGGTGCTCGCCAGCGCCGGGGCCGGCGACATCGTCGCATGGGTGAGCAGCGTCCACGACGTCGAGGCCGACGTCGACGGAGAGACCGTCACCCGCGACCAGGTCGATGCGCAGATCACCCGCTGCCCGGACGAGACCGCATCTGACGAGATCATCCGACGCATCGATGCCGCGCGGCACGACGGAAACTCGCTCGGCGGCATCGTCACCTGCGTCGCGCGCGGAATGCCGCCCGGCCTAGGAGAACCGGTCTTCCATAAGCTCGAGGCCGACCTCGCCGCCGCCCTGGTCTCGCTGCCGGCGTGCAAGGGCTTCGAGATCGGCTCGGGCTTCGCGGGCACCCGGCTCACGGGCATCGAACACAACGACCCGTTCTACACGGAAGGTTCGACGGTACGAACGCGCACCAATCGCTCGGGCGGAGTCCAGGGCGGGATTTCGAACGGCGAGACCATCGTTCTTCGTGCCGCGTTCAAACCGACCGCGACGATCCACAAGGCTCAGGAGACTGTCAACACCAAAGGTGACAGCGTAACGCTCGAGGCCGAGGGACGTCACGACCCCTGCGTACTCCCCCGCGCGGTCCCGATGGTGGAGGCCATGGTCGCGCTCGTTCTGGCCGACCACCTCCTGCGGCAACGTGCGCAATCCGGAGCCTGACCGACGCTCGGTCACACGCGCGACGGAAAGCGAAGAACGCGGGCGCCGCTCCCGATCGCGACCGAAGAGCGAAGCGCGTCGTGAACGAACCGCTTCGCCGCCCCGATCGACTCGCGCAACGGCGTACCGCGCGCGAGGCCAGCGGCGATCGCAGCAGAGAGCGCGCAGCCGGTTCCGTGCACCGGCCCGATTTCGAGGCGCTCGGCTGCGAATTCCTCGAAACCCGCACCATCGAGCAGAACGTCGACCGCACCATCGTGCAAATGCCCACCCTTCACCAACACCGCCGAGGCGCCGCGCTCGACGAGCACCGAAGCCGCGTCGCGCATGTCCGACAGGGACGCCACGGGCCTTTCGCTGAGAATGCTTGCCTCGTGAAGGTTCGGCGTGAGAACCGTCGCGACGGGGGCGAGGGCTTCGAGCAGCACGCCCGCAACACTCGCTCCGGCCAGCGGGTCGCCGCTCGTTGCGACCAGGACGGGATCGACGACCAGGGGAGGCGCTCCGCGGCCTCGGAGCGCCTCCCCCACCTCTCGAACGATCGCGGCACAGGGTAGGAGTCCGGTCTTCACCACAGCGACGGTCAGATCGTCGAAAACAGCGTCGAGCTGGCCGCGGACGCGCTCCACCCCGACCTCTTCGACGTGACGGACCTCGCGGGTATTCTGCGCGGTCACACACGTGACGACGCTCGCTCCAAAAACGCCGAGCGCCTCCCAGACTTTGAGATCCGCCTGCAGACCAGCCCCGCCTCCAGAGTCCGAACCCGCGATGGTCAGAGCAACCGGAGGGCCCGCCGGGGAACTCACTCGAGCGGCAACAGGTCGGTTCGTAGAGACTGCCCCGCGCCGAACTGCCCCACGGCCTGGCCGTAGAAGCCCATGATCGAAACCCCCGGGGTCAACGGACGGGCAACGATCGATACGGACGATCCCAGATCGAATCCGGGGAAAAGTTCTTCGAGCGACGTGAACAGCGCGGTGCCCATGACCGGCACCTCGACGCTACCAACGATGCCCGACGTCGCGTCGTTCGAGTGCAAGCTGATCTCGACCGCGAAGATGGTTTGGCCGGCCGGCGGTACGTCGCCACCCGTCAGCGACGTGGGCGTCGTCCCGAAGTCGTCGATACCAAGAATCATCAGAAGGTTGTCGCCCAGTGAGGTGGGCGCGAAGCTGGTCCCGAACAGAAAGTTG
Organism: Deltaproteobacteria bacterium; assembly: GCA_029262355.1. Classification (GTDB taxonomy): domain Bacteria; phylum Desulfobacterota; class Binatia; order UBA12015; family UBA12015; genus VGTG01. Next base: position 1,951 of record JAJCZO010000389.1, read on the forward strand.
TCCGTCGCGAGGATGCCCACGAAACCCAGGCCGCCACCGTTGCCCCCGAAGCCCGAGTTCGTCGCCGTGTTCGCAATGGTCCAGTTGCCCACGAGGTCGGGTTCGGTGTCATCCTTGGAGATGACGACGAATCCGTTTCGGCCGGCCAGGCTCGTCGGCGGGCCCTGCGTGCCATCGGCCGCCTTGCTGCGAACCTGGGTGATGTCGACGATGTCCGTGCCGCCCTCGCCCAGAATGTAGCGCTGGACGGAGATCACGAGCTCTCCGCTCTCGTCGTAGAACTCCCAGGTGACGGGCACCGGCATCTCCTGCGGGCCGCTGATCCCGAGATTCGAGATCGAGAAGAAGCCTAGGCGAGAGCCCTTCGCGGCGAACGGCATGACGAGGTTGCGGTCGGGGAAGTCCGAGTTGGGGCCGAACGCCTCAAACGGGGCACCAGCCGGTGCCCGGGTCGGCGCGCCGGCGACGACGGCGAGGGCGACGGCTGCCAGAAGAACGGATCGGACGGTTCGTGTGGATCTCATTTGGCTCCTCATAGTGCACCTGCGCCGTTGCAGCCATCGAGTACAGGGGGTCGGCACGAGAATTTTTGGCTGGCGGGCACCCGGAACACCCGGCATGCCCCATGGTGGCGGTGCGCCTGGGACGTGGGAAGCCTTCTGGAATCCGGGAACGAACGATCGTTCCGTGGCAGGCCCGCCCGATCTTGCGCCGCTGCAAGATGAAGGGGCAGAAAAACGTCCTATTCGTCTAGCGTCTGTGGCTCTTCACTTGCAGAATGCACTCAACGGGATGAGTCGATCCTTCGTAAGAGCCTGGGCGACGGTAGCCACCATCATGGCGATGGTGTGCTTCGCGTTCGTCCAGCCCATGCCCGAGAACAGCTCTCGGGCGGGCAGTGAGAACCCCGGCTTTGCGGAGCTTTCGGTGCCAGACACCGGCAATTTCAGCGAATCTCCCCCGTTCGTGGACTCCGTCCTGACGGGAAAGACCTTCACCCCTCTGATGACGATGGCTGCGTCGCCGGAGCTCCACACCGGCGTTCCCAGAGGGTTCCGGCAGGCCGCATGGCTGCTGGATTTGCGTAGTCCTCCCCCCGATCCCCTCATCCGCCCCGGCTGACTGGCCGAACCCACTCAGGAGAGCCCCCGACCCGGGTGCAATCCGAACTCTCGCTCGAGAGCCGTTCCATGGGCTTTCGCGAGCGGCCGTCCGGTAGCGGCATGCGGATGAAAAAGGGGCGAGGGAACTCCAGAGTGAGGTTCGCCACATGGCAGCGAGCTCCGTGAACCAGGGTACGGCACGGAACTCGCGCTCTAGCTTGGTCGTACCGTGGGCGGAACGACCGGCAAGAAAGCCAGGCGATGATCGGATTGGGGAGGTGGCAGGCAATCGCGCCGCCACCTCCGCGATCCCACCTAGGATCACGCGGCGTCTGTAGGCACCCGCCTACGGTTCGGCGCGCTACGTTACACCCCCCCACCTTCCACCCCCACCAAACACAAAAGAACTCTCATTTACGTGAAGATCCACGGCGAAAGTCCTTGGGCGCGGCCCGGTTTGGCCGCGCTCCTCGGCTCCACAATCATCGTCGCCTCCCTGATTTCGATCGGGGCCCCCGCATTCGCTTTGGATTTCCATGTGGATGCCGCCACCGGCGACGATGCGCGGTCCGCGCTGGAGGCGCAGTCGCCAACGACGCCCTGGGCAACGATCAATCACGCGCTGAGCGCGGTCGACACGTCGCTCGAGCGGCACACGATTCGCGTCCAGGCGGGGACGTACTCCGAGACCGCGGCCTCCTCGTTCGACAACGTGGCCCTCCGCGCCATGGGAGGCGTGGTGACCATCATCCCGCCCGGCCTCGACTCCGGCCTGGACATCCAGCACGCGAACATTCTCATCGAGGGCATCACGATCGAAGGCGGCACCCACGGGATCCGCGCAGAGAATGCCGACGGGCTCGTCATCCGACGCTGCACGAGTGTCGGGGCGAGCTCCGATGGGTTCCACGTCGAGATCACCGCGGGCATCACGATCGAGAACTCGCGCACGATCTCGGCCGGTCGCAGCGGCATGCTTCTCAAGCACTCGAGCCTGGCCTACCTGCGCAACAACCTGTCCTACGACAACGGCGAATGGGGCATCAATTTCGAGAATTCGAACCCGGGCGACCCCCAGCCGCCCTTGTCGACGGGAAACGTCGTCGCCTTCAACACCGTCGCGTTCAACGGGGCGGCGGGCGGCGGGGGCGTGCGATTGAAGAACGCCGTCGGAGACGTTCGAGACAACGCCATCACGAACAACACGGGCGCCGGGCTACGGATCGACACGCCCGGAGCCAGCGTGCAGAACATTCTGCTATCCGCGAACACCGGCCTCCCAGTGTCACCGGAGGACTACGCGCTTGGGGGCGGGATGCTCGCCGGTGCGCCGCTGTACGTCGACCCCGCCGGCTCGGACACCACGCTCGGTGGCGTGGCCACCTTCGCCGACGATGTCTTCGCACTCGCCCCATCCAGCCCAGCGGTGGATGCGGGCACGGGAGCCGTTGGCGACCGCGACATCGACGGCTCGACGCGTCAGGACCTCGCCGCCGACACCGGCACGGCGGACCTCGGATTTCACACCGGGGCGTCCAACTCCGGCGGCCCCCCCGCGGTCCCGGTCGGCCCGGCGACCTACCATGTGGACGACGACATCGGCCTCGATGCACGGACTTCCATCGAGGCGCAGGACGCGAACACTCCCTGGAAGACGATCGGCAAGGCCCTGGGCCCGCAGGGAGCCAAGGCCAACGATACGGTGCTCGTCGCCGCCGGCATCTATCCGGAATCGGTCAGCACGCCGGCGGGTCCGATCTCGATCCTCGGCTCCGGCAGCGTTGAGCTCACACCCGACCCGGGCGACATCGGCATCGAGGTCAGTCACCCCGGAGTTCTTCTCGACGGCCTCGACGTCACCGGCGGACTTCACGGGATTCGAGGAACGGGCGCGGACGGCCTGGTGGTGCGTGACTGTGAGACGACCGGACAGAGCGCCAACGGCGTGATGATCGTCGACACGACCGGGGCAACGATCGAGAGCAGCCGCGCCGACGGCGCCGGCGGCCGCGGCATCTATCTCCAACGGAGCAGCCAGATCTACGTCCGCAACAACCTCGTCACCGACAGCGACGACTGGGGCATTCACTTCGATGCAGCCGGCGCCACCACCGCGACCGACAATGTCGTTGCGTTCAACACGGTCTCGGGGAACGGCCTGATCGCGGTTGGATCCGGCGGAGTCCGGTTCGAGAATGCCACCGGGGAGATCCGCGACAACATCATCGCGAACAACACCGGGCGCGGCGTAAAGACCAACACCGCGGGCTCCACCGTTCACCACAACGATGTCTTCGGGAGCGCCACGGATTACGACTCCGAGACGGGGACCGAGCCGATCTTCTGGAGCAACCTGGCCGTCGACCCAGCGTTCGTCGGCGCGGCAGATTACCGCCTCACCGCCGTCAGCCCCGCGATCGACACGGGGTCCGGAGATGTGGCGAACGTCGACATCTCAGGCTCGGCAACCGAATCCGGCGTCGCGGACTCCGCCGTCGCCGACCTCGGCTTCCACCCGAACGCCGGAACATCGACCGGCGCTCCGCCTCTCGCGCCCGGGCCGCCGCCCGTCCTGCCCGGAGAGGGAGCCGTCCACTACGTCGACTGTGCGACCGGCAGCGACACGGCCACGAAGCTCCAGGCGCAAGTACCCGGCACGCCGTGGGCCACGATCGGGCACGCCGTGGATGAGCTCGGATTCGGCGAAGTCATCGAGGTCGCCGACGGCATCTGTAACGAGCCCGCTACCGTAGAGATCGACCAAGACGGCGTTGCGCTTCGGGGGCAGAGCGCTCTGGGGACGACCGTAACGGCGCCGACCGGCCAGAACACGTTCAACGTGCAAGCGGACGACGTGACGCTCGAAGGCTTCCTCATTGAAACCGATCACCGCGGGGTGCTGGTTGCCCCGGGTGGAGGCGGGCCTGATTTGCACCGCGTGGTTCTTCGCGGCCTGCAGGTCAAGGCACCTCTGGCGGGCTCGATCGCATCGGACGCCATCTTCGTGCGCGACACGGTCGACGGCGTGATCGAGAACTGCAGGATCCAGGATAGTCTGAGCCGCGCCCTTCACCTCCGGCGCATTCAGAACGCCTACGTGCGGAACAACCTCGTCCAGGGCAGCACGGACTACGGCATCCATCTGGACGACGAGCTCGGCTCCGGAAGCTGCGACGGCAACGTCATCGCGTTCAACACGGTGACCGGCAACGGGAACGGAATCCGCTTCCAAACCTGCACGGGCGAGGTTCGCGACAACCTGGTGATCAGCAACTCCGGAACCGGCGTCAAAACCGACACCGCGCCGGTCTACGTCCACCACAACGACATCTTCGACAATCCTACCCGATTCGACACCCTCGGAGGCCAGGAGCCGGCGGTCTGGGACAACCTCACCGCCCTCCCCCGCTTCACGGGGACCTTCCAGCTCTCCGAATCCGCGTTGGCTCAAGGAGAAGACAGTCCAGCAATCGGCGCGGGATCGGGTCTCGTTGGCAGCGTCGACATCTCGGGCTCCACGCGCACCGATGACGTCGCGGACGACGGCACGGCGAACCTCGGATATCACTGGGGCGCAGGCGCCTCGACCGGGAGACCTGCGATCCAGCCGCCGCCGGGCGGACCGGGGCCGTACACGTACTACGTCGACGACGGCACCGGCGACGACACGAGAAGTCGATACGACGCCCGGGACCCGACGACCCCTTGGCAGACGATCAAACGCGCGCTGGAGCCGGACGGCGCCGCGAGTGACGACACGGTTTCGATCGCCGCCGGCATCTACACGGACACATCAGAGAGCAACGCTCCCAACGTGACACTGATTGCCTCTGGCGCCGTCACCGTCACGCCGGCCCCCGGGAAAGTCGGACTGCGCATCAATCACGCCGGCTTCGCGGTCGTGGGACTCGCCTTCCAGGGCGGCCTGCACGGCCTGCGCGCGACCAACGCCGACGGTCTCCTCGTCCAGAACTGCTCGTTCAGCGGACAAACCGCGAACGCGATCCGAACCGTCACGACCAGCGGCGTCGTCATCGACAGCAACACGACACACAACGCCAACGGAACGGCGATCCTGCTCGACGAGACCGACACCGCCTACGTCCGCAACAACCTCGTCGTGGGCGCTGGGGAGTGGGGTATCCATCTCGCAAACGGAAGCGGGCCCGCCGTCGCCGCGAACAACATCGTCGCATTCAACACCGTCTACGGAGCCGGCCGCCTCTCGCAGTCGGGAGCCATTCGCCTCCAGAAGGCGACCGGCGAGGTGCGAGACAACATTCTCTCGACGAACGACGATAGGGCCGTCAAGACAGATACCGCGCCGGTCTACGCGCATCACAACGTGCTCTTCGCCAATGCGATACCGTTCGAATCCGCGAACGGGCAGGAGCCCACCCTATGGGCGAACCCCATCGCAGATCCACAGTTCATCGACGCACCGGGTGGAGACTTCGCGCTCCGACAAGTCCCCGTTGAGCCGCTCCCCACGAGCCCCGCCGTCGACACCGGCTCGGCCCTGGTCATCGCCGCCGACATCTCGGGCTCGACCCGCACGGATGCAGCGATCGACACCGGCGTCGCGGACGTCGGCTGGCACGATGCTGCGAGCGCGAGCACGGGTGCGCCACCTCCCGCCACCGACGTCGTACCGGAGCCGGGAAGCGGGAGCAGCTTCTACATCGACCCCGTGAGCGGCCTCAACGCCCACACGTACAGCGAAGCGCAATCCCCGGGAAGTGCGTGGGAAACCATCAGCTACGCCCTGACCCAGGCCTCGCCGGGCGACGTCATCCGGCTGCTCCCCGGCGTGTACGAGGAGCAGGTCGACATCACGAAGGACGCGCTCACCATCGTCGGCGACGGCGCCCTGGGCGACGCCGTCCTCCTGCCCCCAACGATCGAGGTCGGGATCACGGTTCAGAACGCACTCGAGACCCGCATCGAGAACCTCGTGATCCAGGGTGGGTCGCAGGGAATCCGGGCCGAAGCGGCGGACGGCATTCGCATCACCGGAGTCGTGGTCGCGGCACCGAGCACCGATGGTATTCACTTCGTCGACACCCTCGGCGGCTTCATCGACAGCTGCCGCGTTTCCGGCGCCGGTGGAACCGGCTTGAAACTCGAGACCTCGAGCATCCTCTACGTGCGCAACAACCTGGTGTACGCAAACGGCGAGTGGGGCATCTCGATCGACCACACCACGGGCGCCGGCATCTCGTTCGCGAACGTCGTCGCATTCAATACCGTGCACCAGAACCACGACGGCATACGACTTCTCGAGGCCAGCGGCGAGGTCCGCGACAACACCATCACCGGACATGTCGACCTCGGGCTGTTTCTCGGAGGCCCCTTCATCATCGCGCATCACAACAACTTCGCGACGAACACGCGCGATCGCGACCGCGACGCCGCCTACTCCAGCCTCATCTCGGGCTGGAGTGTCCTCGGAAAGAACCCCCGTTACGTCGACCCGGCCGGGGCCGACGGCATCCTGGGCGGCCTTGGCTGGGAAGACGACGACTTCCACCTGAAACGGCTCGCCGCCGGCGAGTCGCACGAGAGCCCCATGATCGATGCCGGCTCGGATGTCGTCGGCCTGCTCGACATCGGTGGGACGACGGCCACGACGCAAGAAGGGGACGCGGGGACCGCTGACGTCGGATTCCACTACGGCGCACCGGCGGCAGTCGTTGCTCCCGCCTGGGCGCCCACGCCGGGTACCGTCGCGACGACCTACTACGTGAGTAGCTCGCTCGGGGACGACACGCGCAGCGACGTCGAGGCCACGAACCGCTCGACGCCGTGGGAAACCGTCCAGTACGCGGTCAGCCGTGCGAACCAGAGCGATACGATCGTGATGCTGCCGGGCGAATACCTCGGAGAAGTCTCGGTAAACGTCGATGGGCTGACCCTGCAGGCCGACGAGCCCGGCACCGCCTATTTCCTCCCCGCCGCGCACACGGCTATCGTCGTCTCCGCGACCGACGTGACGCTCGACGGATTGGTCGTCCGCGGCGGCACGACCGGGATCGCGAACTCGACCGGCGGCGACGACCTGCGAGTCACGAATTGCGCGGTGGCGGACCAAAGTACCGACGGCATCCGGATCACGGACGCCTCCGGCGTGACGGTCGAGAACTCCATCACGACGGGAGCCCTGTTCTCCGGCGTGCTCCTTCGACGCGTCACCGACGCCACGGTCAAGAATGTGCTGTCCTACGCGAACGGCGAATGGGGCGTCAGCCTCGACAACACACCCGGGACGGAGCCGCTGTCGACCGGCAACCTCGTCGCACACAACACGCTCACCCTGAACGGGGTGGGCAACGGTCGCCTCTTGAATGCGATTGGAACGGTTCGGGACAACCTGCTGACGGACTCGGCCGGTACGGGACTGCGCGTCGACACCTCGGGCGCCGTGCTCTTGCACAACGGGTTCAACGCCAACGGCGCGTCGTTGGTTCCAGAGAGCTACCTCTTCTGCGCCGGGTGCGTTGCCAACGAGACCATCGTCCCCGAGTACGTGAACCCCGCAGGTACCGACGGCATCCTCGGCGGCGCCCACTGGGAGGAAGACGATTTCCGGTTGTCGCAGATCGCGGCGGGCCAGGCCCAGGAGAGCGCCGCCGTCGGCTTCGGCTCCGACCTGGGCTCGGCGCTGGGCATCGACGGAAGCACCGCCACGACCGGCACCCTCGACAGTGGCATGGTCGATCTGGGCTACCACTACGACTCGTCGCTGAGCGCCCTCCCCTCACCTGGCTACACGGCACTCCCGCTCGACGTTTTCTACGTGAACGCAGCGACCGGCGACGATGGACGCTCCCGCGCGGAAGCGAACTCCGACCTGAAACCCTGGCAGACGCTATCCCACGCGCTCGGCGAGCTGGTGCCCGGCGACACGCTCTTGGTGGCCGAGGGCACCTACCCCGAGGCGGTCCAGGTCGACGTGCGAGACGTCACGATCCGAGGAAGCGGTGCGGCTGCCACGACGATCCTGGAGCCGAACGGACCGATCCTGACTCTCACCCGCCGCGACCAACGGCGCGATGGCATCCGCGTCCGAGCAACGGGCGTGAGCATCGAAAACCTGTGGATTCGTGGGGCCCGCCGGGGCATCGCGTCGCAGGGAACACCGGATGGACTGTCGATCGAGGACGTCTTGGTAACGGGCTCCGACCGCGACGGGATCGCCGTCGGCAACGCAAACGGCATGTCGCTTTCGGGGGTTATGGTAACCGGGAGCCGCAGGTATGGTGTCTACGTGCGAAAGGCGACCGGATTCCAGATGCGCGACAGCGACGTCTACGCCAACGACCGCGGCGGACTCGCACTGAGTCGCACGGACGCCGAGATCACCTTCGTCACGATCTACGGAAACCGCGATGGCGTGCGCAGCACCCGAAGCACGATCACGTTTCGAGACTCCATCGTCGCCGGGAACACGCGGCACGGCTTCCGCGCCCGAGCCGGCGACCCGGTCACGCTCGACTACACTCTGTTCGGACTCAACGGGCGTGCCGATGTCTCGCCCACCTCGCTCGGCCTCGGCACCGGGGTTCAGCTCGATACGGACCCCATGTTCGTCGATGCGGCCGCCGGAGACCTCGACCTTCAGCTCTCGAGCACCGCGATCGACGCCGGCTCCGACCTCGCGAGCAATCTCGGTGTGACCGGATCGGCTACCGGCGGCGCCATGGACAACGAAACAGCCGACCTGGGAGCACACCGATGAGACTGCTTCGCACGGTCGTTGCCACGTTCGTGCTGTCGGCGGCAATGCTCCTTCCGAGCATCCCCCAGGACGTCGATGCGCAGCGGATCTACAACCCCAAGCGACTGCGGTCGCGCGCCGAGCCGGCGTCGCGGGGGCGCGTGACCCGGGATCCCCGCAAGGCACCCACCCAGCCGCGCCAACCGGCGCGGCGACGGGCACTGATTCCCAATCCGGAGCCGCGCTACAAAGGCGGCAGCGGCTACACCAAGCGCGGGAAGTACTACTACCAAGACCCGAAGCAGATCCGAGCGGGTGGGAACCCAAAGCGCCGCGTCGAGCGCGTCAAGATTCCGCATCCGAACAAGAAGCTTCGCTAGCCGGCGCATCTCACTCGCTGATCGATTCGAGCTCCCGACCTCGCGTTTCGGGAAACAGGACGATCACGAACACTCCCAGGGGAGCGAGCAGGCTCAGGAGCGGCAACACCGTCGTGAGCTCCAGGCCAGAACGCATGCCGACGGTTGCGAGCGCCAGCCCACCCGCAGCCCCCACCGTTTCCATCATGGTCTGGAGCCCGGTGGACGTCCCTCGATAGGCCGTTGGGAACAGTTCGGTCGCGAGCGCGCGCAGGATCGTCGTGCTCGCGGTAAGCGAAAGAACCAGTAGGCTCCAAGAGATCACGACGAACACCCCGTCGGTGCGGAAGAAGCCCCACGCGAGCAACGGGAACACGCCAATGAAGGCCGCGCCAACCACCCGGCGGCCGACGATGTCGCCAAGCCGCCCGGCGAGAATGTTCCCCAGCACCCCGAGCGCGCCCGCGGTGAGAACCAGCAGCGAGTACTGGCCAGGCTCCCATCCTCGATGCACGAGGAGGAACTGCGCTGTGAACTGATAGGCGCTCCCCATCGACGCCGCGGTGAGCAGCCCGAGCAGCGCGATTCCCGCGGCGCGTGCCGGGAACCGCCGGATGAGCAGCCGGAACGGCTCGAAATATCCCGCGAGCGCTCTGCCCCCGCCGTCCGCTTGCGTCGCAAACCGTCGAGTCTCCGGCACACCGCGCCTAAAGCTGCCGAGGAAGAGCACCGGCAGGACACCCATGACGTACAGAGCGCGCCAGCCGAACGGAAGGTACTCGACCCACGCGAACAGGATCGCCGAAAACCCGTGACCGAGCGACGCGAGAGCCCCGAGCATTCCGATGGCCCACCCCCGGTGAGCCGCCGGCAGCTCTTCGGCGACCATCACGAACGCGACGGTCGCCGCGGTCAGCATGAAGGTCCGGGTCAACAGCTGGATCGCCACGAACTGCGTCGCGGTCTGGCTGAACGCCGTGAGCAGCGTACCCAGACTGAGCATTGCGACCGAGGCGAGGAACACGCGGCGACGACCGATCCGATCAGCGAACGGCACGACGAAGAACGCAGGCAACGCGCCCAGTCGGATCATCCCCGTGAACCCCCCGAGATCCGACTCTCCGATCTCGAGACTACTGGCAATGAACGGGAGCGCCGCGGTCAACAAAGAGAAGTCGTAGTTCTCGAAGAACAGGGCCAGCGAAACGAATCCGAGAAGTCGAACATGCTGCGGTTCGAGATCGGGAATCCGTCCGAGAAACGGCGGGATCCACCATGGTCGACGAGACGCGGTCGGCGTGGGAGCGGCCTCGGACACGCGCCCAGACTAGCTGCACTCGAGGCCGATCGCGACGCAGCGACTCGATTGCATCTCAACGCCCCTGTGCCATAAGCGCGCCATGGGTACGCTGTCGGGGAAGCGGGCACTCGTGCTCGGCGTAGCAAACGAGCGCAGCATCGCGTGGGGTATCGCGCAGGCGCTTGCGAACGAGGGAGCACATATCGGTCTCACCTACGTCGGCGAGACGCTCGAGCGCCGCGTCCGGCCCCTTGCCGAGAAGATAGGCGCCGACGTGCTCGGCTCGTGCGACGTGACCGACGATGGCCAGATCGAGCAGCTCTTGGGCGAGGTCCAGAGCCAGTGGGGGCGGCTCGACGTGCTCGTGCACGCGATCGCGTTCGCGCAGCGCGACGATCTGACGGGCCGTTTCGTCGATACGAGCCGCGAAGGCTTCCGCCTGGCCCTCGACGTCAGCGCCTACTCGCTGGTCGCGCTCACGCGCGCCGCCATGCCCCTGCTCTGCGAGAGCGGCGGGTCCGTCCTCACCCTCACGTTCGCGGGCAGCGAACGCGTCTTTCCGAACTACAACGTCATGGGCGTCGCCAAGGCGGCTCTCGAATCCTCGGTCCGCTACCTCGCCGCCGACGTGGGCCCCGACGGCGTCCGCGTCAACGCCATCAGCGCCGGCCCCATCAAGACGTTGTCGGCCGCTGGCATCCGCAACTTCCGCGACATGCTACACGTCGCCGAAGAACGCGCCCCGCTGCGCCGAAACGTCAGCGCCGACGATGTCGGCCGGCTCGCCGCCGCCCTCGCCGGCCCGGCCGGCCACGGCGTCACTGGGCAGGTGCTCTACGCCGACGGCGGCCTCAGCATTCTCGGAGTGTGAGATGGCACACATGATCGTCCTCGTTCTCACGACCATCCTCGGCGCGGCCGGACTCTGGCGACTCAACGCGTGGGCGGAGCAAGCTCCGGACGCGGGGCCTCGACCGAAACCGCCGCAGGACGAGCTCGAGTGACGGCGGACTTCCCCCGTCCGACCTGCTCGGCACCGAGCACCCGCGCCAGCCTTGCCAGCGACACGTTGAAGTCTCGAACCGACTCGTAGTAGCTGCTCGACACCCGAGCGTAGTTGCCAAGCGCGTTCAGAATCTCGCTCGCGTCTCCGATCGCGAGATCGAAATTCGTGACCGTGAGAGTGAGAATCGCGCGCCCCGCCCTCCGACCATCATCCAGATCGGTCACCGCCTTGCGACTCTCCACCACCGTTTCGTAGGCGCTCACGAGTTCGACGGCGAGGCCGCTCCGCGCCTGCCGGCGACGGGCCTGGAGCTGCCCGAGCTCCGCGCGCGCCTTCTGCACCTTGGTGGCCGTGATGTGGAAATTCAAGGGCCACCGCACGGTGAGAAAACCCCCCGGGCCGCGTAGAAAATTGAAATTGTCGTTCGCAAACGGATTGAGCTGTCGATCACGATCAGGCGCGTAGGAGTACCCGAAGTAGCCCGTGAGCAACAGATCGGGGAAGTACTCCGCCTCGGTGCGCGAGAGCTCGCTCGCCTGCGCCTCGACGCCCTGCTCGATCTGCCGCCAGGTCGGGCTGACCTCGTACAGTTCGGCGAGGTAATGCTCGAGCGGCTCCAACACTGCAGGCTCCGGGTCGAGTAGACGTTCGCGCACGTCGAGCGCCGAGCCCGGCTCACCGCCGGCCAGGACCCGCAACGCTCCGAGCGCCGCCTTCTCGCCCGCAACGAGCTTCGGGATCTCCTTCGCCGTCTCGGCACGTCCGACCCGAAGGTAGAGGATATCGAGCTCCGTCACGTCGACGTCGCCGTCTTCTCGTCGCTCGCGCGCCGTCTCGAGCGCATCGTCGAAACCGTCGCGCGCCTCCTCGAGGATACCGACCACGGACCGGGCGAGGACGATGTTGTAATACAAGGTCTTGGTCTGCTCGATGACCGTCGCCTCGAGCCCGTCGTGCTCGGCGATCTTCACGCCAACGGCGTGCGTGGCGGCCTCGATCCCGGACGTGATCTTGCCCCAGGTGTACAGGGGCTGGACGAGCTGAATCTCCACTCGATTGAAGGGACCGAACGCCCTGGTGTCGACGGTGTCGGGAGACTCGAGCACATTCCCGCGTGCGCGGCGCGCATAACCGAAGTTGCTCGTCGCGGTGAGCTCGGGGAGGAACGACGACGCCTTCGCCTGCTGGAGGTCCGCTTCCTGACTCACGACCGCCCAGCGTGAAACGTCGAGCTCCGGAGCAGCCTCGATGGCACGCTGCACGAACTCCTCGACTCCCAGTCGTTCGAGCGCGGGCGCACGAGGCCCGTCCGCAACCGCCGACGACGCCCCGAGGACGGTCACCGAAGCCGACGGCGCGCCCTCACGGGCGCGGGCTGGGTCACCGACCGCCTGCGACAACAGTAACGCCGAAGCCAGGACGAACGTCCCGCGTGCCACTCCCACCGTCATCGCCGCCGACGTCCCTCTCGCTCCCGTCCTCTCAGCGCGCGCTGTGACGCGCACGAAACAGCCGCATGCCGACCACCAGGGTCACGAGCCCGTAGCCGAAGATCACGGCCACCGACCCTTGGATCGCCTCTAGTCCCCGGTCTCGTAGCACAAGATCGTTCATCCCGCGCATGGCCCAGCTCGTGTAGATGGCGGGCTGCACATCGCGCATCCACTCCGGGACGAACTCCGGAGGGAACCAAAGCCCGCCCAGAAGAGAGACGAGCATGACGACCGCCAGGCTGAGCGGCTGGGTCTGCTCGCGCGTGCGGGCCAGGCCGGCCACCACCAATCCCACGGACACCGTGGTGAACACCATCGCCGCCGACAGCGCGAGGAGTGCACTCGGCGACGGGCCCAGAGACACGCCGAAGAACCAATGCGCCCACACAAAAAGCACGAGCATCTGAACGAGGCCGAGGACGAATCGCGCCCCTAGCTTCCCGAGCACCATCCAGGTGAAGCCGGCGGGCGCGACCAGGAGCCGAGGCAACGTCCCCCAGTCGCGCTCGTCGTGGAGCGCCATCGAAGTGCCGAAGATCACGACGATCAGAACGAACAGCAGCGCGAAGCCCGGTACGTTCTCGTCGAACGAGTTCACCTCCCGGCGACTGCCCGTCAGGCTGATCTTTTCGACGACGATGAGGTTCTCCGACAGGGGGTCGGCCAGCGCCTGCGCCTCTTGATCCATCAAGAGGAGAAGGACGCGAATGGCCTGGAGTCCGTAGGCCTGCGCCGGATCGGTGAGGAGTTCGATGTCGCCCGGCTGCCCCTGCAGGTAGCTTCGGCTCAGTCCGATCGGAAAGACCAACGCCGCCGCCGCGTCGTTGTCGTCACGAACCAGCCGTTCCGCCTCGGACCGGCTCACCGTGCGAACCTCGGCGTGCTCACCGAGCAGCTTCGTGAACGCGGTCGCGACCGGCCCCTCATCCTCATCGACGACGGGGAGGAGGAGTCGCGTGCGATCCCCATTGTCGAGAAGCGCTCCGGCGATGAGGCTGATCACCAGGATCGGCACGACCATCGCTCCAATGAGCGCGACCCGATCGCGCACGATCAGTCGCAGGTCTTTCCAGAAGACGGCGACCATCGCTCAACCCGCGGGCTTGGATTCCTTCTTCTTGCCGTGCAGCTTTCGCTCGAGCCGGTCCATCAGCTCGTCGAACGAGCTCTTCTTCAGCGCCTTCCCGAACTGAGCCTGAAAGTTCGCAGACAAGCTCACGTCTTCGATGAAGATGTCGGTCGCCTGCCAACCCGCGCCAGCCTTCTTCAGGTCGTAATCGACCTCGAAACGATCCCGCGGCGTCACGATCTGCGTGCCGATGTGGGCGGTGTCTCCCTGAATCTCCTCCTCCGTGAACGCGAAGTCGGGGGCGTCGAACAGAAGAAGACGCTGCACGTAGGTCCGCACGAAGAGATCACGGAAGAGCGCGAAAAAGCGCTCCTGCTGCTCGGTGGTCTTGCCGTCGAGATGCTTCCCCATCGACTGTCGGCCGAGCGCTTTCGTGTCGAGGAAATCTCGCAGGAGCCCCTTCAACGATTCGAGCTTCGAATCTCGATCGCCCGGCCCCGTTACGATCTGATTGGAGGACTTCAGGATCTTCTGCGTGGTCTGCATCGGGCCGCCCGGCACGTAGGCCACCGAGATGCCAACAGTCGCCACGACTCCCAGAAGGGCCGCAGCCTGGACCGAAATGCGCATCAGTCACGCAACTCCTTTCCGGTGAGCTCGATGAAAATGGTCTCGAGCGAAACGGGAGTCACGCGGACCTGGATGATCGGCTGCTTGACGACCCCTTGCCCACAGACCGCCGCAAGCACGGGCTCTGCGTGTGAGACAAAGAGTCGCACGAGCGAACCGCTCGACTCGACACGCTGCACGCCGGCGAGTCCGGCCAGCGCAGCCTCCTCACGCAACGGCTCAGCAAACCGAAGCTCGATCACTTCCGTCGCCGTGGACAAGTTCAGGAGCTCCGCCAGAGTTCCGAGTGCGACGACCTGCCCCTCGTCAATGATCGCGATCCGGTCGCAGAGATCTTCGGCTTCCTGCAGGTAGTGGGTCGTGTAAAGAATGGTCACGCCCTGCTCTCGCAGCTTCCGAACCGCCTGGAAGATGTGCACGCGCGACTGTGGGTCGACGCCGACTGTGGGTTCGTCGAGAAGAACCAAGCGCGGCGAGCTCACGAGCGCGCACCCGAGGTTCAGCCGACGCCGCATCCCGCCGGAATAGGATCGGACGAAGTCGTTCCGGCGCCCGGAGAGTTCCACCGCTTCGAGAGCTTCTTCGACCCGGGCGGGCCGGTCCGCGCGAGGCACGTCCCACAGGCGGGCAAAGAACTCGAGATTCTCCTGGCCGGTGAGGTCCGGGTAGAGCGATTCCTCCTGCGGGGCCACGTTCAAGAGACGCCGCGCCGCGTGCACCTCGCGTACGACGTGCTTGCCGAAGACCCAGGCATCCCCGGAAGTGGGCCAGATTCGCGTCGAGATCATCGACAAGGTGGTCGTCTTCCCGGCTCCGTTCGGGCCGAGCAGGCCAAAGATCTCACCCTCGTTCACTTCCAGGGAGATGCCCCGAACCGCCTCGCGCTCGTCGTAGGAGCGCCGGAGATTTTTGGTCACGAGGGCCGCGGACATCTGTCTGGTCGCCTATAGGGAGCCGATCTCCCCGTCAATCGGGGGACGGCTCGGCCGCACTACAGCAGGAAGGGATCGCGCAGCAAGATCGTCTCATCCCGCTCCGCGCCGACCGAAATCAGGGTGACGGGCGCACCGGTGAGCTCTTCGATCCGCGAAATGTACTTCCGGGCAGCTACCGGCAGCTCTTCGAAACGCCGTGCACCGCTCAGATCTTCGGTCCACCCCTCGAGCTCCTCGTAGATCGGAGTCGCTTGCGTGAGCGCCGAAACACTCGCCGGCACTCGGTCGAAGCGCTCGCCGTTGCAATCGTACGCGGTGGCGATCTTGAGCGTCGGGATGCCCGACAGAACATCGAGCTTGGTGAGCGCGATTCCCGACAGACCCGAGAGACGCGCCGCCTGCTTCACCACGACTGCGTCGAACCACCCACAGCGCCGCGGGCGTCCCGTCGTGGCGCCAAACTCGCCGCCCACCTGCCGGAGCTTCGCCCCGATGTCATCCTCGAGCTCGGTCGGGAACGGCCCCGCACCCACTCGGGTCGTGTACGCCTTCGCGATCCCCAACACGCGCCCCACGTGCTTGGGCGCGACCCCCGCTCCGGAACCCACCACGCCGGCGACCGTGTTGGACGAGGTCACGAACGGGTACGTGCCATGGTCGAGGTCGAGCATGGCTGCCTGGGCGCCTTCGAACAGGATCCGCTTTCCCGCCGCGATCTGCTCCGAGACGAGTATCGTCGTGTCGGTCACGTAAGGCCGCAGGCGCTCGGCGTAGACCGCATACTCCTCGAGGATCGCATCGATCTCCGGCGGCTGCTCGCCGTAGAGCTCCAGGAGTGGCCCGCGCTCCGCCATGATCTTGTCGAGCGCATCGCGAAAGTACCTCGCGTCGAGCATGTCGACCACACGCACGCCGCGGCGCGCCGCCTTGTCTTCGTAGCAAGGACCGATGCCGCGCCCGGTGGTGCCGATCGCGCGCTCGCCGAGCGACGCCTCCCGCGCACGGTCCAGCATGCAGTGCACGGGCAGGATGACATGGGCCCGCTCGTCGATGCGAAGCTGACCGGCGTCGGTCAAATAGCCCTTTTCCTGCAGTCCCTCGATCTCCTCACAGAGGACCTTCGGGTCGATGACGACGCCGTTGCCGAGGATGCAGGTCGTCCCCCGGTGCAGTACCCCGGCGGGGATCAGATGGACGACCGTACGTTCGCCCCCGACGACCAGTGTGTGGCCGGCGTTGTTGCCACCCTGATATCGGGCGACGACGTCGGCATGTGCGGCAAAATGATCGACTACTTTGCCTTTTCCCTCGTCGCCCCATTGGGCTCCTACGATGATTAACGTCGGCACGTGACTCGTCCTATCACAGGCGCAGCAACACCGCGTTCAGAACCTCGGGGAGCTTCCGAAGCTCGTCGAGGACCTCATCTGAAACGGGATCGTCTACGTGGAAGAGAGAAACGGCTCGTTTGCCGATCCCCTCGCGGCCCAACTCGAGGCCAGCAATGTTGACGCCGCTCTTGCCGAGCAACGTGCCCACCTGCCCCACCACGCCGGGAACGTCGCGGTTGTGCAGCATGAGGATGAACCCGTCGGGGACCGCTTCGAGGAAGAAGTCGTTCATCTTGACCAGACGCACGGTCTGCCGACCAAACACGGCCCCGGCGACGACGTGGCGGGCTCCTGACGCGAACGACACCGATACGGAGATCCGATTGCGGAAATCACCCGGCTGCGTCGAGATCGTCTCCTGGACCGAGATCCCACGCTCGCGAGCGATCACGGGCGCGCTGACGTAGTTCAGGTCGTCTCCCAAGATGGGCACCAGGAGGCCCCGAAGAATCGCCGCGGTGACCGTCTTCGTGCCGTGGTCGGCAACCTCGCCCTTGTACTCGACGTCCAGCGAGACGGGGGCGCCGGCCGGCTCCGCGTCGGTCGAGCCGAGCTGGGAAACCAGCGAGCCGAGCTTCTCGGCCAGATCGAGGAACGGGCCCAGGTGCTCGCGCTGCTCGGGCGTGAGCGCGGGCATGTTCACCGCGGCCGTAATCGCGCCTCTGCAGAGAAACGCCGAAACCTGGTCCGCGATCGCCACCGCGACGTTCGTCTGTGCCTCACCGGTCGAAGCGCCGAGGTGCGGCGTGACCACCACACCGGGCAGGCCCAGCAACGGGTGATCGCTCGCAGGGGGCTCGTCGACGAATACGTCGATCGCGGCACCGCCAACCTTCCCCGAGCGCAGTCCGTCAGCCAATGCACCCTCGTCGACGATTCCACCCCGCGCGCAGTTGATGATTCGCACGCCCGTGCGCATCCGCTCGATCGCGGCCGCGTCGATCAGGTTCTTGGTATCTGCGGTCGCCGGGACGTGGACCGAGATGAAGTCACTACGCTCGAAAAGCTCATTGAGCGTCACGAGCTCGACCTCGAGCGGCTTGGTCTCCTGCGTGACGAACGGATCGTACGCGATGACCTTCATCTTCAGGCCCGCGGCGCGATCCGCGACGACCCGCCCAATGTTGCCGAGGCCGACGACACCGAACGTCTTGCCCGTGACCTCGCTCCCGGTGAACTTCGAGCGCTCCCACTTCCCGGAGCGCAACGACGCATCGGCGGCGGGGATGTGGCGTGCGCACGCCAGCGTCATCGAAATGGCGTGCTCGGCGGTGGTCACGTTGTTTCCGCCGGGCGTGTTCATCACGACGATTCCGCGGCGGGTGGCCGCGGCAACGTCGACATTGTCGACCCCGATGCCGGCGCGACCGATCACCTTGAGGCGCTCGCCCTTGGCAATCACGTCCTCGGTCACCTTGGTGCCACTGCGAACGACGAGCCCATCGTACTCCCCAATCTTGGCGAGCAAATCCTCCGGGGAGAGACCAGGCTGATGATCCACCTCGATCCCGGCCTCGGCCTGGAGACGCTCGAGCCCTTCCGGGGCGAGCTTGTCCGACACCAAAACGCGGTACGTCATCGCTCCTCTTCCTCCTGGCCAGCGCCCGTCAGCTGACGGGCGGAGCCTCGACCTCGACCCCAGAGTCCCGACCGTTGCGCGTGGATGCAGCCATGGCCCGCAGGGCGAGCAGGGACCTCTTTTGTGGAACTGGCGTCATGGCGGGCGGGGCGGCGGCCCCGAAAGGCGATCCGGGACGGCAACCAAGGTGGCTAGCGAAGGCCTTCCGGCCAAGCAAGACGCCCCCCGGGCGTCGTCGTTCTACGTTCGTCTAGACGCCGCAACCCCGCAGTTGCGTTGACATCTCGACAGCCCGCCGATACCCGGTGGATTCGTGCTGGAGAGCTCCTTGGGACACGCCGGGCTCCGCGCTTGCAAACTCGTCGCCGTCGCCGCCCTCTTCGTCGGCGCCGTTTCGATTGCATGTGCGGAGGAAGTTGTGGATGCGGCCGCAGGATCGTCGCCCGAAGCGGGCGCGCCCCTCGAGCTGCGTCGCGAACTGGTGGACGAGCCGTCGATCTGGCAGGTCCTGAGCGCGCAGTACGAGGTGCCGACGACCGAGCCGGCGAACCCGTTCATCAGCGGGCTACGCAACGCCCCCGCTCAGCTGACTCTGCGCGACGCAGTTCTCACGTCGGTCCAGAACAACCCGGCAGTCATCGCCGAGTCGCTCACACCGCTTGCGCAGCAGACCGGTATCCTCGAAGCGCAGGCTCAGTTCGACCCGATCTTCGGTGGCGAAGTCGGCATCAGCCGCCGCAGCGAACCGACAGCGAATACCCTTCAGGCCGGGCTCGACGATCAGGACCCAGTTTTCCGAAACAACGGCGGCACCTGGAACTTCTCACTCACCAAACAGCTCCGCACCGGTGCCAACCTCGGACTGACCTGGGACAACGACCGGGCAAACTCGAGTCTGCCTTTCCTCCTCCTCAACCCGACCTACACGCCCGAGCTGAACGCGTCGCTGAGTCAGCCGATCCTGAGAGGATTCGGGTTGTACTTCACGAGCCTCCGCATTCGAATCGCCGAGAGCGCCACGGGCGCGGCAATCGAGAACTACCGGGCGGCCGTCTCGAACTTCATACGAGGGGTCATCGCCAACTATTGGGCGGTCGTCGGCCTGGAAGAACGCCTGGAAGTACTGAACGGCTCGCTCGAGCTTGCCGAGAAGACGGTTCGAGACAATCAAACGCGGGTCGATGTCGGCGTCCTTCCGCCGGTTGCCGTCCTCGAGAGCGAGGCGGAGGCCGCGCGCCGGAAGGAGGAGGTCATCGTTGCCACGAACGAGCTGGCGCAGGCACGGCTCCAGCTTCGGCAACAGGTTTACCTGCCCAGCGAGAACCCATTCCTGCCGAAAGCCGTTCAGCCGATCGACCGGCCGACGAGCGAGCGATTCGAGGTGTCCGTCGAAGACGCGCTTCGGATTGCACTCGAGAAACGGGCTGAGGTCCGCGCGGCTCGCCTGACGATCGAGGGCAGAGAGCTCAACACCGCCATCACGAAAAACCAGCTCCTACCGAAGCTCGACCTGGTCGGGAACATCGGGCTCAACTCGCTGGCCGGAAGCGACATTCCTCCGCCGCAAGAGCCAGCGCCCGTGTTCGAGGGAAACTACCCAGATTCCCTGAATCGGCTATTTGATGGCCGCTACTACTCGTACTCCGCTGGGGTGAGAATCGAGATCCCGATCGGGAACGCGGGCGCGAAAGCACAAGCGACCCGAGCCCGTGTCGAGGAACAGCAGGCGTTCACGCGATACCGCCAAACGGTCTCGGAGATCAGCCTCGAAGTCGGCCGCGCCGTCTCCGACGTCCTCTCGGACCAGGAGCGCATCGAAACGACCCGCATAGCGCGCGAGCTCTCTGAGCAGAACCTGCGAAACCAGACGAAGCGCTACGAGGTCGGCATGGTCACGACGACCGACCTACTGAAGTTCCAGAACGACCTCGCGTCAGCCAAGGTCGCCCACATCCAGGCCATGATCGAGTTCAACATCTCGCAGGCCGAGCTGGAGCGGTCGCAGGGCACCCTGCTCTCTCGCTTCAAC
The DNA here is from genome assembly GCA_029262355.1 of Deltaproteobacteria bacterium. GTDB lineage: Bacteria > Desulfobacterota > Binatia > UBA12015 > UBA12015 > VGTG01. The sequence goes on from JAJCZO010000389.1 coordinate 22,562, forward strand.
GTGACCATCGAGCCCCAGGGCGAGACCCACACGCCTTGGTGGGCCGCTTTCTGAGCGAGATCCACGTCGTCGGCGCCGCGATCCTGCGCGCCAGCACGTGCCTGGTCGCCCTGCGGAGCAAATCGATGAGCGAGCCGGGCCGCTGGGAGTTTCCAGGCGGGAAGATCGAGTCCGGCGAATCCCCCGCCGAGGCGCTCATCCGCGAAATCTACGAAGAACTCGGCTGTCGAATCCGACCCGGCGCGTTGTTGGGCACGGGCCGTGCGCGGACCGGCTCGAGGAACGTCCGCCTAGACGTATACGCGGCCGAGCTGGTCTCGGGGCGCCCCCTGGCAGGGGAGCATCAAGAGGTACGCTGGGCCGCCGCTAGCGAGCTTGTCGCCCTGGCTTGGGCCCCCGCCGACATCCCTGTCGTGGCGGCGGTGATCGAACGCCTCGAGGGGGCTCAGGCGCGGGAACGGAGCATCAGGAGTGCGACGGCGAAGCCGCCGACGAGACTGAAGTAGAAGACTGAAATCGGGTCGAGGATGTCGCTCATGAGGTCTCCCGGAGCAGGAAATAGGTAGGTTTACGTGATTTCGGTGTATGGCTACCGGGTGCGACTCTCCCATACCGTGTAGCGTTGCGAAAGGCGTTTGTTCGGCATTGTGCGAACAGCCGTTCGACCGGCCGAGATCCGGACCCATCCGAGGCCTGCCCCGGTCTTGCCGCGCCGCCCTCGACGTCAGGCCCTACACATCCGGTGCCACGGCATACGGGCGAACCACCGCCGGCCCGGTTGGCCGGCGCGAGCCTGGCGCACGAACGCCGCAGACCGGGGCGCCACCTGGCCCACGGCGGTCGGGAGAGAGGCGGCGGCTCGGGCGGAGCCCGTGGGCCCGCTCAAGAGCGCCGGTGGCCGATCAGGTTCATGAACTCGTTGCGGGTGTCCTGATTCTCCCGGAAGACCCCGAGCATGGCGCTCGTGATCACGTACGAGTTCTGCTTTTCGACCCCGCGCATGCGCATGCACAGGTGCTCGGCTTCGGCGACGACGGCAACGCCCTCCGCGCCGAGTTTCTCCATGAGTAGCGTCGCGATCTGGGTCGTCATGCGCTCTTGAACCTGGAGCCGACGCGCGAACACGTCGACGAGTCGCGCCATCTTCGAAATTCCGACGATCTTGCCACTCGGAAGATAGGCCATGTGCACCTTGCCGAAGAACGGCAGCATGTGGTGCTCGCACATCGAATAGAAATCGATGTCCTTCATGATGATCATCTCCGAGTAGTCCTCGGTGAAGAGGGCTCCGTTGATGATCTCTTCGGGATCCTGCGAATAGCCGCGCGTCATCTCGGCGAGCGCACGCGCACATCGCGCGGGTGTCTTCAGCAGCCCCTCGCGCTTCGGATCCTCGCCGAGTGCCTCGAGAATCCCTTCGAAGTACTTCTCCAAGGCGGCCCCTACTTGCTCCCCTTGCGCTCCACGGCCTTGACCTTCTGGTATTTTCGGTAGTCGTAGCCAGTGGCCATGGCCAGAAGCATGGGCTCCATGCCGCCATCGCGCTCGCGCCGCAGAATGGAGAGACGGTCGAAGAACTCCTGGAAGCCGCGAATCGCCGCAGAACGCGGATCATCGGACGGCTGGGGCAGGCGCGCTTCGGTAATCGCGGCGAGGCACGCCGCGGAATCCGGAAGCGAGACGATGTCGCGCAGCTTCGTCACCGTGAAGCGGAAAGCTGAGAACCGCAGTTCGTTGGGGAACGCGTCCCACTCGGCCAGCGACAGGGTGCGGATCGTCTCGTAGCCGGCAATGACCGTCTCGAACCGCTTGAGATCATAGCTTCCGTCCGTGAAGCACAGCGCGTTCACGGCGGTGGCGAGGTCGAAGATGAACTTGCCGCGACACGCCGCCTCGAAGCTCACGATACCGACGAGCTTGTCGCCCTTCAGCAAGACGTTCTCGCTCAAGAGGTCACCGTAGATGACGCCCTTGGGCAACTTCGTTTCGAGGTAGTTGCCGAGGTAGTCGACTTCTTCGTCGAGAGTCCGCGTGATGCGCTTGAAGTAGGTCGGCAGGCGCGGGCGAATCTCCGCGTAGAGATCCGCTACACGCTCGAAGCTGAACCGATTCTCGATCCCCTTCTTGTATCCCTTGCCGATGAGGTGGAGCTCACCCAGTGCCCGGCCGACACCCTCGATCTGATTCCCGCTCAGATCCTCGACCAGTGGGCGCTTGCCGTCGATGTTCTTGTACGCAGTGAGCCGGGCGCCGCCGACGTCGCGGTAGTGACGACTCTTGCGATCGGCCAGAGGCTGCGGGCACGGGAAACCGTGCTTTCGCAGGTACAGGAAAAGATCCACCTCGCGCTTCAGGTCGAGCTCGCCCCGGTTCCCGTCGAAGCGGAAGATGACCTTGCTGCGCCCGACGTCGACGAGGAAGTTCTTCTGGTGGTTCGACGGCCGAGACCATCCACCTGCCGGCCCCACGCCCTGAACCTTCCCGAGGCCGTACTCCTCGGCGAGGCCCACGATCTGCCTCTTATCCATGGAAGAGCCCGTCATCGGTGATCCGTCCGGGCAAGCCCGCGATCGTTCGGCTTCCGCCTGCAGCATCCACTCACCCCCTCACGCCTCTGTAGCGGATCGGTAACGAACTGCCCGAGCTTCCGCTATGACTGAAGCGCCCTCTGCCGTGACATGTCGTTCTGTTTTCTTGTTGCGCGGAACGTACGAGAATCCAGCAAAACTGTCAACGTAGATTTTGCGGGCAGGGCATGGATGAGGACTGCTACACCGCCGTTTTGCACGCCAAAACTATTTTCGGCGCGGGCCGCCCAAGGCGACCACCAGATCCATCACATTGGTGGCCGAAGGACCGGTCACGAACGCGTCTCCGAGCGCGTCGAGGAGCGTGTGCGAGTCGTGCTCCGCGAGAGCTCTACGCACCTCGCGCGCACTGGCTCGGCGACGAGAGGATCCGTCCGCGAAGCCGCCGGCGGCCGGGGTCTCGCCGTCGATGCCATCCGTGCCGGCGGCCAGCAAGCTCCAGTCGCCGCCGGCGAGGCCGGGCATGGCAGCGACGGCGAACTCCTGGCTGCGGCCACCGCGGCCCCGCGCGGCCCCGACGTGCACCGTGGTCTCGCCCCCGGCGAGCACGCAGGTCGGGGCATCCGCTGCGCCCAGCGACGCGACCAGGGCCTCGGACTGCTCTGCTGCCTCCCCGGCCAACGGCGCGGCCCGCGTGCGCACCCGGTACCCCAGACGACGCGCCTCTCGTGCGGCGGCTCGAAGGGCGATGCGGTTCGAGCCGATGACGCGGGCCCGTGACCGACCCGCGTCCGTCGAGCCCGGCTTCACGGTCTCCGGGCAGGACGCGCGCCCATCGCGCCCTGCGGCGAGACGACGACGAACCGAGGGGGGCACCCCCTGCAGAGCTCCCAACGCCTCCAGGCCCCGCCAGGCTTCGTCGTACGTCGACGGATCAGGCACCGTAGGACCGGAGCCGATCGTGCCGAGCGCGTCTCCGATCACATCCGAGAGCGCGAGGGTCCACACGCGCCGGGGCGCCGCGATGCGCAGAAGCCCCCCGCCCTTCACACTCGACACGTGCTTGCGCACGGCGTTGGTGAGTTCGATGTCCGCGCCGCAGCGAAGAAGAAGACGCCCGAGGTGCACTTTGTCCGTCGTCGAGACCCCACGGGCCGGACGGGCCAGCAGAGCCGATGCGCCGCCACTGAGCAGAAACAGGATTCCGTCGGTCGTCGGGCGGCGCCGGAGTCTCTGGATCAGGCGCTGCGTCGAGTCGAAGCTCCGGCGGTCCGGCACCGGATGGCCCCCCCCTAGAACCTCGATCCGCCCATGGTACCGCCGGCCGCAGCCACGCCCGCCTGGCGCAATCACGGCGCCGGACACTTCGGGGGCCACGCGCGCAACGCCCGCGGCCATGGCCGCCGCGGCCTTCCCCGCACCGGCCACCCACAGGGCGCGCAGCGGGACCCCCGCGGTCGCATCGCCCAGGTCGACCATCAGCCGAGAGCCTTCGCGCCGAACGTGGCTCTCGACCAGGCGCTGCGGATCCACCGCTTCGACACCGGCGCGGTAGATCGCTTCGAGGTCGGCGCGGCGGCGCACGCTGGAGTGCCTCGCGGCTAGCTAGGCGTCGTCGCCGCCGTCGTCGCCGACGGCAAAGCGGCGGACACCACGGTCGTCGTCCGCCTGACGCGTCTGGCGGGCTTCCTTTTCCTGCTCCCCCTGACAAATCACGCAGAGGCGGGTGAACGGCAACGCCTTCAACCGGTCCTCGGCGATGTCGAGCTCACACTCGTCGCAGATACCGTACGAGCCGGCCTTGATCCGCGTGAGCGCCTCGTCCAGGGATTGGAGCTTCCGCCGATCGCGGTCAGACAAAATCATGCTGATGTCACGATCGCGCTCCTCGCTGGCGAGATCGTACGCATCCATGCCTTCGTCTTTGTGGCCGGAACGACTGGTTTTTGTGTCGCTATCGATGTCCGCGACGACCTGCTCGCGCATCTTGAGCAGGGATTCTTGGGCACTCTTCAGGAACGCTTTACGCATGGTCCTTCGTTTGAGTCCTCTCCGTTGGGCCGGAATGCAAAAACCGGCCCGCGAAGGGTAAGGATGGGGTCGGCCTGTGTCAACGGGCGACCTTCACCCGTGGAATTTCACCGCGCAGGTACCATGGCGGGACGGCCCGCGGGGGGCTAGTCCCGCATGTTCACGTACTGCAGCGGGCGCTTGTAGTCCGCCGCCTTCAGGAGCTGAATCACGTCCTGGAGATCGTCGCGCTTCTTGCCGGTCACGCGCACCTGAGCGTCCTGAACCTGGGCCTGCACCTTGAGCTTGCTCGCCTTGATCATCTTCACGAGCTCTTTGGCGTCGTCCTTCTCGAGCCCCTGGTGCACGGTAATGGTCTGCTTGGCGAGGCCGCCGGCAGCCGGCTCTATCTTGCCATACTCCATCGACTTCAGGCTGACCTGGCGTTTGGCCAGCTTCCCCTGCAGCATCTCGACCACGGCATTCACCTTGTACTCGTCGTCGGACACGATCTGGACCACCTTCTTCTCCGGGAACTCGATTTCGGTCTTCGACCCCTTGAAATCATAACGCTGCCCGACTTCTCGGCGCGTCTGCTCCAGGGCGTTTTCGACCTCCGGAATGTCCACCTCGGACACGACATCGAATGACGGCACAGCAACCTCCTCCTGGGGACGTTCGTTGCAGCCCTGAGGGGCACCGCAACGTTGCGCCCTACCGAAGCATCCTCCTGAAAAGTTGCAACAGTCGTCAAGGCGCCAACCAGCGGCCCAACTCTTCTAGCCCGGGGCCTCGATGAGGTCGGTGCCGGGGGGGCGCTCGAAGTGGAAGAGGTCGGCGTCGACACCCTCGTTTCGCTTGGCGTCGATCAGGCGAACCTCCGTCGTGACATTGCCCAGAGGGTCGCGGACGGTCGCTGCCCGGAGATCATAGGTGTCGGCGTCGACCTCGAGGATCAAGAGACCCAGCGCCCCCCCCTCCTCCGCCTTGGGATGCAACTCGATACGCAATCCGCCCTCTTCGCTCTCGGGCAGGAGCTTCGGATCGAAATCGCGACCAATGCGCGCCACCCCAAACAGGAAGGAGACGGGCGTCTGCGACTGGAAGGCCTGCTCGAGCGGCGCGCGAAGCACCTGCTCGTCCTCGGGCTGATGAATCCACAGGTGCTTGCCGTCGGCGACGATCGTCTGCGGCTCCGGCGACTCGTATTCCCACCGCATCCGCCCCGGCCTCTGGAAGTACATGCGCCCCTTCGAGCGCAGCACCTGGCTACCGGCCTGGATCCGCATCTCCTGAGAGAAATCGGCCGACAGATCGGTGGTCTCGTCGTAACGCGCCTGTACGCGCGCGGCAATCGTGGTGGCATCGTCTTCCGCCCGGACGAATGAGGCCGCCGCCACGCAAAGGACGAGCGCGAGGAGAAGGCGGTCCACTATTCCTCGTACCCGGCCCGGGCCACGACCTCGCGGGTGCCCCGGTGGTCCGGTTGGCTCACGACGCCTTCCCTCTCCATGCACTCGACCATCCGCGCGGCCCGGTTGTATCCTACCTGAAGCCGACGCTGCACGTAGCTGATCGAGGCCTTGCCCGTCTCGGTGACGATCTGCACCGCCTCGTCGTACATGGCGTCGTACTGCTCTTCGCCCCGCTCGGCGGCCCCGCCCTCGTCCTCGGCGCTCGCGTCCTCGAACAGCTCCATGCGATAGCGGGGCTTCTCCTGGCTACGAACGAAGTCGGTCACCCTCTGAATCTCGTCGTCCGACACGAACGCGCCGTGGAGTCGCTGCAGCTGCGACGTTCCCGGGGGCAGGAACAACATGTCACCCATGCCGAGGAGGCGCTCCGCCCCCATCGTGTCGAGAATCGTTCGAGAGTCGACCTTGCCCGCGACCTGGAACGAGATGCGAGCTGGGAAGTTTGCCTTGATCAGGCCGGTAATGACGTCGACCGACGGGCGCTGAGTCGCAATCACCATGTGGATGCCCGCGGCACGGGCCTTCTGGGCGAGACGCGTGATCGGCTCTTCGCAGTCGCGGCGCGTCATCATCAGATCCGCGAGCTCGTCGATGATGACGACGATCCGCGGCATGTGCCGATGGACGACCGCATCGTCGGCCCCTTTTTCGCCCTCGTCCTCCTCGAGTTCGATGACCTTGCCGTTCTTCGTACCCTCGGCGACTGCCTTGTTGTAGGAGTCGAGGTTGCGGACACCCTTTTCCTTCATGAGCTTGTAGCGCTCGTTCATCTCCGTCACGAGATTCTCGAGCACCGCGACCGCGAGCTTCGCCTCGGTGATCACCGGCACGAGCAAGTGTGGGATCTCTTCGTACGTGGCCAGCTCGAGCATCTTCGGATCGACGAGCACGAGCTGCACGTCGCGCGGACTCGCACGCATCAGAATGCTGATCAGCAAGGTGTTGAGGAACACCGATTTGCCGGCGCCCGTCGCACCGGCGACGAGCAGGTGGGGCATCCGCGCGAGATCGCCCGCGGCCGGGCGCCCCGTCGTGTCCTTCCCGAGCGCGAGAGCAAGGGTCGACTTCGACTGTTGGAACGCATCCGACGTGGTGATTTCACGAAGCGACACCGTCTCGCGTCGCGGGTTCGCGACCTCGATACCCACGACCGACTTCCCCGGAATCGGCGCGAGGATACGAACGCTCATCGCCTGCATCGCCATGGCGAGATCGTCGGCCAGCGCGGTCACGCGATTCACCTTGATGCCCGCCGCAGGCTCGAACTCGTACGTCGTGATGACCGGCCCTGGGTGGATTCCCTGCACGGTGCCCTGGACGTTGAACGTGTGGAGCTTCGCCTCGAGCACCTGGGAACTCTTGATCAGCACCTCGTGGTCGATCTCGACCTCGCCTTCGACCGGCGGATCGAGCAACGTCACGTCAGGCAGGCAGTAGGAGGTCCCGTCGACGAACGGCATCTCGGTCTGTCGACGACGGCCCGGCCCGACCGGCTCCGGGGGCTTCGGAGTGGAGATGACCGGCGCGCGCCGCTCGCGTTCCCGCTCGACCGGGCGGACCGCACCGGGGCGCCCCGGCACGACTTCTTCGTGGCCGAGCACGATCGGCTCGATAGACTCCAGGTCCGGGCCCCGCGATGCCCAATCGCGCAGACTGTCTTGCCCCCGGCGAAGTACCCCAGCCGTCCCTCGACCGCCGGCCTGCACCACGTCGAACAAGGACTGCCCGCTCGCGAACGCTCCGAGCAGCAGGAAGCTGGCCAGCGCCGTCACCCAGGCCCCCGTCGGCCCGGTCCACTGCTCGAGAATCGCAGCCGAGAGGCCACCAATCACGCCGCCAGCGTCACCGTCCTCCCAGCGCCCGATCTTTCCGACCGCCAGGTTCGCAAGGATCGCGAAGGACACGAGCGCGCCGACCCCCGCTGCGACGCGCGGCGTATCGAGCCGAGGTCGCGCGCCGGTATAAACGGCGAACGCGAGGCCGAACAGCGTCGTCGGCATCAAGAGAGAAGCCAAGCCCAACGACTGGACCAGAATGTCGGCGAGAACGGCTCCGAGCGGCCCGAATGCGTTCTCGCGGGTTCCCGGCTCGTAGGTCACGATTGCGGCCAGGACCATGCAACCAGCGAGGCCCAGGCAAATGGAGATTGCCTCACGCCCGAACGAGCGCGGCTCCTCCTCCAACTCCACCGGTGCGGCTCGCGCCGCCTTCCGCGCCGCTTGTCCCCGCGTCGCCACAACCCCTCCGATTACCGCGGGGCCCCCCCCCGCCAAGGCTCAAAGCTACCCCAACGGAGGAGCACGCTCAAATCTTTCTCGGAATGCGCCCCGTGGCTCGGCCGCCAGGAACGTCAGACCTCGCCCGAAACGTCAGACCGTACGGCCACCTCCGCCCCTTGTGAACGGGCTACGAGCCGACCATGCCCCTCGTCGAGAAACGATCCTGGCTCGAGCACTCCCAACATCGAAGCCGTAGTCGCGACAGGCAGCCGGGGCTCATCGCCCCAGTCCTAGTCGCGCCGTGCCTCATCGAGCCAGTTCCCGAGGCGGTCCGCCCACGACGCGAAGGCCTGCCCGACCTCCTCCCAATCATCGGCCGAGCCCTTCTCGTGGCCGTGGGGAGCGATGTACGTGTCGACCGCGGCCGCCAGCAGCCGACGGGTCGCCGCGTCGCGCGCCTCCACCTCGATCATCGCCACATCCGCGAACGCTTCGAGTTCGGCCGACAGCTCGGCATCCGCTGGCATCGGGTGGTCGGCAACGTCGGCCGTGATGATGGTGATCTCATCGTCGGCGGCCACCGCCTCGGTGATGGCGAGCGAGAGCCGCATCACACCGGGACCGGGCTCATCCACGACCTCGTAGCTCTGAGCCAGCCGGTCGCGGACGGCCCGGTGGAGGATCGTCGCCACCTTGGCGAGCTCTTCCTCCTGCACGTGGTCGAGCGAATTCGCTCCCGACCGCCAGATCGTCACGTGGGGAAGCAGGACCTTGTCGTACGTGCCCCAATGCGCGTGACGATCCACATACAGGTAGCCGCGCTCGTCCGGCTCGAGCGCCTCGTAGCTCTCGAGGAAACCCGACATCTGCGAATTGTCGAGCCGCGCCGGCGTAGCGCTGCAGGCGGCGACGAGCGTCGCCGCGGCCAATGCGAGAATGTCGCTTCGAGGGAATGCCATCTCCCCGCTCGGTATCATCGACCGCTTTTCGCCTCCAGACCCGGATGATAGAACCTCGTCATGCGGATTCTCGCTCTGGCTCTCGTACTCCTCGCGGTTCCGTTTCTGGCGGACGCCGCCGTTTTTCCGGGCACCTCGGATACGGGCTGGTCCTGGTACGACAAAAGCGAGTGCTGCGCCGACGCGATCGAGTTGGCACAGGGCGACAGCATGTTTCGGTGCGAGCGCGCCGGCGGCCTTCCAAGCACTCGGTTCGGCCTTCGACGGGGAAACTGCAAGTTCCGCTCGAACGTCGATGGCTACGGCGCACGGATCTATCGCTGCTGGGGCTCCGCGAAGGTGTCCTGCAAATAGCGGCCGCCGCCCAACGGCCTGGGGTGCCGATGATCTACCGAGGGCCACCCATGCGGAACTACATCCTGATGATGGTTGCCGTCGCAGCCGTGAGCGCAGCCGGCGACGCTCGGTCGCAATGGTCGGCCGACGCAACCGCGGCCTTTCGCAAGGACTGCGAGATCGGCTTCGAGCAGGGCCGAGCCCTCGTTCCGACTCCGGATGATCTGGACGCGACGGCCGCCTGCGCGTGCCTGACCCGTCGGCTCGCCGATCAGTATCCAACGATGGCGGACTACGAGGCCGCGCTGGCGGAGTGGACCAAGCGCCTCGCCGCGGACGGGGCAACCTGGGCGACCCCGTTTCCGGGCAAGCAGGAGCTCCTCGAATGCTTCCGGCTCGAATCGACTCCGGTCGACGACGGTCGCACCGACGAAGCCTAGCCGCGCAGGCGGCGTGCCGAAATCAGACGCTCTCGAATCCGCCGTCCGCACCAAATCACTCAGGCCCGCAATGCAGCGGCACGCCGAGCGCCGCCGCGAGCGGTGTCGGCGTAATCGGGTGGTTCAACCCGCCGCACCGATACATCGGCGCGGCGAAGGCCAAGGCCAGCAGCAGGACGAACAACGACACGCTCCACGCCTCCAGAACCCGGATCGTTTTCGCCCGATGCCGAGTCCGCAGGAGGTCCTCGAGAAAAAACACGACGACGAGAAGGGGCGCCTGAAGGATCACGAAGCCTTGCCAGAACATGACCGTCGTCGGAGAAATCGAGAACGCGAAGACCGCAGCCCCGAGCGTTGCGACGACAAAGCGCCAGATCCACTCTCGCCGACGCTCCGTCGGAGGCAGCCGCCAAGGGCGGCGCCTGTGAATCCTCCGCACAAAGAGCATGTTCGCCCAGAGAGGAACGACGAACGTGGCGTGTGCCAGGAGCGCGAATGCCCAGGCAACCGGGCCAACCACCGCACCTCCCCACGCCCCGAAGGGATCCTCGAAATCGAAATCGACGAGGCGCCCCGGCATCGAGAGACTCCCGTAACGACACCATGCCAAGAGGCCACGTAGAACCGGAAAGACGAACAGAATTCCGCGGAACGGAAAGCCGCGTCCCGCAGGCAGCAGATCGCTGTCCTGCGCAACGGCGAGCGCCCACGGCAGCAACGCGAGGAGCGAGACGGCCACGCCCAAGGCGAACGCCGCCCAGTGGATGCGGATCATCCGCGTGGCCGCGAGGATGACGGTCAAGATCGCGAGGATCGCAAAGGAACTGTGGACCTGGGCCGCGAGCCCGACGATCACGACATGCACGAACGTCGCCCACGCAACCGGCCTCGATCGCATCGACCAGGCCGTCACGAAGTGGATCACGCCGATGGGAAACATGAAATTTGCGTTCCACAGATGGGCGGAGAAGTAGACGCGCCACGGGTTCAGCCAAACGAAAGGCAACAGCAACCACCGCCCGGCCCTCGTCAGCGCGGGCTCGACCGTGCGGACCAAGAGGAAGAAGGCGCCGGAGTGCAGCAGGATCGTCACAATCGCCGGGGCGCGGTAGTCCGCCCAAAGGCTCAGCGGTGCACCGACGAGCAGCCCCATACCCCCGCCGGGGGACCGCCCCCCGGCCGAGGTCGGCATCCCGTACGGCAGCCAGTCGCCGATCGCGAGCTGCCAACCGAGATGGAGCATCGCCTGCTGATCCCCGCCCACCTGAGACCGAAATGCCATCAGGACGGACAGCGCGAATCCGGCCAGGAAGATCAGCCACCAGAGCACTCCCCAGGGCCGGGCCAGACCGGCGAACGAGGGCTCAGCGCCCGCGTCGCGACGACCGGCTCGATCCGGCGAGCCCGCACCGCAAGCTCGTGTCCGGGTGAGGCGACTGCTCCTCATATCATGCCGCCAGGACTCGGTTGGCTAGGCTTTTCGAGAGAACGCTTCACACCTCGTCGACGTGGTTGGAGAGATGGAGGGTGTTGCGCCCCACGGGGCTGCGCCGTTCACGACGCAAGCTGTGCCAACGGAGTGCCAAGAGCGTGTCGCCTCGCCTCCAGACTGTACCAGAGACCGCAGAGACGGCATCCTGCCAGCGGGACGGCTCGGGTCGATCCGGTCCGAACCGAAGCGCTCAGTTGTCCACGCCGAGGTAGCCGAGCTCGCGCAGGCGGTCGGCGATCTCGGGCCGCAGCTCCAGCGCCGCCTCGGGCTTGCGACCGGCGGCGCGATACTCGTCGAGCTGCCGGCGAAGTGCGTCGTTTGCCCTTGCCAGCTTGTCCTGCTCCCCCGGGTCCACGGCCAAGTCGTACGTCTCGGATTCTTCGATCCCGTCGGCAACGTGTAGTTTCTGGTCGCCGACGAGGATGGCCCAGCGAAGCTCGTCGGTATTGGGCTTCCATTGGTCGGTCTCGAAGAAAAACGGTCGACCCGCATCCAGAGCCTCCGGTGCCCGCCAGGCGAGGCTCAGGTCGACCCCATCGACGTCGGTCGCGGGCGCGACGCCCATCAGACTCAGGACCGTCGGCGTGATATCGACCAGCGACGCCGGCGCCTCGACGTGCCTCCCCGCCGGCACGCCGGGCCCCCGCAGGATCATCGGGACTCGAACGGTCTCTTCGTAGAGGTTTGCCCCGTGCAGGAAGAGGCCGTGATCGAGGAACTCCTCGCCGTGATCCGACGTAATGATCACCAGCGTGTCGTCGAGCACGCCATTGTTCTCCAGATGCGTGAAGAACCTCTTGAGCTCGGCATCCATCTGGCGGATGCCGCCATCGTAGAGGTCGGATAGATGCGCGACATCGCGTTCGCTCAAAGAGACCTTGCCCGACCGGTGTTTCTCCATCTGCTCCGTCGTACCATCGGCGGGGCCGTCGTACGGGCCAGCGAACATCCGCTCGTAGAGATCCATCGGGCGATAGTGGCTGTGTACGTCGTAGTAGTGCAGGAAGACAAAGAAGCGACCGTCGCGGTTCGCGGCGATGAACCGTGCGGCTTTACGATTGATCTTCGGAGCGGCCCCGATGCCGTCGAGCTTTGGCATGGTGAGCGAGAACTGGTCGAAACCGCGATCGAAACCGCGCCCGGCATCGATGATCCAGATGTTGCTGAAACCAATCGTAGAGATACCCGCACGATGCAGGCGCTGCGCGAGTGTCGTCACGTCGCTCGGGAGCCGGTCTTTGAACCCGCGCAGACCATGCGCGCGCGGATAGAGGCCGGTGAGCATCGAACCATGGGCCGGGATGGTCCACGAGGCCGGCGTCCTTGCGTTGTCGAAGACTACGCCCTTGGAGGCGAACTCGTCGAGAAACGGGGACGTCTCTCGTTGGTATCCGTAGGTGCCGAGCCGATCCGCGCGCAGTGTATCGATCGAGATGAGAATGAGGTTGCGCGCGAAGGGTCCCGGATTCGGCGGCGCTGTCTCGTGTCGGGCCGGCTCACTCGTGCATCCGAGCAGGCAACTGGCCATGACGGCGGCGGCGCACGCTCGCCAGGTCGGAGAAGCGAGGCCAAGGGAGGAGGACTCGGCGCCGGACATGTCGGCAAACCTATAGCCGAGCCACGGTCGCGCTCAACACGAAGGCCGCCGCGTTCCCTTCCGCCAAACTCCCGTGATAGAGACCGCCGCGATGAAGCGCCGCTGGCTACGCTCCCGCAGCGCCGCGCAGGTCCTCTTGCTCTTGCTGTCGATCTTGGTCGTGGGATGCGAGCGCGGCCGTGCGGTGACGGATCGGCCGAACATCATTTTGGTCATCGGTGACGATCACGGGTTCCCCTACTTCGGATTCATGGGCGACGAGCTCGTGAAAACGCCCGAGCTCGACCGGCTGGCCGAGCGGGGAACGCTGTTCACGAACGTACATTCCACGGCGAGCTCGTGTCGGCCGGCATTGAATACGTTGCTCACCGGGCTGCATCCCTTGCAGTGGGCCGCGGAGCTCGGAACGCTCGAGGAAGCGGGGCACCACGTTGCGCCGCACCGGGCAATTGAACACGTCGAGACGCTCCCGAAAATGCTCGCGCGCGCCGGATACGCGAGCTTTCAAGCGGGGAAGTACTGGGAGGGTCCGTACCCCCTCGCCGGGTTCACCGCGGGGATGGCGCGCGAGGATCTGCCCGACAAGGTGATGTCTCCGTCGGTCCACGATCTGGGTCGAGAAACCCTCCAACCGGTCTTCGACTTCATCGACGAGAACACCGAGCGCCCGTTCTTCCTCTGGTTCGCACCGATGTTGCCCCACCTGCCGCTGGATCCGCCCGAGCACCATCGAGCGGTATATGACGGCCACGGTCTCTCCGCCGAAGCGACCCGGTATTTCGGGAACTGCACCTGGTTCGACGAGGTCACGAGCGACCTTCTCAGGTACGTCGCGGAAAAGGGCCTCACCGAGCGAACGCTCGTCGTCTACCTTTCCGACAATGGTTGGGAGCAGCCGCGCGAGCGCGAGAGCGGCAGTCCCATCGGCGGCGCCAGAGGCAAGCTCTCCATGTTCGAGCTCGGATTCCGCACTCCGGTGATCTTCTCGTGGCCGGGGCAAGTGCCGGCCGCACAGTCGATCGAGGGGCGCGCGTCTCTCGTCGACGTCGTTCCGACGCTCGCCGACTTCGCCGGCGTCCAGGTGCCCGCACGACTACCGGGCCGCAGCCTTCGGGGAGCGATCGAAGGCGACGACTTCGCCTCGGCCCCCGTTTCGATCGGGTCGATGGACGTCGTGCGCTGGGGACCGGACCGGCCCCGTCAACCCGGGGCGCGATTCGGAAATCACGAGCGAGCCTACTATGTGAACGGAGCACGATGGCACTACGTTCTCTACCGCGACCGCGGCGTCGAGGAACTCTACGACCGACGGGCGGACCCCCAAATGGAGCGCAACGTGGTTGCGGCGCACCCCGGGCTCGCACGGCGGTTCCGCAAGCAGATCCGAGGTTGGCAGTCCGCCCTCCTTCGCCCTTGGGCCCGCCGATCACGCCCGAACGCCCTCCCGACGTCGTGAGGCGTGAACTCCAATGAAGGTCGATCGCGATCTGGGAACCGCCGCGACGCTGGCCGCGGGCTCGTGGGTCTACTTCGTCGCAGTGGCGCTCGGGATCGCGCGCGCCGCCGAGATCCCGCTGCCGACTCTCGCGCTGTTCTTCGATGGACACCTCTATCTCGAGATCGCGAAGTCATTCCCGCTGCCGTACGGACCGGGATCACTCGACTACACGGGATATGCCGGGGGCTACCCAGCGTTCGCCGCGGCGATCCGGCTCGTCGTCCCCGATTCGTTGGCCAGCTGGGGTACGGTGCTCCTGCTAGCCTCGTGGATCCCCGCCGCACTCTGCACGGGAGTGTTCTACACCCTCTGCCGACAGGTTGGGGCACCACCCCTCGCGGGAGCTCTCTTGTTTGTCGTCGCCAATCCGCGCTGGGTCGCCGTGTGCGCGACCGCACATTCGGAGCCGTTGGCGATGCTGTTCGTGCTGCTGACATTGCTCGCCTACGTTCGCGGTCGACTCGTCGCCTGTGCCGTTTGGCTCACCCTGGCAGGGTTCGTCCGACACCCGGCCGTGATGCTCATCGTACCACTGGTCGCAGACCAGCTCCTTCGGGGCGAGAGACGGCGCACGCTCTGCTGGCTGGCACTTCCCCTGGTGGGCCAAGCGCTGGTCCACGTCTACCTGACCATGCGCGTGCCTGAGTTCGAGAGTGCCGCGCACACGTTGCGTCTCTTCTGGCAGCCCCAGCTCACGTGGCCATTTGCGTCCTTCTTCGCATACGGCTGGGATCTGAACATTCCCTACGACTACTTCCTGTCGGAAGTGACGCTCTTCTTCGCGGTCTTCTATCTGGTGGCGATCGTCGTGGGGTTTCGACCGTCCGAGCGCGCGTTGTGGGTGTTTCCGATGTGGGTTGCGCTCAATGTGCTCTCGCATGCCTCGCTATCGGGCGGAACTGGAGTGCTGGTGTTTACGCGTCTGGTGATCCTCGCCTGGCCCGCCGCCCTCCTGATCGTCTGGCGTCTGGTCGGGCCGTGCCTGTCGGTGCGGATGCGGGTCGCGGCCATCGCGGGATGCGGGCTCTTCGCCACCACGTTTGCCGTTCAGTACCCGGCGCTCGTCGTTCCGTGGCAGTCGGCATTCCTCGACCCGGCGCTCTCGGAGCGGATGCACACGCTCGATCATCCGGAACCACGCTGGATTCGGTTTCCCCGGTCGGGCCGATGAGTCACGGAGCCTCCGCGTAGGCGGCAGAGCGCGGGGGCATCCCCGTTCCCTGCCCACGTGTGGCGGCTCGCCCGATTACTCGATGTAGCCCAGCGCCCGGAGTTCCCGTGCCGTCTTGTCGTCGAGGGCGTCCGCGCGGGGCAGCGGACCTTCGGCGTGTGCGCGCGCGGCCGCAACGAGCTCTTCGGTGCGGCCGGGCGCGAGCGGGCTCACTTCCCGAGGGTCGGTCTCGAGATCGAACAGTCTCGCTTCGTCCTCCGTCACGACGACCTTGCGGTTGTCTCGCCACGCGACCGCGCCGTTCAATCGGTTCGCCAGGGGATCCGTACCGGCCCCGGGATCGGAGGGAACCCGCACCTCTGCGAAGTACGTCGCGCTGGTCAGAGGCTCTCCCCGGAGCGCCCCCGCGAGTGAGCGACCGTCGACGTTCCCAGGAGGCTCGAATCCGAGCCACTCCAGTATGGTGGGAGTGAGATCGACGAGGCCGGCGCGGGAGCGGACGACGCCGGGCTCGACTCCTGGGCCTCCGATGAGAAGGGGAACGCGGATGGCTGGCTCGTATTGCGTACCGTGGCCGATCTCACCGAACTCCCCCAGCAGCTCGCCGTGATCGCTCGTGGCGATCACGAGCGTGTCGTCCAGAGACTTGCGATCGGCAAGCCCGTCGAGCAGGCGACCGAAGAGCGCGTCGGCGTCGATGACGCGTCCGGCATACAACGCCTGGAGCGCCGCGGTGGCCTCGGCCGAGTCCTTCCAGGTACCGCGAAGCGACATCACTTCTCGAACCGTCGCTCCGTCGGCGAGTGGCCCACGATAGGCGCCCATTCGTTCGGCTGCATACGTCGTCAGCGGGAGAGGAAGGTGCGGCTCGAAGAGGTGAACCCAGAGAAGGAAGGGTTCCTGGGCTTTCTCGAGCCATCGCAGCGCTGCGCGCACCGTGTCGCGCCCCGGGCGGATCGGTGAGTCACGAGGATTCTTCTTTGCGCGGCTCCGTCGTTGGAAGCCTTGGCCGAGCCCGCCTCGATGGACCATGGATTTGAAGCTCACGAACGCGGCGGTTGCGTAGCCGTCGGCCTCGAGAGTCTCGGCCAATGTGGATTGGCTGTCGGCGAGAGCGTCCGCATTCGAGCGAACCCCGTGTCGGCCAGGGTAGAGCCCGGTGAACATCGAGCTGTGCGACGGGAACGTCGTTCCCATCGGCGCGACGGTTTCGAGGAACGCGCGACCGGTACGGGCGAAGGCGTCGAGACGAGGCGTGAGGTCGTCGGTACTTCCGAACGCGCCCAGATGGTCGGCGCGAAGCGTGTCGATGGTGACGATCAACACGTTGGGTCGAGCGGGGCGCTCGACCGGGGCTTCTCCGAAGTTGCAGGCCGACGCCAGAACGGGCGCGACAGAAAGGCGGAGCAACAACCCGAAGATGGAGGAGAACGACAACCCGGAACCTGCCCGCCGGCCAGTCTGCTCCATCCGCCTGCCGAGAACAACGCTGCGTCGGCCACCGATGCGCCGGGCTCGTCTCGAAGAGGGTCTTCACCGCCTGCGGCCGCGACCGATGGTCCCTGCCACCAAGAATCCGCCTCCACAGTCGCCCGATTTCGCAGGGGTTCCTCGCCCCATCCAGGTCAGCCCATCGCAGCGCACTGCCCCGCGCACATCGACTCTACATCTCGTAAATATGCGGAACGATCAGCGGCCGTTGCCCGCGCGTCCGCGAGAAGTACCGCTTCAGAGCGCGACGCACTTCATCCTCCACCTCGAGGAAGTCGGCACGTGACTCCGGCGTCAGCTCTCGAAGGCGATCCATCATCACATCTCGCGCTTCGTCGAGCACCTCGTACCCCTCTCCCTCGCGCAGCAAGCCGCGCGTCACGAGCTCGGGCTCCGTGCGAATCTCGCCCGTTTGAGGGTTCACGGCGATCACCGCCACGACGAAGCCGCCGTCCGACAGATGACGTCGGTCGCGGAGAACCTCGAGCCCGATCTCGCCCTCGCCCGAACCGTCCACCAGCACCCTGCCTACGGGAACCTTCTCTCCCGTGTGCGGCCCCGCGTCGTCGATCTCGAGGACATCACCGTCTTCGAGCAAGAAGATGTGATCGCGCGGGATACCCATGTCGGCGGCGAGGTCACGGTGGGCGGCGAGGTGGCGATACTCCCCGTGCACGGGAACGAAATACTTCGGCTTGGTGATGCTGATCATCTCGCGAAGCTCGGTCTTGTACGCGTGGCCCGACACGTGAACGTGCGAGTCGTGACCCTGGTGGATCGTCGCGCCGAGCTTCGCGAAGCGGTTCAAGAGCTTATGCACGGCCCGCTCGTTGCCCGGGATGACGCGCGAGGACAGAATGACGCCGTCGCCCGGCTCGACCTCGAGCTTCTTGAACCGCCCCTCGGAGGCGCGCGACAGCGCCGCGCGTGGCTCCCCCTGCGATCCGGTCACCAGCATCGCCGTATCCTTCGCCGGCAACTGCATCGCTTGCTCGACCGTCAGGAAGCCCCCCATCGGTGAGCGCAGAAGCCCGAGCTCGCCGGCGAGACGCGTCGAGTCCTCGAACCCCCGCCCCGCGACCGCCAGACTGCGCCCGGCTGCGTCTGCCGCATCAACGACCTGTTGGATGCGATGCAGGTGTGACGCAAACGTGGTGATCATCACGCGCCCCGGCGTCTTGCGCATGATCTCCTCGATGTGCGGGCCGACTTCCGACTCCGAGCCGCACACGCCTTCGTGCTCGACGTTCGTCGAGTCGGAGAGGAGAAGGAGAATCCCCTTCTTTCCCCAATCGGTGATGCGATTGAGATCTGCGGTGCGCCCGTCGACGGGATTCGGATCGATCTTGAAGTCGCCGCTGTGAAGAATCACGCCCTGCGGCGTTTTGATCGCGAGTGCGCACGCATCGACGATCGAGTGGGTCATGTGGATCGGCTCGACCTCGAACGGCCCGACCTGGAAATGCGTTCCGGGCTCCAGAACTTCGATCTTGTGGTCGATGCCGTTGCGGCGGAGCTTCGCAGCTGCGAGCGAGGCCGCGAGGCGCGGTCCGAAGACCGGCACCGGCATCTCGTCGAGAAGCCGGGGCAACGCCCCGATGTGGTCCTCGTGCCCATGGGTCAGGACGACGCCCTTCAGATAACCGGGGCGCTCCCGAAGGTACGTCAGATCGGGCAGCAGGAGGTCGATCCCGAGGCCCGGGCGTTCCGGGAACAGTACGCCGCAATCGATCGCCAGCGCCCCGTCGTCGGCCTCGACCAGGAGCATGTTGAGCCCGATCTCACCGAGTCCGCCCAGAGGGACGATGCGCACAGAGCCAGCCACTACCTCACCTCTTCTCGTCCGGAGGGCCCTCCCTCCGTGGCGCCAGACCTACGGGCGCAGGGAAACCATGTCAATTGCATGGGAGTGCATTGCCCACGAGCCCCGGGCGTTGTAGCGAACCCTGCACGCGTTCGGGGAGGTTCCCGAAGCGCTCGAAACTGGAGGGAACGAGGGATGTCGGTCAATAAGGCGATTATCGTAGGCAACCTCGGAGCGGACCCGGAGCTGAGATTCACGCCGAGCGGACGTCCCGTGGCCAACTTCAATGTGGCAACGAGCTCGGCCTGGAAGGACAAGACGAGCGGCGAGAAGAAGGAAGACACCCAGTGGCACAAGATCGTCGTCTGGGGCCCACAAGCCGAGAACTGCTCGAAGTACCTCCAGAAGGGCCGACAGGTGTACGTCGAGGGCGAGATCCGAACGCGCAACTACGAGGACAAGGAAGGCGTCAAACGCTGGACCACCGAGATCGTCGCGCGCGACGTGAAGTTCCTCGGCAGTAAGGGCGGGGGCGGCGGGGGCGACTTCGGTGCCCCGAACGATCCGCCCAGTGGCTTCGAAGAGACCGGCGGCAGCGACGAAGAGATCCCGTTCTAGCTCGACTTCGCCGGCACCACACTCAGGGGAACGCGGCGGCCAGCTCTGCCAGGATCTCGTTGACGCCGCAGTCGAGCGCGGGATCGAGATAGCTCGAATGCTGACACTCGGGCGCAGTATGCACGGGTGCCGTGACTGGTGACGCGCCGAGGGCAACCAGCCTCGCTACCAGCAGCGCTCGCGCGTCCGCATCGTAGTGGTTGTCCGCCTCGTTGAGGAGCGACAACGCGCGCGGGGCCCGCAAGCCTGCCACCGCGTACACGGGCGAGCCCGCACGCATGGTGGCCAGAGCCGGATCGGTCGCGCCGGCGCCCGGATCGGTCGCGCCGGTCGGCGGATCCCAGTAGGTGAGAGCCGCGAGACCAGCGGGCAGGAAGTAGTCGCTCGGCATACCAAAGCCCTCGATGCTCCCGTAAGTCGCCTCGTAGCTCGCCAGCAGGCAAGCGTTCGAGCACGCTGGCGGCAGGTTGCCGTACCCGACACCGCAATCGGCCCCCAGCGGTACAGCCTCGAAGAAATTCGCCACCAGGATCTCCATGCCCAGCTCGGTGATGTAACCGCGCAGTAGATCCCCAAGCGGTTGCCCGGCAGCGAGACCCGCCGCGTCGACCTGCGTCATACCCATCGCGGCAGACGCCATGTCGGCGAAAAACGATGTTGCGGCGAGCACGCCGATCGGCTCGGACACCGGACTCGAACTCGCGAGCGCCTCGTCGTACCGCCCGCGCGAGTTGGCGAAGTGATTTCCCGTCTCGGCGGCCATGATCACAGTGCGGATGGAGAGGCCCGTCTGCAGGTCGGACAGGGCCGGCTCGGTGGATGCCGCCCACAAAGCCGACCAGGTGCCCATCGACAGGCCGAGGAAGGCGACGTCCCCCGACCCGCTCCCGTGCTCCGTCCGCGCCCACTGCGCCGCCGCCAGAATGCCACGCGTGTCGAAGATCCAGTGATCACGGAAGCGAATCGAACCGAGACCCGGCGCACCGGGCCCACGATTGCGGTAGCGAACGAACACGGTGAGGTTGCCGGCGTCGGCCAGCAGTTGGGCGTCTGCTTCGTGGCTCGAGCTCGTGGGCAGGGCCTCGGGAGAACAGTTCGCGACACCGAGATGGTTCTGCCCCCCCCCGTAGATCACCACGGGGTACGGTCCTGGTCCGTGCACGCCCGCGTCGGGAGAGGCTGCGTAGATCGTCATCGTGTCGGTACTGCCGTCGGGCTGCAGTACGGCGATCTCGTGGTACCCATCGCCCGTCGTGCCCCCCGCAGACGGGAACAGGGCGGCGAACAGATCGTCCGAGGCCGTCTCGGCCGCGGTGGCGACGCAACCCTGCTCGCCCGGCACGCTCAACGAGCAGCTATCGAGGAGCACGAGCGAAGCAGAGTCACACTTCGCCACCTTGGCGTCCGACTGCGCCCGCGCCGCGGCGATGTTCCCCTTCGGGTCCGCCGTCAGACACTCCGCTCCGCTCGGGGCGAGGTCCTCGCGCAACTGGCAGCCGTGCTGTTCCTTCATGCGCTTGTCGGCGTACTTCAGAAACGCCTTCGCGATGTTCGTCTGGCACTTCCCCGCCAAGACGTTGGGGGCGGGCGGGCTACCAAGCGTGTCGGTGAGGAGGCGCTCCCCGCCCGACTGCGCCGCGCAGACGAGACATCGCGCCACCGAGACGTAATCGGTGATCGCAATCGACGCGCACGGGGCCGGGCACGAGGCGTACCCCAGGACGGCGGGCGCCGAAGCCCCGGCGCAGTGCTTGATCGCCGCCGACTCGACCTTCTCCGCCGCGCGAACGACCTTATCGACACCCGGCATCTGCGCTACGAGATTGCAGTCCGTGCCCGCCGGCACGGCCCCCTGCATGCGAGCCTTGTGACAGCGAAGGCTCTGTTTCACGAAAGTCACGCCGAGCTTCCGAACCGCCTTGGCCATCCGACTGCGGCACCGCACATCGTCTGGCGACAGCGCCTGAGCCTCGCCGACGAACGCGGTAACGAGCACGACCGCCAAGAGCGCCCGGATCGCGCGAAGCTCCGTCCCCGACCCCATATCCCGGCTGTATGGGGCCAGAACCTCCGGTGTCAACAAAGAACCTCAGAGCCGCCCCGTCTCGACGAAACTGAGCCAGCGACCTCGACCGATGACCACATGATCGAGGACCTTTACGCCGAGCAACTCACCAGCGGTCCGGAGTCGCCGAGTGAGCGCCTCGTCTTCGGCCGACGGACTCGGATCGCCACTGGGGTGGTTGTGGGCGAGGATGAGCGACGACGCCGCCTCGCGCAGAGCGAACCGAAAGACCTCGCGTGGATGGACGAGGCTGGCCGTGAGCGTGCCCTCCGACACCCGGATCTCGCGCATCAGCCGACCCTTCGAGTCGAGCAGCAGGACGTAGAAACGCTCCTGCTTCAGGGCCGCGAGTCTTGCATGGAAGTGCCGATACACCTGCCCCGAGTCCGTGATTGCCGCCCCGGCAGGCAACAACGGATGATCCGCCCGCCGCCCGAGGGCGATGGCTGCGCAGATCGAGGCGGCCCGCGAGCGACCGATTCCGGAGATCTGCGCGAGCTCTGCCGGACTTGCCTCGGCGAGTGACGCAAGCGTCGGGTAGCAGCGCCGCAGTCGCTCGGCGAGTACCCGCGCGCTGGTGTCGCGGTATCCGCTGCGAAGCAATAGCGCCAATAGGTCTACGTCCGAGAGAGTCTCGACGCCGACACGCTCGAGCCTCTCCCGCGGACGATCATCCAATGCGAGCTGAGAAGACATGCCGCGCCTAAGCGCGACACGTGCCAAACGAGATTCCCGTTTCCTGCCGGCCTCACCAACCAGCGAACGGAACGTCGCGTTTCGCCCGCGAAACGATCAGTCGCGCACGCACCGAACCAAAACGCCGCAGAGGTATTCGCCCTCCGGATGGGCGGGCACCGTGGGATGGTCGGCCGACGCACCGAGCTGCCGAAGGATCTGCAACCGCTGGCCCGCGGGCGCGGACGTGGCCACGACATGCACGAAGAGGTCGCGGGTAATGTGCGGTGAACAGCTAAAGGTCATCAGGAGCCCCCCCTCGGCGAGCGCCTTCAGCGCCTTGCGGTTGAGGTCGCGGTAGGCGCGCGTCGCGCGTTCGCGGTCGGCTCGGTGGCGAGCGAACGGCGGCGGATCGAGGACAATGAGCTCGGGACGCTTCTCCGGCTCGACGGGCTGCAGCGCGTCGAAGACGTCCGACATCCGGAAATCGACCCGCGACGCGTCGAGCCCACTCGCCTCTGCCGACGCGCGAGCGATCTCGAGCGCCGGGCCGGAGGTCTCGACGGCGCGCACGTGCTCGGCACCGCCCTTCGCGGCCGCGAGCGCGAAGCCACCGGTGTACGAGAAGCAGTCCAGTACGCGGCGACCGCGCCCGAGCTCAGCAGCCAGTGCCCGGTTGTCGCGCTGATCGAGAAAGAAGCCCGTCTTCTGCCCTCGGCGGATGTCGACGACATGACGCACCCCATTTTCGGAGATGACGATCTTCTCCGGCGGCTCGGCGCCGCGACCGACCTCGACCCGATCTTCCAATGCCTCTTCTCGACGTGCCCCACCGGTGGAGCGCTCGAAGATGCCCTTACAAGAAAGCTCCTTGGAGATTGCGTCGAAGAGCAGCGGGCGCAGTCGATCGGCGCCCGCGTTCAGCAACTGCGCGACGACGAACGCGCCGTAGACATCGACGACGACTCCGGCAAGTCCATCGCCCTCCCCGTTCATGAGGCGATACGCGCTGCCTTCGGACACCAACCCGAGACCACGACGGAGGGCCAGCGCGTCGGCCACGCGACGCTGCACCAACGCCCCGATGGTCGGGACCGCCTGGCTCGAAATCACGCGCACTGCGATCGACCCGTTCGGGTTGTAGAGCCCCACGCCCATCGGCTTGCCGTCCGCGCCTTCGATCCGAACGATCGCGCCCGGTGTGGCGACCCCGTTGAACTGCGCGATCGCGCCCGAGAAGATCCACGGATGACCGGCCCGGATCGGCCCGTCCTTGCCTCGCTTCAGCTTGACGGTCGCCTCGACGCCGGTGTTTGCCAGATCACTCATGCGGGCCACGCTCCCAGTCGCCACTGCGACCACCACTCTTCTTCACCAGACAGACGTCTTCGAGAACCATCTCGCGATCGATCGCCTTGCACATGTCGTAGATCGTCAGACCCGCGACGGAGACCGCCGTAAGCGCCTCCATCTCGATCCCGGTCTTGGCCGTAATCCGCGCCTCGGCCTCGAGCGCCACACGACCCACCGCGGCGTCGACGTCGATCCGAACATCGACGTACTCGAGTGGCAACGGATGGCAGAGGGGAATCAACTCCCCCGTCTTCTTGGCCGCGAGCACACCCGCGAGACGCGCCGTCGCCAGGACGTCGCCTTTCGCGATCTGTCCGTCGGCGATCTTCGCGGCCGTCTCGGGCCTCATCCGAACCGCACCGCGAGCCACGGCCACCCGACGCGTAACGGCCTTTTCTCCCACATCGACCATCTGCGCTCTCCCGCGCTCGTCGACATGGCTCAGCGTGTTCGGAGGATCCTGGGCCATCCATAGGAATGACACGCGAGGGGCCTCACCGCACTTTTGTATCCACGCGCGTGGCCCCACCCCCCTTTCCGATCCGGCCGGCACTCGGCTACAAGGCAACCATGAGCGTACGCCGACTCCCGTGTCGTGTCTCCGGGCAGGGCCTGCACGAAGTCACGAAGCTGGTCGACAGCAGCGTGGGCGACGCCACCCAGGAGGCAGGGCTGACCGAGGGCCTTGCCACGCTCTACATCCGGCACACCTCAGCGAGCCTCACGATCCAGGAGAACGCCGATCCCGCGGTCTGCCGCGACCTCGAGAACTGGATGAACCGACTCGTGACCGAGAACGACCCCCTCTACACCCACACGCAAGAGGGGCCCGACGACATGCCGGCGCACATCAAGTCGGCGCTGACCTCCACGTCACTCTCGATCCCCATTCTCGACGGACGCCTCGCGCTCGGCACGTGGCAGGGCATCTTCTTGTGGGAACACCGCCACGCACGAGGCGACCGAGAGGTTCTGATTCACATCGGGCCGTAAACGGCGGCGGCCGCGCCGCTCGGCTACGCGCCGGGCACCGCCCCCAACGCGGTGTGTCTCCACGGGGCGCGAACCCATCGCCCGGCCATACCTTCGATCAGCTCGGCCCACAGCTCGGCGGGGCGCGTCGAGAATACCGTCTTCACGTCCGCGTCGACCACGTGCCAATCATCGTCGGCGAGCTCTCGGTCGAGCTGGCCGGGCGCCCAACCCGCGTAGCCAGCGTACGCGCGGACGGCCGCAGGAGGGATCCCGCGCCCGAGTGCCCTGTCGAGGCCCCACTTGGTGAGGATGACCTGCACCTCGTCGAAAACCGGGAAGCCGTCGGGCAGCCGCTCGGGCGCACGAGCGAGCAGCATGATGCGCGTCGGCTGAATGGGGCCACCCACCCACAGGTCGTCACCGCGCTTCCTCACATCGTCGCGCGCCGGCATGACGTCGGCCAGCTTCACGGAGCTCGGACGGTTGATGACGAGTCCGGTCGAACCCTCGGGCCCGTGATCGACGAGCAAGATCACCGTTTGCGCAAACGGTGTCCGACCGGCCAGATGCCGCGCGGCGACGAGGAGCTTTCCCTTGGCCGGACCGGACGACGCCTCGAGCACGTTCGAGGCGGCGGCACTCGAGACCAGGCAGAGCAGCGCAGACAGGAGAACCACCCGCCTTGGCCTGATCTGGATTGGGGCCGCCATGATAGAAGTGTGCTCCCGTTGGGGACACCCGCACAAGTGGCCCGAAGCGAACGCGCCCGCCGCCTCGACTAGCCGCGTCCATCGCCGCCCGGTACCTTGGCGGCCATGGCCAACGACCCCAGCGATTTCTACGCCGTCGCAGAGCTCCTCTCTCCCGAGGAACGGCAGGTGCAAGGCACGGTCCGCCGATTCGTGGACGAGGAGTATCTGCCGCTCGTGCGCCACCATTTCGAGGCCGGTACCTTCCCGACCGAGCTGATCCCAATGCTGGGGCGGCTCGGCTGCCTCGGACCCACGATCCCGATGGAATACGGCGGCGGGGGGCTCAATTCGGTCTGCTACGGACTGATGGCCCAGGAGCTCGAACGCGGCGACTCGGGTCTGCGGTCGGCAGCCAGCGTCCAGTCGTCGCTCGTCATGTACCCCATCCTCACGTTCGGGTCGGAGGACCAAAAGCACCACTGGCTTCCTAGGATGGCGAAGGGAGAAGCGGTCGGTTGCTTCGGGCTCACCGAACCGGACTACGGCTCGAATCCCGGCGGGATGATCACCCGGGCCCGCCGCGAGCGCGACGGCTTCGTGTTGAACGGCACGAAGCGATGGATCACGAATGGCTCCATCGCCGACGTCGCGGTCGTCTGGGCGAAGCTCGCCGATGAGGATTCGGGTCAGGACGTCATTCGCGGCTTCCTCGTGGAGAAGGACCGCGACGGGTTCGAACGTCCATTGATGCACGGAAAATGGAGCCTACGCGCATCGATCACGTCAGAGCTCATCTTCGAGGACTGCTGGATACCCGAGGAGAATCTACTGCCGAAGTCGGGGAACCTGAAATCGCCGCTGATGTGCCTCACCCAGGCACGCTACGGAATATCGTGGGGCGCGATCGGCGCGGCCCTGGCCTGTTACGAATGCGCGCTCGACTACTCCAAGTCGCGCGTCATGTTCTCGCGCCCGATCGGAGGCTATCAGCTGGTGCAGTCGAAGCTCGTAGGCATGATGGCCGAGATCACGAAGGCCCAGCTTCTGTCGTGGCGACTCGGTCGAATGAAGGACGAGGGCACGATGACCCCCGACCAGGTCTCATTGGCGAAGATGAACAACGTCTCGCAAGCGCTCGCCATCGCCCGAACCGCCCGCGACATTCTGGGTGCGAACGGAATAACCGACGACTACCCGATCATGCGTCACATGATGAACCTCGAGACCGTGAACACATACGAAGGTACCGAGGACATCCACCGGCTCACGCTCGGCCGAGCCATTACCGGCCTCAGTGCCTTCGAGTGACTCCCATCGCCCGCATTCGCAGAACGTCCTCCTGGGGACCCGCCACCCTTCGCAGGGCGCTGGCTCTGCTGCTTCTCGCAACGACCGCGTTCCCCGCGATGGCGAGCGAGCGCGGCTGGGGCTACTTGATGAAGAAGCTCGAGGCCGACGGGATCAGCCGCTCGCGAATCCAGCGTGTCTTCCGCGACGCGAGGATGCGACCGCACTCCCACCTCGACTACGGGCTCTACCCGAAGGAATCGACGCGCCTGTACCGCGGGTTTCGCCAGCGCTCCAGTATCGCTGGCGCGCGCCAATGCCGCGCTCGCCATGCACCGGAGTTCGAACGCGCGCAGAAACGCTTCGGCGTCCCCGCGAGCATCCTCGCGTCCATCTTCCATGTGGAAACGCGGTGCGGAGCGAACAAGGGCAAGGACGTGGCGCTCTACCGCGTCGCCCGACTCGCGATGGCGAACGAACCGAAGAACGTCGAGCGGAACATCAAGCGACACACCAAGGGCGAGCCGCGCTCGAAGTGGCCAAAGATCGAGGCGCGGACGCGCGAACGAGGCAAGTACCTCGAAGACACGTTCTATCCCGAGGTAACCGCCGCCTTTCAGATCGGATCGAAGCTCGAGATCGACCCGCTCGACATCATCGGCTCGAAGGCCGGCGCCTTCGGAATCCCGCAGTTTCTGCCGTCGAGCTATATGCGGTTTGCGATAGACGGGAACGGCGACGGTCGGGTGAGCCTGCACCAACCGGCTGATGCGGCGTACTCCGCGGCGAATTTCCTGGCTGGGAATGGCTGGCACCAGGGAATCTCGCCGAAAGAGAAGCGTGCGGTCATCTGGAACTACAACCGGTCGGACGCGTATATCGACACGATCCTCTTCCTTTCGGAGCAGATCCAGAGAACCCAAAATTGACAGCCCTTCCTGGGACCACTACCCACAACAGGATGAGCGAAGCGAAAACGAAGGCCACCAACATCGTTTGGCACCCGGGCGACGTAAGCCGCGAAGACCGCAAACGAATCCTCGGACACAAGGGCTGCACGATGTGGTTCACGGGCCTTTCCGGCTCGGGCAAGTCCACCGTTGCCGTCGCGCTGGAGAAGGCGCTTTGGGATCGGGGCATCTGCTCCTACATCCTCGACGGAGACAACGTTCGTCACGGCTTGAACAAGGACCTCGGCTTCTCACCGGAAGATCGCACCGAGAACATCCGGCGCATCGGTGAAGTCGCGAAGCTGTTCACCGACGCCGGCGTCGTCAACCTGACCGCGTTCATCTCCCCGTACCGCGCGGACCGCGACGAGGTTCGCGAGATGAACGAAGACGGTGACTTCATCGAGGTCCACGTCGACTGTCCTCTCGAGACGTGTGAGAGCCGCGACGTGAAGGGGCTCTATGCGAAGGCGCGCGCCGGCACGATTCCCGAGTTTACCGGGATCTCGGCTCCGTACGAAGCGCCGAGCAAGCCGGAGATCACGCTCAAAACCGGCGACAACACGCTCGAAGAGAGCGTGGCCGAGCTGATCGGCTACCTCGAGAGTAACGGCTACATCACGAAGAAGGGCTGAAGCCCGATGGGTGCGGACCCCACCTCTTCGATCGACGTCGAGTCGATCGGAGAGGACGTTCCGCTTCTCGAGGGAATTCGCACGTCGTGCGCCGTCCGGCGCCTCAAGCCGGACCCTGTCCCCCGAGAGCTGATTCGCAAGGTCTGCGAAGCCGGCACGTTCGCGCCGAGCGGCGGGAATCGCCAACCGTGGACGTTCGTCGCGGTCACCGATCCGCAGCGCCGCGCTTGGTTCGCCGAGCGTTACCGCAAGATCTTCATGCCCTACATTGCGCCCGCCGTGGAGCGCGCGAAGGCCCCGGATTTCCCTGAGGCGAAGCGCAAGATCATGAACGGCGCGGTGTACCTCGCCGAGCACATGCACGAAGTACCGGTGCATCTCTTCGTAGCGGGGTGGAAGCGGCGCGGGGATCCCCAGATCCAGGCCCTGTTCCCAGCGATTGAGAACGTCCTTCTCGCCTGCCGCGCGGTTGGCCTCGGGGCCTCGCTCACGACGCTACAGCAGGCCTTTCAGCCCGAGCTCGATGCCTACCTCGGGCTGCCCGCCGACACCCCAACCTGCGCGATGATCCCGATCGGGTGGCCGAAGGTGAAGCACCGCCGGCCGGCCCGACGCAGCATCGATACCTGCCTGCATTTCGAGACGTTCGAGGCGAAGTAGCCTCGCTGGCCCGCCGTCACTGGCGGGTGCGCGCTTCCGTGGTTAAGGAGAGCGAATCATGCCGGACACGCACAAGGTTCTCATTCTCGGATCAGGCCCCGCGGGCCTCACCGCCGCGCTCTACGCAGCGCGCGCCAACCTGAGTCCCGTCGTGGTCGAAGGCGGGCAACCGGGCGGGCAGCTCACCATCACCACGGACGTGGAGAACTACCCGGGGTTCCCTGACGGCGTCATGGGCCCAGAGATGGTCGACCTATTCCGCAAGCAGGCCGAGCGCTTCGGCACGAAGTACATCTCCGCCGAGGTCACGGGAGTGGATCTCTCCAAGCGACCCTTCACGCTCCAGACCGCATCCGGAGACACTCTCTCCTGCGAGACCCTCGTCATCGCGACAGGCGCCACGGCCAAGCTGCTCGGACTACCGTCGGAGGAGAAGCTGATGGGCTTCGGTGTATCCGCGTGCGCCACGTGCGACGGCTTCTTCTTCAAGGGCAAAGACGTGCTGGTCGTCGGTGGCGGCGACACCGCGATGGAGGAAGCCACGTTCCTCACTCGATTCGCGAGCAAGGTGCGCGTGGTGCATCGCCGCGACGAGCTGCGCGCATCGAAGATCATGCAGGAGCGCGCCGAGAAGAACGAGAAGATCGAGTTCGTCTGGAACAGTGCGATCCACGAGATCCATGGCGAGCGCGAGACGGGGGTCACCAGCGTCACCCTCGCGAACACGAAGACCGGTGAGAAGAGCGAGACCCCGACCGACGGCGTCTTCATGGCGATCGGCCACCAGCCGAACACGCAGATATTCAACGGCAGGCTGGACATGGACGATGTCGGCTACCTGATCACCGAGGGCAAGACGACCAAGACGAACGTACCCGGGGTGTTCGCCTGCGGCGACGCGCAGGACCCGACGTACCGCCAAGCAGTGACGGCTGCGGGCACGGGCTGCATGGCGGCGATCGACGCCGAGCGCTTCCTCGAGTCCGAAGAGGGGTGAAAATCGCCGCGCCTGCGAAAAACCTCGTGCGTGACGAGCCCACAGCCTGCGCGACCACCAGCGCGGCCCCGGCGCCCGATACTCAGATCTTGCGCGCTCGTCCCTTCCAGTAGGGCTCGCGAACTTTCCGGCGCTGAATCTTCCCGCTGTCGAGGCGCGGCAGCGCGGACGCGAAATCCAGGCCCTTCGGACACTTGTAGTGAGCGAGCTGGCCGCGCACGTGTTCGATCAGGTCCGAGGCCAGAGCATCGGTCGAATCGTAGCCCTCGCGGAGTTCGACGACCGCCCACACCGCCTCACCCCACTCCTCGTTCGGCACGCCGATCGCACACGCGTCACCCACCGCCGGATGCGTCAGCAGAACGGCGTCGACCTCCGCGGGATAGATGTTCACGCCTCCGCTGATGATGACATCGGCGCTGCGGTCGCACAGGAAGAGATGCCCCTCCTCGTCCAGGTAGCCCATGTCACCCAGCGTGAAGTACCGGCGCATGGAGTCATACGACCCGTCTGTCTTCTCCCCGTCTTTGAAGTACGAGAACTGCGTGTCGTCCTGCGGCGCACGCAGGTAGATGCACCCGACCTCGCCCGGTGCTGCGGGATTGCCGTCGTCGTCGCGAACCTCGACCTGCTCCGGGTCGGGCTTCCCGACGGTGCCGGGCCGCTCGAGCCACTGTTCGGAAGTCACGAAGGAGCCCCAGCCTTCCGTCGCTGCGTAGTACTCGTACACGACGGGTCCCAGCCACTCGAGGAGAGATTGCTTCACCGGCACGGGACACGGCGCCGCACCGTGAAGCACCACGCGAAGGCTCGACAGGTCATGCTCCCTGCGCACGTCGTCCGGCAGGGCGAGCATTCGGTGGAACATCGTGGGCACCATGTGCGTGTGGGTGACCTTGTGTTTCTCGATCAGCTCCAGGGTCTCGGCAGGGTTCCATTTGTCCATCAGCACGACCGTCGCGCCGTACAAGAGCGGCACGCTCAGCGAGAAGGCGAGCGGCGCCGCGTGATACAGCGGCCCGGTGCAGAGATTCACATCCTCGTAGGCATGGTGGGCAAGAGCCTTTGCGACCTGACCACCCTGGAGCGCGGCCGCCTTCTTTCTGTGGACGCCCTTGGAACGCCCCGTCGTGCCCGAAGTATAGAGCATCTGTGTGCCCCGAACCGGGTCCTCGAGATCGTCCGGCGCCTGTCCGTCGATCAGATCTTCGTAGCGCTCGAAGCCGGGGATCGGGCCACCGATCGAGAAGAGATGCGCGCCCTTGGGCGTGTGCTTCGCCGCGAGGACGGCCGCGTCGGCGAACCTCACGTCGGCGAACAGGACACGCGCCTCGCAGTTGTCGACGATGTAACCGATCTCATCGCCGGTCAGATGCCAGTTGATCGGCGTGATCCGGAACCCGCTGCGCTGCGTCGCCGCGAGGATCTCGACGAACTCGGGCCGATTCGCGCACACCAGAGCAACGCCGTCGCCCTCACAGAGGCCCCGGGCCCGGAGCCCCCGCACGACCTGATTGGCGTGCTGATTCAGCGCGTCGAACGACCGATCACCCAAGGCGGAGAGAATCGCCGGATGGTCTGGCGCCGTCCGCGCATGAACCGCCAGAGTCATCCCGGTCGCCAGAGCCTGCGGGGCGTCGAGCTCGGTTCGTCGCATGTGCCCTTGTGCCCCACCGATGCGCTGGGGCACAAGCGTTGGAACGAGCGGGAGGCCGCACCGCGGCGGGTAGGCTAAGAATTCCGGATGGACGCGAAGACCGCCCGGGCGTACGAAAGAGGCGCCGACGCGTGGATCGCCGGGCGCGCCGCGAAGCCACGAGCCCTTCGGCGAATGGGCCGACTTGCCCGGTCGCTCCCGTCCGGCGCACGGGTGGCCGATTTGGGTTGCGGTCCCGGATGGTACGCCGCGGACCTCGCTCGCCGCGGGCTCTCGCCGGTCGCCATCGACGCAAGCCGTGGCATGCTGGCGGCCCTGAAGAGCACGCGGTCCGACGCCGACGCCGTCCGGGCGGACCTCGGCGCGCTCCCGATTGCCCGCGAATCACTCGACGGCGCCGTCGCGTACAACGCCTACCAGCACCTGCCCATCCCCCGGTTGCCGGTCGCCCTCGCCCACCTCCACGCAGCGCTGCGCACCGACGCACCGATCGATCTGACGGTCGGAGACCTCGACGCCCGCGAGCCGACGCGAGCGCAGAGCCGGGCCGGGGCGCTGCAAATGCGCTGGGACGACGACGAGTGGGCGGGACGACTCTTCTCGTTCTACTCCGCCGAGCGCGCGCACCGGCTATTGTCCGGCGCCGGCTTCACGAACCTTCGGGTCGTGCACGAACGTACGAGACGATTCTGGCTCTGGATCTCGGCCTCGCGGGCCCACACGCTGCCCGACTACGTGCGCCCCGGACTCGACCTGCTCGTCTGCGGCCTGAACCCGTCGCCGCGCTCTGCGGAGACGGGGGTGCCTTACGGCCGGCCCGGCAACCGATTCTGGCCGGCCGCCCTGAGTGCCGGGCTGTGCTCGCGCGATCGCGACCCGTGGGCCGCGCTCGAGTCCGGTATCGGATTCACCGACTTCGTCAAACGAACCACCCGCGCCGCAAGCGAGCTCACCACCGACGAGTACGTCGCTGGCCTCGAGCGACTCGAAGACTGTGTGCGCTTCTTCCGACCCCGCGCGGTGTGCTTCGTCGGGCTAGACGGATGGCGCCGCGTCGTCGACCGGCGAGCCACACAAGGGTGGCTCGCAGATGGCTTCGCGGGAGGCCCTGCGTACCTCATGCCATCGACCTCCGGGTTGAATGCTCACTGCGACCTAGGGGGCTTCGTACGGCATCTCCGCGCGGCAGCGAGCGGACGTTGATGCGTGCGCGCCACCAGAGAGCGCACGCATCTGCCCGATGGTCTAGCCTGAAGCCTTACTCGCGCAGGAGGCTCGCCGCGGGCTTCACGAACGCTTTCGAAGCCGAGCCGTACGGAGGCGGAGGCGCCGGATCGAGATCCGGACAAGAAAGCGGAGGCGCGACGAGGTGCTTCTTCACCTTCTTCTTCCAGATCTGCTTCGTCTCGCCATCCTTCGTGTAGGGCGGGTCGAACTGGTTGCAGTACCGCATCGAGCCCAGGATGAGTTCGTCGCCCACGCTGCTCGGCGCTACCGGCAAGACGAAGTCATCGTCGATGCCGCCATCACCCTTACAGATCGCGCGGACCACGTTGCGCTTGATGGTGACCGTCTTGCACGGATCGCTCGGCGTCCCAAGGCCCCGGTACTTGTAGCCCTTCACGCCGGAGGGGTTCCCCAGACCCACCCATTGGCCAGCGACGAGCGGGATCTTCTCACACGGACCGGCCTGCCCTATGATGCAACGCCGATAGGTGCCGCCAGCGATCCGCGGGTCGTCCGCGCTCCCAGGAGCAGGGAACGGGAAGCTCACGCCCTTCACGGGCTTCGAGATCGATTTCTGGCTCTTTAGGACGCCCGACAATTCGCCGAATCGGACCAGGCCGGTACGCCCAGGCATCAGAACGTCGACCGCGGACGCGGTGAACGGGATCAATACGAGGCCGAAAACGACCGGGGCCAAACGCGTGAACTTCATGGTTTTCCTCGCTTCTGGTGTGTGGAACGCAATGGTGCTCTTCCACGCATAACCTGTCCGGCCTGGGCGGCCCCTGTCAACAGAAAACCTGCGCCACACGGACTCCGCCCACACGACATGGCGTCTGCGCGGGTTGCCCACGACCTGCCAGTGTGCGCGAATTGCGGTGAGAGTCCCGCATGCTCATCCTCCTCTTCCTCGCGCTCCTCATCCTCACCTCACCGGCGGACGCGGCCAGCGCCACGTGCTCGACCGTAGTCGTGCGCAACGACCTCGACCCGGCCGGCTTCCCGTTCGGAAACCGATTCTCCGACGACATGTCGGTCAATGCCAGCGGCGACGTCGTGTTCGTCGCCCGCCCCTCCGGGTCGCGCCATCGGCTGTACATCTATCCGGCGAGCGGCGCGGACGAGATCGTCGCATCGGGCACCGGCCCCGCCCCGGGCGGGGCGACCTTCAAAAAGAAGCCGTTCTCCGACATGTCGATGAACGACGCGGGAGACCTCGCGTTTCGCGCCGGCCTCGAGAGCCAGGGACAGGCGCTCCTCGTGCGCAGAGCCTCGATGCCGCTGGCCATCGCCGTGCGCCAGGGCGGCGCCGCTCCCATCGGTGGAACGTTCGATGAGATCCTCGAAGTCGGCCACGTGACCACGGATGGCCAGGTCTCGTTCGTTGCAACGACGACGGGCGGGCCAAAGGGCGTCTTTCAACACGATCTCGCAAGCGGCACCACGACTACCGCCGTCGCCGAAGGCGCACCTGTGACGATGCCCCCGGGCCGAACGCTCTGTACCATCAAGCACGCGGCCCTCGCGGGCGGTGGGCAGTTCGCGGTGCGCGCAAACTCCAAGGTCGACTGCGACGATGCGTCAGAGACGTCGCTCGAGGGGATCTATCACCTGCTGGCCGGAACGCTCACCGAGGTCGCGCTCACGTCAAGCCCCAGTCCCGTACCGGGGGCCATCTACGACGACGTCATCGGAACTCCGAGCGTGAACGGCCTCGGTGAAATCGCATTCCTCGCAAAGCTCGACGGAAGCAGCCGCAAGCACGGGCTCTTCCGGTGGGATGGGGTCGCCATCACCACCGAAGTTCTCGTAGGTGGCATCGAAGCCACGACCGGCGGCATCGTCAAGGCCATCCAGGCCTTCCGATTGACGGACACGAGCGACCTCATCGTGAGCACGAAATTCAAGGGAGGAAGCCACAAGCAGGCGATCCTCCGTCACGGTGCGGCGACGACCATCGTCCTCGGCAAGAGCGACACTCCCCCTACCGATCGATTCGCTCTGGGGGCAGAGTACCGAAGCTTCGGAAAACGGACACTCGGCGCGTCCGCGGGCGCCGAGCAGATCGTCGTGCGCGCCAAGCTCAAGGACGTGATCGTCCCCAAGGGGAAAACCGCCGTGATCCTGTGCGCGCCTTGATCTAGCGCCCGGAGATCTGGAGCCTACGCCAGCGGCTCGATCGATCGGGCTTCTTCCAGCGTCAGCGGGGGGCGGCTCTCGAACGGGAACCGCCGGATCGGGCAATCGGCCACGTCACAGACGCGGCAGGGTTCACGCCGGCAGGGATCGGTATGGAATACGATCTCTCCGTCGACGGATCCGGCTCGTAGAACGGCAGCCTCAAACGCGTTCACCGCCTCGTGCGCCGTCTCCACCGTCCAATACTCCGGCACGATCAGGTGAGCATCCACGTGCGTCACCGCGCCCGAACGGATGGCGCGCAGATGATGCACCCGAATGATTCCGGGGAACGCGCTCGAATCGAAGGCCGCAACGATCCGCTCGAGAAGTTCCGTGTCTTCCTCATCCAGTAGGCCTCCGGCGCCGTGCCGCACGAGGGCGGCGCCCGTCCACCCGAGGTTCAACCCGACGGCCAGCGCCGTGAGCGGGTCGAAGACCGCCATGCCCGTCACCCGAACGAGCCCCAGGCCGACCACGACCCCGATGCTCGTCTTGAAGTCCGAGAGCACGTGCCGACCATCCGCGATCAGCGTGATGGAACCCGTCTTCTCACCGGCCCGCACCAGGTACATCCCAAGCCCCAGGTTCACCAGCCCCGCCCCGACCGAGAGGAGAAGACCGAAGTCGAGCTTCTCTACCTGCGCGCCAACCACGAATTCCTGGATCGCAAACCAGATGATCAAGACGGAGGCGAAAGAGATCAGTCCTCCTTCGAAGACCGCACTCATGTACTCGATCTTGCCGTGGCCGTAGGGGTGGCCCGCGTCGGCGGGGCGCCTAGCGAAGAGAACTCCCCCGAGGGCGAACGTCGCCCCGACGACGTTCGTGATCGACTCGAGCGCGTCAGACAGGATCGCGGCCGATCCGGTCGCCAGGTACGCGACGTACTTCACGCCGAGAAGAAGTCCGCCGACGACCAGAGAAATCGAGATCGCGCGGATTCGAAGTCGATTCGCCGCCTCGGCGTCGAGCGCGGCCGGCGCGTCTCCGTGGGAGATCATGGACGGACGGGAACACCCCGGTCGCGCAAGAACTCCTTGCACTGCTCGATCGAGTACTCTTCGTAGTGAAAGATCGATGCGGCCAGCACGGCGCTCGCATGCCCGTCGACGAGCGCGTCGTGCAGGTGGGCAAGGGTCCCGGCACCGCCGGACGCGATGACCGGAACTCCGACCGCATCAGACACGGCCCGCGTGAGCCCGAGATCGTAGCCGTCCCGCGTTCCGTCACCGTCCATGCTGGTCAACAGAATCTCGCCGGCGCCCCCGTCGGTCAACCGCCGCGCCCACTGCACCGCATCGAGACCCGTAGGCCGCCGACCGCCGTGCGTGAAGACCTCCCAGCGATCTTCGCCCGGGATGCGCTTGGCATCGATCGCAACGACGATGCACTGGGTACCAAAGCGTTCGGCACCGCGGGTCACGAGCTCAGGCTCGGATACGGCGGCTGTATTGATCGAGACTTTGTCCGCGCCCGCGCGAAGCAAAATCCGGATGTCCTCCTCGGTTCGTACACCCCCGCCGACCGTGAGCGGCATGAAGCAGCGTTCGGCCGTCTCTCGCACAACGTCCAACAAGATCCCGCGCTCCTCGTGGGAAGCAGTGATGTCCAGGAAGCAGAGTTCGTCTGCACCCTCTTCGTCGTACCGCGTCGCGACCTCGACGGGGTCGCCCGCGTCGCGCAGGCCAACGAACCCAATACCCTTCACGACGCGCCCAGCCTTCACGTCGAGGCACGGGATGATCCGGCGCGCGAGCATCAGGGCTCTCCTCGACCGACGCGAACGGCCTCCGCCAGGTCGACCGCGTTCTCGTAGAGGGCACGCCCGATGATCACCCCGGACAGGTTCGCGCCGTTCTCGAAGGCGGCGCGCGCGAGGCGCACATCCTCGATGGTTGCGACGCCACCCGAGACGATGACCGGCACTCCGTGGGCCGAAGCGAACTCTACCGTCGCAGCGAGATTTGCGCCCTGCCCCGTTCCGTCGCGGCGGATGTCGGTAAAGACGATCGCGGCCGCTCCGGCCGCATCCGCGCACCTGGCGACGTCCAGAGGCGTGGTCGCCGCTTCGTCGAGCCAGCCCGCGGTAGCGACCTTCCCGTCGCGCTGGTCGATGCCCACGGCCACACGCCCCGGAAAACGCGCGCACGCCCGCTCGACGAGCGACGGATCCCTCACCGCGGCCGTCCCCAAGATCGCCCGGTCCGCCCCGGCGTCGAGAACACCCGCGATCGCGTCGAGGTCGCGAAGCCCACCGCCAACTTGGACTGGGATGCGCAAGGCCGCGCAGATCTCAGCGATGACCGAACCGTGTGCGCGCTCGCCCCGAGCCGCGCCGTCGAGATCGACGACGTGAAGACGCTGACCACCCTCTGATTCCCAGCGCTGCGCCATCGCGACCGGGTCGTCTCCGTACGTCGTCTCAGCCTCGAAGTCGCCCTGGAGGAGCCGCACGCAGCGCCCGCCGCGCAAATCGATCGCCGGAATGATCTCGAACGTGCTCACGGCGCCCCTACTTTCCGCACGAAGTTGCGCAACAGGCGGATGCCAGCCTCCTGACTCTTCTCCGGATGAAACTGCGTGGCAAACACGTTGTCTCGACCGACCGCCGCAGCAAACTCTTCGTCGCCGTAGGTTGCCGTGGCCGCCAGAAGCTCCGGCTCGGTCGGCTCTGCGTAAAACGAATGGACGAAGTAGTAGTAGGTCCCCTCGTCGATACCCGCGAGCATCGGGCTCGGGGTACGCATCCGGAGGCCATTCCAGCCCATGTGTGGGATCTTCACGCTCTTCGAGCGGAACTTGACGACCCGCCCCGGCAACACGCCCAGGCCCGCGACCCGCCCGAACTCCTCGCTCTCGTCGAACAAGATCTGCATTCCCACACAGATCCCGAAGAACGGACGACCCGATGCCGCTGCATCGACCACCACCTCGTTCAACCCTGCCTCCGCCAAGCTCCCCATGCAGTGCGCGAACGCCCCGACACCCGGCAGCACGACGGCGCGTGCCCGTTCGATGTCTGCAGCGGTCGGCGTCACACGCACTTCGAGAGCGAGGCCCTCCTCTGCGGCCGCTCGCTCGAGCCCCTTCTGCGCGCTTCTCAGATTGCCGACTCCGTAGTCGACGATCGCGATCACAGCGCGCCTTTTGTCGACAGCACTCCCGTCACCCGCGAATCGAACTGGGTAGCGGCGTCGAGCGCACGGCCGAGCCCCTTGAACATCGCCTCGATCATGTGGTGCGGGTTCCGGCCGCGAATGCAGTCGATGTGCAAGTTCATCTTGACCTCGTTGATGAACGAGAGCAGGAAGTCGTGCACGAGGCCGGTGTCGAAGTCGCCAACCCGCTCCTGACCCGGGTCGAGCTCGTAGACGAGATAGGGACGACCGGAGAGATCCGCGACGACCGAAACGAGCGCCTCATCGAGCGGAACCGACGACTGCCCGAAGCGACGAATGCCGATCTTGTCGCCGAGCGCCTCGCGGAACACCTGCCCAAGCGTGAGCCCCACGTCTTCGACCGTGTGGTGCTGATCGACCTCGAGATCGCCCGTGGCGCGAACCACCAGATCGAAGAACCCGTGCTTGCTCCACAACTCGAGCATGTGGTCGAGGAACGGCACGCCCGTCGAGATCGTCGACGAGCCCGATCCGTCGAGCGCGAGCTCGACGAAGACACTCGTCTCACGGGTGGTCCGCTCGAGAGCGGCCTTGCGCACCGGTGCCGCCCTCGTGCGCACGAGCGCCTTGGCCCGAGGCGCAGGGCGCCCAGAGGCAGGCGTGGAGCGCTTCTTCGGGGGTGTCTTCTGCGCTCGAGTGGCGCTCTTCTTCGCGGCCTTGCGTGCCATCGATCGATCTTCGCATACCGGCCCCGTAGGCGCGAGATTCCGGACTGGACCGGGGCTTCCGATTTCACGATCGTATTGATACGGCACCGCAACGGCGCGGGAGGGCAGGATGGAGACGGAGACACACGACGACGACGGACCGACGGTTGTGGGCGCCTACTCGCACGGCGCAGACACGCTCAAGGCGCAGCCAGGGCGACTCATCCTGATTCTGTTCCTATTCGTCGTCCTGCAGCTCCCGGCTAATGGCGGCGAGTCCCTGGGTGACGTCGGCGGCGTCCTCGGTACCCTGTACCAAGTCCTGGTGGTGGGTCCGCTCACGTTCGGTCTCTCGTACACGTTCCTGATCGCGATCCGGGGCCAGGTACCCGAGGTCGGAGACCTCTTCGCGCCATTTCAACGCGGCTACCTCTCCGCGGTCGCCGCGGCGGTCTTCTTGCCGATCGTGCTCATGATCTCGGCACTGCCCTTGGTCGGAGCGATGGGAATCGCGTTCATCGGCGACAAGCCCTCGCCCTTGGCCTTTCTGGGTGCAGCCCTCCTCGTCGTCCTACCGATCTTCGCTGCCGTCCGGCTGAGCTTCGTGCCGTA
Source organism: Deltaproteobacteria bacterium (assembly GCA_029262355.1). Taxonomy (GTDB): domain Bacteria; phylum Desulfobacterota; class Binatia; order UBA12015; family UBA12015; genus VGTG01. Next base: position 61,995 of record JAJCZO010000389.1, read on the forward strand.
TCTCCTCATCGACGAGGGGATGGGCCCGATCGAAGTCCTGGGTGAGAGCTGGGCACGTACGAAGCCGGTCCAGCTGACGATCCTGGGTGTCGAGGCTCTATCCGCCCCCCTGCTCCTGCTGGGGCTTCTCCTTCTGATCGTCGGCGTCGTCCCAGCGATGATCCTCGCAGGCCTAGCGCTTGCGACCGTGTACGACGACGTCGCGTCCGACGAGCTCGACGCCGGTGAGGACGACAGCCTGGCACCCGCTTCCTAGTCCCGTGTATCCGAGGCACCGGGCAGGTGGGGGCGCCGTCGGTGCTTCAGCGCTTCTTGCCCGGACCGAACACCCACGACCCCGCCTCGACCTCAGGCCCCATCCGGCACCCAGACTCCGTGGAACCCGTACGGCACCCGTTGCGGCAGAGCGACTTCCGCGATCGGCCCGCGCACGACGTTCTGCGCGTCGAGGACAACGAACGTACTTTCATTTCGAGCATGATCGTAGGTGTAGGCCAGGAGCCAGCCTTCGCCTTCGGCCGCCCCTCCCGCGACGAAGAAGGCCTCGCCGATGTGCCGATTGGGCCCGGGATCCCACGCGAGCGCATCACCGCTTCGGCGGTCGAGGTGGAGAACGCCCCCGGTGTTCACCGTGTCCGGGTGGTCGCGGAAGGTCGTGAACCAACCATGCTGGTTGCGGCGCCCCGTGAACCGGCGGTCGTGGACCGGGAAGTCCAGCGGCCGCTCGATCAGAACCTCGTCGCGGAAGCTTAGCGAGTCGCCGGCCGTGTTCACGCTCCAGCGATACAGAGCGCTGCGGGTGTCGCCAAACCGCTCTCCGTCCATCATTCGATCGAAGCGGCTCACGTCGATCACGACCTCGTCACCGTCGCGGAACGCGTTCAGCTCGTGAAAGACGTAGCACGGCTCGATCTCCACCCAGCGGATCTGGTCCCCGGTACCGCCCAGCGGCATGACACCGATGCGCGCCCCGTAGTCGTCGTTCCACGAGAACGGGAAGTCGTCGCCGCTCGCCGCGATGTCGAAATCGAATAAGACCGGCAGATCCCAGAAGATGACGTCACGCTCCGTGATGGCGAACGAGTGAATCATCGAATTCGCGCCAAGCTCGATGTTGCTGCTGTGAATGATGTCACCAGCTGGATTCGCAACGTGGTAGGTCAAGTACGGCGGCACGAACCAGTAGCCGAAGAAGTGCATGTTGCCCGTCGCCGGATCGATCTTCGCGTGCGCCGTGAACGACGTATTGAGCTTGCCGGCGAAATCCTGGACACCGATCGTGCTCAGGTCGCGCGGGTCGATCTGATACGGCGCGCCAACCTCACCCGAGGTCAGGAGCTTCCCGCCGTGGTGGATGACACTCACATTGCTTTGGTTGTTGCCGCCGACCGGCGGGCCGCCGTCTGTGAAGTCGACCCCCTGCGTGTAGAGCGGCGTCTCGATGTAGCGATTGCGGTACC